>JBKQQS010000074.1:0-13358 GCA_052144215.1 Rhodomicrobium sp.
GGACCTCCCGCTCGCGAGGCAAGCTGTTTTACCGGCTGGTCGAAGGCGCGCTGCAAAGCGAGCCGCTGCCAGCCAAGACCCTAACACACAACATCTAGAGGCACGGGAGTTAACTGCATAGCCCAGCCTCGTCGCCCCAGGTCATGACTTGGGTGGTGAAGGGTAGCGCTTTCCAGATCGCATCCGCGGTGGCTGTCGCGAGCAGCTCAACCTCCAAGGTAATGTGGCCGAAGGTCAGTTTGATCGTCCTAGGCATGTGCGATCCTTTGGCGATGAGGCTAGCCGTGAAAAACGGTGACATTCGCGTAAGCCAGCCGTCTCTGACGCACGATGATTTTCTTCATTGCGTTGCTGTCTTTCCTGGTGATAGCCCTGCCTGTTCCGCGGCCGGCTTTGAACAGGAGGAGGGTTCGCTGTTCTCAAACCGGGCCCTAGCGAGCGCCCAGTCGAGAAGCTCAACCGTGTGAACGATCGGGATGGGAGTTCGGGTGTTTTAAGTTAGAGGCAAGCGGCGATCTCCATCACCGCTTGCGGAGCTTTGCGGGACAGCGCCCGGCCAGCCTTCGAGCTTAGAACTTCAGCCGCGCACCGGTAACAACGCTGGTGTTCTCGTTGGCCAGGTATCCAGAAGCAAGCCCCCCGTCTATTGTCGAGTAATTCACGCCCGCATAGACATCGAAGTGCTTGTTGAACTGATAATCGACAACGAAGGAGCCGTCATTAGAACTGCCAGCAAGGTAGCCTGCCTGCTGGTTAGGCGATCCGGCTTGGGGGCTACTGAGCTTGCTCGCCGAGGAAAAAGCTAGTTGATCCAGGTGATAATAGGCGGCCGTGAAGCTCCATCCGGACGGAAGCGCATACCTCACGCCCGTCCATTCCAGCTCCAGCTCCCTCGTGCTTGCGTAAAAGTAGAGACTCGACGCTTTGGCGGTAGCAGTGGCGGGCAGAAAACCGATGATGTATCCACCGATCGTCGGCTGGCCAATATACTCTTTATCGCGGGCGGCGGACGAGTTGTAATACCGGATGTCCTCGAACCCGCCAAAAACGGTGAGCCTAGATCCGGAGGTCAGGTCATCCTTGTAGCCGCCATCCTTGAGGCCGCCGCCGAAGTCAAAGGTGTATTTGCCCTGAACCGACCAGGAATCATTGTCCGTGATTAGCCCATTCAGTTCGGTGTTGGAGTAGCCAGGAGGTGGATTGCTAGCAGACTGCGTGCCGGTGGCAGGGCCTTGGGTCAGAGCGGCTAACTGGACCGCGGCAGTCACTTTTTGATAGACAGCGTCGATCGAGAAACCGCGATAGCTGCCACCTGCGTCGAAACCGTAAGCGGGGCCGAAGAACCCTGTGTCGGGGCCACCATCCGAATACATGGCTGCGGCGTGAACGGGTCCGTATTCAAAGACATATTTCATTGAATTGTCCCAGCGGGCGGCTTCGGTAATGCCCGACCCGACGAGCGAAGACGACCAGCCAAGTAGCGAAAATGCATAGGATAGACCCTGGGGATCGTAGACAGAGGACGCGTCGAGCTGGAGCGATTGCTGCCGTCCGGCCGTGAGCGAGCCGTAGCTAGCGTTGCTGACGCCCGCATAGGCCGGGCCGTTAAAGGCCTGCCCCGCACGGCCAGAGTCTCCGTTCGCGGACTGCTGGCTCAAGGGAACGCCGGCATTTCGGAGCAAGGATGCAGGACCATCGGAAAGCTCACCTGTAAGCGGGTCGAAGGAAGTCTCCAGCTTTGCTACAGCCACCCAGCCGCCACCGATGGATTCGTCGATCTTCAAGCCCACGGCCGACCTCTCGGTTGCATTCGGGTCCAAAGACGAGACCGCCTTATTTGCGTATTTCGAACTATAGATGTTGTAGTCAACCCCTTGAGGAAAGGACCCGTTCAGCGGAGCGCCATGGCTCTGGTAACCATAGCCAACGTCGATGGTGCCGTAGAGCGTGACGCCGTTCCAAGTCAAGGCGTCGGGCAGTGGATCCTTCACGCTGCCGATATCCAAGTTAGCGGCTTGCGCGGAAGCCGCTAAGCCGGCGAGTGTGAATGCGTATACTAAAACTTTACTCACAGTTGAATCCCCAAGCTTCATCGGGCGCGATTGCCCGCTGGTCTCTCAAAAAAATAGCCTGCTCGCTAATGTTGACTGAAACGATAGACATTAGGGTTTTTACAGCGAGGTGGTGGACATCACAAGTGCAACCGGGCCACAGCGGGACCTTTAGTTGACGCAATCGATATAAAATAGGGCCGCGATGGGCATTGAGATATTGAAGGCGATAGGAGCCATTCAAAACGCGGCGATAGGGTTGTTTGGTCTGTATTTTTCCGGTTGGGGCGCAGATGTAGACTTACATTCCGCAAAGGCGTTTGAAGACAGCTCGCCTGTTCGCGGCAGGGGGGATTGCCACTTGGGAGGGTAGACCCGGCCCGGCGCGCTTTGCGGCGGGCTCGCGCTTGAAGCCAGCCTCTCCTCACTTCGACGCCTTGCCAGACCGCGTTGCCGGTCTCCTCACGGACAGATGATGCGGCGGGCCATAGACCGCACGCATTAGTAAATTGAATTTATCGATTATATGGAATAATGTCCGCCCTGCACGTTGAAACGCGCAAACCCATTGCGGCGGGCGTTATGTGCCGGCGCACATCCTTCCTTCCGGTTTCTATCCGCCGTTAAAAGAATCACCGTCAACATTGGGACGTAATCTAGAAATGGCTATGCTGACGAACAAAGCGAAATACGGCTTGAAGGCTCTGATCTATTTGGCTGGGATCCCTGCGGGCCAGACGGCATTCGTCGCAGATGTCGCCGCTGCCAACAACATTCCGAAAAAGTTTCTGGATCAAATTTTCTCCGAGCTGCGCAACGCCGGCTTCGTGCGGAGCAAAAAAGGCCCCGGTGGCGGCTACGCACTCGCGCGCCCGGCGACACAGATCAATATCGGCGACGCTATCCGCTCGCTCGACGGCCCCCTCGCACCGATCGCTTGTGCGAGCCGCACCGCTTTCTGCGCCTGCGAGGACTGCCCAGACCCGCAAAGCTGCGCCGTACGCCTGATTATGCTGGACGTGCGCGATGCCATTTCGGAGGTTCTCGACAACACAACTCTTTCCGCGCTCGAGGCCCGCGCGCACATGGAAGGAAAGGCCTGGGCCTACGCCATCTGAGGCCCGGCGTTCACCTAACTATCAAATCAATGGCAGCGGAGGCCGCTATTCGACGTCTTCACACGCTCGCCCGGCATCGGAGGCCGGAGAGATTATAAATCCATAATGCGGGCGAATCCCAGCGCCGCCTGCCAGAAACGGCTGGAAATTGGCAAATACGATCTAACGCCTCGGGTGCGACAAAAGGAATTTGCGTAAACCGTCAATTTCGCCCTGCTGTTTAGAAGTTTTTATTGCCGGCCTTAACCTCCGCAATTACCATTGGTGCAAAGATGGGGCCGCACGGCGCGGCGGACATGCGCCCGGACTCGCCGGTACGAAATCTCAAGATTAGGGAAAGCCCGCCATGTCTCCGGTAACCGCCGCCTTTGACGAAAACCCTGTGGGGAGAGCTGTGCGGCTTTCGGGCGTACGGCCGGCGCTGGAAAAACTGTCTATCCCGGGTTACACTAATCGAGCTATCCCCAATCTTTGGGATCGCCCCAATCCGGTGTGATCGATGACGAAACGCATTAGCCCGCGAGACGTCCGGCACGCTTGGCGCAGCGGCGCAGAGCTCGCCCTTCTCGATGTCCGCGAGGAGGGCCCTTACGCGCTTGCACATCCCTTTTTCGCCGTTTCCTTGCCGGTTTCCGAGATCGAGGCGCGCATTCAGACGCTCGTCCCGCGCCTTGGCGCTCCCATCGCGGTCTATGACGATGGCGAGGGATTTGCCGAACGCGCGGTGCAGCGTATCGAAAGGCTGGGCTACACCGCGGTTGCCCTGCTCGAAGGCGGGCTCGCAGCTTACCGGCAGGAAGGCGAAGTCTTCCGCGACGTGAACGTGCCCTCGAAAGCATTCGGCGAGCTGGTCGAAGCGATCCGGCACACGCCGTCGCTTAACGCGCGCGAGGCCAGGGCGCTGATCGAAAGCAACCCCAATGTTGCCGTCCTCGATGCAAGGCGCTTCGAAGAATACCGGACCATGAGCATCCCGAAAGGGATCAACGTTCCGGGCGCTGAGCTGGCGCTTCGGATTTTCGATATCGCTCCTTCACCCGATACGTTCGTCCTTGTGAATTGCGCAGGCCGCACGCGCTCGATCGTCGGCGCGCAGACGCTAATCGATGCCGGGATTCCGAACAAGGTCGCCGCGTTGCGCAACGGCACGATCGGCTGGATTCTCGAGGGCTTGCCGCTGGAAAAGGGTCAGACAAGACGGTTTCCCGAAGTCAGCGCCGCGAGCCGGGGGCGCGCGCGGGCGGCGGCAGCGAAGTGGGGCGCGCGAGTTGGCGTCCGCACGCTCGAAAGAGAGGAGTACGGGCGCTGGCTCCTCGAACGGGACGGGCGAACGCTTTACCTCTTCGATGTGCGCACGCCGGAGGAGTACGCGGCAGGGCATCCGGAGGGGTTTCAATCGGCCCCTGGCGGCCAGCTCGTGCAGGCAACCGAGGAGTGGGCTGCCGTCCGTGGCGCCCGGCTCGTCCTCTTCGACGATGATGGTGCGCGGGCGCGCATGACCGCCTCCTGGCTCGTGCAAATGGGGTGGGAGGCCGCGGTTCTCGCCGAAGGGGTGCTGACGGCTAGCGAAACAAAGACGCCGGCGCCGCGCCGCGCGCCACTATGGGACGCGGGCAGTGCGTTCATCGACGCTAAAGAGCTGGCCGCTTTAGAAACCGGGTTTGCAGTCGCCGATCTTGCGCGAAGTCCGGTCTATCGCGCTGGTCACATCCCCCGTGCTTGGTTCGTCAGCGCCGTACGGCTCGCGGACGACATGGCGGAATTGCCGGGCTCCGGGCCCATCGTGCTGACCTCGCCCGATGGCCATCTCGCGTTTGACAATTTCCATGAGGCGCGGGCGGGAACGGCGCGCGAGATTCGTATCCTTCGCGGCGGCACGGCCGCTTGGGCCGCGTGCGGCCTGCCGCTCGAAAACAGCCCCGTGCATTGGGCAAGCGAACCGCAGGACGTGTACAAGCGGCCATACGAGGGCACAAACAATGCGCGCGAAGCCATGCAGGGCTATATCGATTGGGAGCTGCAACTCGTCGCCCAGCTTGCCAACGATAGCGTTTCGAATTTCCGTGTTGTGCGAGGATAGACACCGGCGCGCGCAACCGGCCGCACCGGCATCGATAATCTGACGCTTTGAATGTTTTCGTGCCGCAATCTGACGCCCGGCTATAAGGCGGCTTTGAACTGAGGAGGCCGGCAAGCCGCAATGCAAATTTCAGAGCAGCCTGGCAAGGAACAGCCGGAAAGCCGCAGCCAAGCCGCCGCTCTCATCGTTTCGCGGGAAAGCGGCCAGCCGCTCGTCTGCCTCGTTACGTCCCGGGATACGGGCCGCTGGATCGTGCCCAGGGGCAAAGTCAAGCGCGGGGAGGAGCCAGCGCGCTGCGCCGAGAGGGAAGCCCTGGAAGAGGCGGGCGTCATCGCGCACGCGGCGGAAACCCCAATCGCCTTTATCAGCGCCGGGCCGGGCAGCGCCGCCCTCGTGCCGCTTTTTCTCCTCGAAGCGGCGGAGATCCTGGACAACTGGCCGGAGAAGGCCCAGCGCAAGCGCGTTTGGGAAACGCCCGTCAGGGCCGCGCAGCTGGCCGGCGATCCCAACCTCGTCAGCGTTCTGCTGAGCTTGTAACGCGCGTGCATCGTGGCCTGGAAAACACTAAGCCTCAGTCCGCAAGCTCCTAGGATCGCCTATCGCATTATGGCCGCAGCATGCTGGAAGCGGAAAGGTGGTATATGCCCCTTCCGGGCCACAAGCGACCGTCCCGGCAGTCTTTAAAAAAGACATTCAGCTTGTCTCAAGCCGGCCCCGGGCTGCCTTGTTAGACGATCGAGGCTTTTCTCAGAGGGCTAGCCATGGGGGCTGAAACAGAAAACGAAAAGAACGCGGATCATCATGCGGCAGTATGGCTAGCCAAGGGCATGGCAACGCTTTACAGCAAGTTATGCGATTAAGAGGAAGCGCTTCTCCTCATTGCCGCGAAGGATAAAGAGCGAAACGCCGGGGGCACCGGATGGCTAGGCGAGCAGCGAGCCTCCTCAAAGCGGCCGAATCCCCGCTACCCCGAATGGCAGAGTATGAAAAGAAGGAGTTGGGCATCTATACGAATAAAAACGCCCGGCAGTTAGCCGGGCGCTTTCATTAGCGGCGTTCCTCTTCGCGCGGGCGTTCCTCTTCGCGCAGGCGCTCCCCTTCGCGTGGGCGCGTGAGACACGGGGCCGCCGTGATGACACAGCGCTTCAGGTCGAGAAGGTTGTTCTCACCGACGCGGGCCGGGTCGCAATGCTCATCGAGGATGATGGCTGCGGCGAAATTGATGTACCGTTCGCCGTGCTCGTTTATCACCTGCTCTTGCCAGGCCTTAATAGCCATGTTGCGCGCGTTCTCCTGACGCGCGTCAGCGTCACCGGCGGCGTGCATCGGCGGACGGCACCTGTAGCCGCGGCCTTCGCGTCCTTCGGAGTCCCGCCAGTTGCGGTCTTCGCGTCTTTCGGAGTCCCGCCAGTCGCGGCCTTCGCGTCTTTCCGGTGGCCGCCAGTCGTGGCCCTCATCTCTTTCGCGGTGCCGCCAGCTCTCGCCGTAATGTCTTACGTGGTGCCGCCAGTGGTGCCGCCAGCCGTAGCCCTCTTCCCTTACAAGGCGCCAACGCCAGCGGGGGCCCTCGTCTCTTTCGTGGTCACGCCAGCAGTGGCAGAGGACTCTTCCGCGGTGCCGCCAGCCGTAGCCCTCTTCTCTTTCGCGTCTTTCGCGGCGCCGCCAGCCGTAGCCCTCTTCCCTTTCGTGACGCCGCCAGCCAGGGCTGTCGTCTCTTTCGAAAAGCTGGGCCTCTGCGGAGCCGGTCAGTGCGAGGCCTGCGAGAAGTGCGATAATCATATATTTCATGATCCGTCCCTTTTTCCCTGCAGTGTCCGTGATTTGAAACATCGTGATAAGCTTATTAACCTTATCATTAATTTGCCTTCATTTTCTTTTTTTTTCCAAAGAAATTTCGGCGTGCGGCGATGTCAGCCGGGTTTACTGGGCAACCGCGCGGGGCACGGGGCGAGGGCAGGGGACGCAGGCAACCGGATCTGGGATCACGCGCCGGTGAGCGCTTTCAGCACCTCGTCTGGATGCTCTGCCATCAGCATATGCCCGGCGCCGGGAAGGATGGTCACGCGCGGATTGGGGAGCGCGGCGGCGAGAGCCCGCCCCGCTTTGACCGGGGTCATCAGGTCCTGCTCGCCCAGAACGAGCGTAACGGGCGCGGAAATCCGCGCGGCTGCCGCTGGGCCGCCCTTATAGCTGTCGCAGGCCGAAAGATCGGCGAACAAGACGCCGGGACGCGCGCGCTCAAGCAGCCGCTCGGCGGCGCCCAGCATCCAAAGCCCCGGCGCCAGCGAGCCGCCCAGCCCCGCGCTGAAGCCATGGCCCCAGATCGACACCATATCGATTGCGGCATGATCGTTCGCTTTCGCGGCGGCGAGGAGACCGGGCGAGACGGGGATCGACGCCGCCGCGCCGATGAGGCCCAGCTCCTTGACGTGGCCGGGGTGGCGCGCCGCCGCTTCCAGCGCAACGAGCGACCCCATGGAATGGCCGATAAGCTTTGCACTTTTCGCCCCGGCGGCCTCGATCAGCCGGATAACCCAATCCGCCATAGCCTCGATGGAGGCCAGCGGCTCGCCGCCCGAACGGCCATGTCCCGGCAGGTCCGGCGCCAGCACGCTCCAGCCGTGATAGGCGAACCAGCGGCTCTGCAGCGCCCAAACCGAATGGTCGAGGCCGGCTCCGTGGAGGAAGACAACCAGCGGAAGAGAGGGATCGAATGAACGCCCGCCATTGCCGGCAAAAGTCTCGATGTCATCGGCGCGGAGCAGCATGGGATCAGACCTTCTGTGAAGCGCGCAGCGCCTGCGCCAGATCGCCGATGATGTCGCCCGGCGCCTCGATGCCGACGGAGAGGCGCACCATGTCTTCGCCGATGCCTGCGGCGGCCAATTGCTCTGTATCCATCTGCTGATGGGTGGTGCTCGCCGGATGGATGACCAGCGTCTTGGCGTCGCCAACATTGGCGAGGTGGCTGGCAAGTTTCAGGGCCTCGATGAATTTGCGGCCGGCCGGCCGGCCTCCCTCGATGCCGAAACTGACGATCGAGCCGGCCCCCTTGGGCAAAAGCTCACGGGCAAGCAGGTAATCCGCATGGGTTTCGAGCGAGGGATGGAGCACCCAGGCGACGGCTTCGTGGCCGGTGAGGAAGTCCAGCACGGCGGCGGTGTTCTCGACGTGGCGCTGCATGCGCAGTGCGAGGGTCTCGATACCTTGCAGCAAATGAAACGCGTTCGCGGGCGACAGGCACGCGCCGAAATCGCGCAAGCCTTCGCACCGGGCGCGCATGATGAAGGCGGCGGGGCCGAACTGATCGGAAAAGACGAGGCCGTGATAGCCGGCGTAAGGCTCTGTCAGCGCCGGGAATTTTCCAGACGCGTCCCAATCGAAACGGCCGCCGTCGACGATGGCGCCGCCGATGGCGATGCCGTGGCCGCCGATCCATTTGGTTAGCGAATTCATGACGATATCGGCGCCAAGCTCGATGGGCCGGCAGAGATAGGGCGTGGCGAATGTATTGTCGATCAAGAGCGGCAAGCCCGCACCGTGCGCGATTTCGGCCACCCGCGGAATATCGAGCACTTCCAGCCCCGGATTACCGATGGTTTCGCCAATGAGCAGGCGCGTGTTGGGCCGGATGGCTGCGCGGAAGCCATCGAGATCGCGCGGCTTGACGAACGACGTTGAGATGCCGAAACGCGGCAGCGTATGGGCAAGAAGGTTGATGGAGCCGCCATAGAGCGAGGCCGAGGCGACGATATGATCGCCCGCCCCAAGGAGGGTGGCGATGGCGAGGTGCATCGCCGCCATGCCGCTTGCCGTGCAAACGGCGCCAACACCATGCTCCAGCGCCGCGAGCCGCTCCTCCAGCACTGCCGTCGTCGGATTGGAAATACGCGTATAGATATGCCCCGCCCGCTCCAAGTTGAAAAGCGCAGCGGCGTGACCGGTATCCTGAAACACATAGGACGTGGTTTGATGGATCGGCACCGCGCGCGAGCCCGTGAACGGATCGGGGTGCTGGCCGGCATGCAGGCTCAGCGTCTCGAAGGCGGGGGGCTTGGGAACGGACATACGTTCACTTTCTCGTTGTTTCGCGGCAAGGAAAAAGGCAGCCAGAACGGCTGGCATTTACCCGCAAGACTCGTAAGCAAGGTCACCCGCCCAAGCTCTTGTCAAGCTCGAACCGGGGCCGGTTTCTTAAACTAAGCGGTTGCAAAACCTTGAACGGGGACGCGCCTTCTCAGATGACGTAGGTAAAGGACTCATAGGTCCCTTCGGCCAATCGCTGGTCCATGCTTTGCGCGGGGTTCGCCGATCCCGCGCCTTGGATGATGCGCGCAGGAACCCCAACCGCCGTGCAGCGCGGGGGCACCGATTGCGTGACGAGCGAGCCCGCCGCAATCTTCGAAAAGGCGCCAATCTCGATATTGCCCAGGATTTGCGCACCCGCCCCAATCAAGACGCCAGTTCGAATCTTCGGATGCCTCTCGCCCTTCGCGATCCCGCTTCCGCCGAGCGTGACGCCATGCAGGATCGAGACATCGTCCTCAACGATGACGGTCTCACCCGCAACGAAGCCCGTGGCGTGATCGAGAAAAATGCCCTTCCCGAATTGCGCCGCAGGATGAATATCTGTGTGAAAGACCTCCGAAGAGCGGCTCTGAAGGAAAAGCGCTGCGCCGCGCTCGCCATTGTTCCACAGCCAGTGGGCAAGCCGGTGGGTTTCGATAGCCGCAAAGCCTTTGAAGAAAAGGAACGGCTCAAGAAGCCTGCTTGAGGCTGGATCGCGCGCCACGGCCGCGGTGACGTCGGCGCGCGCGGCGGCACTTATGGAAGCGTCCCAGCGAACCGGCTCAAGAAGAACCCGCGCGAGGCTGCCGGCGGGCAGCGATGGGCAGGAAAGCCTCGATGCAAGCGTATGGATCAAGGCGTGCTCGAAAGACGGCGTTGCGAGGATTGCGTAATAGAGCGAAGCGAGGAAGGGGTCGCTGTCGAGCGCTCGCTTAGCCTCGGCCCGAAGACGCGGCCAGACCGCATCTTCGCCGATGCAAACCTCTTCGTGTTCAGGCGCTGCTGCTGGTTCGCTTGTTAACATCGGAGGCTCCTTGCTCTTTGTTATTCATTATATCGCAGGAGAGAGTGCGCTGGAATATTGTTTCAAAAAGGACCGGCAATGGCCGAAACAAAAGCAATGAGATCCATAAAAATGTTGCGTAATAAAAAGTATTGCTATTGGCCGGCGCGTATCAACAAATGTGTGAATGCTTTCCCAGCTTCTATGGAATCCGCCAGAGGCTGGCTTTTGCGGCGCTGTCCCAATGCGCGGTACGGAACCGCGTTACGCGAAGGGGTTGTGAAAAAAATATGCAATTTCATGTTTTGTCCGCGGCGAAATGGAAAACGTTTCTCTATTCTGCCTTTAATTGACGCCTTTCATGCCGCTTGCGTCTAATGCCCCCGAGTTATTCTACAAGGCCTGTTTGACTCGCTTTGCCTCCACAATGAATGTGAATCGGCCATCCCTTACGCAGGTATAAAATGCTGGCAGTAACCACACGCGAGAGTGCTAATGCGGCTCCCGGACTATCCCGGGCCGTGAAACCACCCCTAATCGACCTGATGCATGTTTCGAAGGTTTATCCTTCGAGCCGGAGCAGCGGGGCAGTCACCGCATTGAGGAGTCGGCTCAAAATCGGAGCGGTTGCGTGCTGCCCGGTGAAGACGATGCGCAGAACAGCTTGCTTCCGCGACCCTCCAGAACGATCCCACCAATGGCGGCCGTACGCTCCTGCTCCTCCAGGATAAAGGTGTCATCACATTAAAGGACGGCACTGGTTTCAGGCCAACCGTCCTCGATATCGTCAGCAACCCAAAAAAACTCAAATTCATAGAGATCGATGCGGCTCAAACGCCTCGGTCTCTCGACGACGCCGGCGCAGCGGCGGTGAATACGAACTTCGCGATCCCGGCGGGGCTTAATCCTCAGAGGGACGCGCTTCTGAAGGAGGACCCGAAAGGGCCCTATTAAACTTCCTTGCAGTGCGCGCAGCCGATAAGGACAAGCCCTGGGTCGAGACCCTTGTCGAAAGCTATCATTCGCCGGAGGTGAAAGCTTTTATCGAAACCAAATTCCAAGGCGCGGTGCTGCCGGGCTGGTGAGAAACCCGGCGCCTTACCACCACATGCCTGCGCCTCCAGCAATCTGCTCGCGCGGCGGGCCCAGCGGAACATCGAGGATTTCAAAGAACCGTCCAAAATTCGCAGGACTTTTCCCGCACGCACCTATTTCGTTGGCAAGCGCCGGAAAACGCGACGCTGCACCGGATCGCCAGCGGCGAATCCGGGTCAGGATAAAGGCCGGAAGGCAGCGGAAAGCCGATTTTTGCCACTTGATTTTCCGGAAAATTTGTTGCCCGAAAGGAGGTGGTCTGGCCCCGCAGCCGGAAGAAAGGTCTGAATATATAAGCGTTGGTAGAATATATTTGCCGCCTGCGCCGGGAGCGGTATCTGTGCATACTCTCGAAAGGTTGCTTTGGAACCAGATCTATTCTTTTAAGTGCTGAGGGGGGTGAACGGCTAGCGGAACTGCGCCCGGAAGCTTAAGCTCTATCCAGCAATTACAGCTGGAGTTAGATTCTATGGGAGCGATAGACCGCTTGTTTTTTGGAAATCAACGCAACGGGAAAAAACCGGAGGCCGCCTTGGCTGACAAAGCCGGGTATGACAGAAACGATCAGGCTCCAGGCCGGGGCCGCATTTACGAATCCATCACCGAAACGATCGGAAACACCCCAATCGTGCGCCTCGGCAAGCTGGCGCGCGAAAAGGGCGTCAAGGCGAACCTGCTCGCCAAGCTCGAATTCTTCAACCCGATCGGCAGCGTCAAAGACCGTATTGGCGTTTCGATGATCGAGGCGCTGGAAGACGCGGGCAAGATTACGCCCGGCAAAAACGTCCTCATCGAGCCGACCTCTGGCAATACGGGCATTGCGCTCGCTTTTGTGGCGGCCGCGCATGGCTACCGCTTGATCCTCGTCATGCCCGAATCCATGTCGATCGAGCGCCGCAAGATGCTGGCACTGCTTGGTGCGGAGCTTGTGCTCACCCCGGCGCCGCTTGGGATGAAAGGTGCCGTTGCCAAAGCTCAGGAACTCCTTGCGGCGACACCGGACGCCGTGATTCCGCAGCAATTCGAGAACCCGGCCAATCCTGAAATTCACCGGCGGACCACGGCCGAGGAAATCTGGAACGACACGAAGGGCGCGGTCGACATCGTCGTTTCCGGCATTGGGACGGGCGGCACAATCACTGGCGTGGGGCAGGTGTTGAAGCCGCGCAAGACAGGCCTCAAAATGATTGCCGTGGAACCGGAAGAATCGCCGGTCTTGTCGGGCGGGCAGCCGGGACCGCATAAGATTCAGGGGATCGGCGCCGGCTTCGTGCCGGGCGTCCTCGACCGCGGAGTGATCGATGAGATCGTCAAGGTGAATAGCCAAACGGCGCTGGAGACGGCGCGCCATCTCGCGCGGCTTGAAGGCATTCCGGTTGGCATTTCTTCGGGCGCAGCGGTCGCGGCCGCTATCGAGGTGGGCCTTCGCCCCGAATCCGAGGGCAAGAATATCGTCATCATCATCCCATCCTTCGCTGAGCGCTATCTCTCGACAGCGCTGTTCGAGGGGCTATAAGCCAGCGCTGCCGCTAAGCGCAGAGGCCATGGCTGACCGGCGGCGCGAACTGTCCCCCTCTCACCTTGGAGGACATTCGCGCGGCCCAAAGCTATGCCCCCGATTATTTGGCTGAGCGGATCGCGGCCATATGGTATCCTGGAAAGCCGGGATACGAAGCCACGAAGGAATTCCACAGGATAACGCAGAACCGCGCGGTTATGGGCGGCAAGTTCTGCATTCGAGGCATGCGCGTAACCGTGGGCATGATCGTAGGGCAAATCGGGGCCGGAGAGAGACAATCGACTCCATGCTCGCCGACTGTCGATAGCTAATTAAGTTGGCCGGTTTAGGTAGCGCATCAAATGTCCGCTGCTTCTGCTTTTGTTCTGCTGTGGGCGGGTGGGCAAGTTTCAGACTTGTCCATGCCGTCCACAGGTTCGCCGCC
>JBKQQS010000075.1:0-23954 GCA_052144215.1 Rhodomicrobium sp.
TCGCTAAAAAGGCTGGAAAGCCTCACGCCTTTCCTTCACCATTACAACTACCACCGGCCGCACTTCGGCATCAAAGGAAACACTCCTGTGTCCCGGTTGCCGCAGAATAACCTGTTGAGACACGACAACTAGAGCGCATTTCACGAAATCCGGCCCGTCCGTCATCGCGAGGCGGCCTCGGCCGCCGTGTCGATCCAGAAGAGCAGCATCGGAGACTTAACACTGGATTGCTTCGCTTCGCTCGCAATGACGGTGACTCTGTGTTGGCGAAGTGCGCTCTAGCTTTCCATCTCGCCCGCGGTTCACCAGTTGTGTACAAATTCATTGATTTTCGAACGGCGCAAGCGCTAACGTCACCCCTCGGGTAGATATTTATTAAAAGTGGGGCCATTATGTTTAGGATCGGGGGCATGTTCCGGCACATATTGGAAAAACTATCGGCCTTCAAGGCCGATGCAAGAGGGATCGTCTTCTATCTGGTCGCGCTTTTGCTCGTACCGTTCGTCCTTCTGCTCGGAGTGGCTGTGGATGTCGGCCAGTTACTCGTTATCAAAAATCAGTTATCGGCGGCAATCGACGCGGCCGCGCTCAATATCGCCGCAAATCCCAGCTTAACCAGCACTCAGGCCCAAGCCCAGGCCCAGGCTTTCGTGAACGCCAACTTTTCCACTCAGAACCCGTCGGCAACGCTGACAAGTCTCGTTGCCACACAGAACACCGCGGCGACACCGCCCACGGTCAGCATCACGGCCACGGCGACGATGAACACGGCATTCCTGCAAATAGTTGGCTATAGTACGCTCTCTACAACCGTTTCCACACTGGTCACCCTCGCGCAGAATTACCTGGAAGTGGTGCTTGTGCTCGATAACACCGGTTCCATGGCCCAAATGTACGGTTCCATGACAGGGATCCAAGGGCTGATAACCGCCGCCACCACGCTGGTAAATACTCTTCATGCGAACGACCCTACGGGGAAATATGTGAAGATCGGCGTCGTGCCGTTCACCGCCGCCGTGAACGTTGGCACAACCTATGCCAATGCGTCCTGGATGGACAGTGCCGGGGTTGGGGCGATGACGCGGGAAAATCTCTCTATACCTGCGGGACAAGGGCTTCTCTCGCTTTACGGCACCGGCGAATTAAAGAATGTGTCATGGCTCGGATGTGTCCGGCAGCGCACCGAGCCGTATGACGTCGAGGACGTGGCGCCCACGGCCAGCAATGCGGCTACGCTTTTCACCCCCTACTTCGCGCCCAGTGAGCCCCAGCAAGGGGGGTTCTACAATAACTATTTGTCCGATGGTACATGTTGGCAGGGTAACACGCAGCAAGAAGAAGAAGCAGACCAGCAGTGCATCGCGAAATATAAGAACGGAAGTGTGCAAGGATTACCTGATCTTGGACCGAATTTTTCGTGTCCGCTTCAGCAAATAATCCGGCTTACAAACGATCAAACTGCCGTTTTGAATGAGATCAACGCCATGAAGGCTTATGGCGCCACGGTTATACCCGCAGGTTTGATGTGGGGATGGCATCTTCTCTCGCCGAATGGCCCGTTTGGCGACGGCGTTCCCTATTCGAACACCACAACCGTCAAGGTCATCATCCTCCTAACCGATGGCTTCAATGACGTGCAGCTGACCTCTAATTACGTGCCGCCGACCGAGCCAACCAACGGATTTAATCAATCTATCTACAGCGCCTATGGCTATGCCGGTAGCACCCCGTCGCATCTCAAGTCTGTCTCGCTCCCGGCGGACATGAACGGAGTCCAAGACCAGCCTGACTATAATCTCGATCAGAAGGAGATACAGCTCTGCAACAATATAAAGGCTGTGACAGGCGCAAATGGGAGTCCGGGGCGCATCCTGATTTATGCGATCGGGTTCGGCACCGTGATTAACAACAGCAGCTTGCAGCTTTTGCAGCAATGCGCGACCAACTCATCGACCTATTTCTATAATCCCACCTCGGAGGAGCTTATCACCACATTCCAAAACATTGCGATAGGCCTTAACGCGTTGCGCATTTCGAGGTAGATCTCGCGCCAGCGTCCGTGGCGAAGGCCGCGCTAGTCTCTGGCCACTGGAACGCCCCGATTGAAGCCCTTGATGCGCGCGCATTCGTGTTAGCACCGGAGCGTGGCCCTGTTTTTGAACTGTTGTTTCAGGCGGAAGGCCGTCCGCGTCAGCGGTCCGCGCGCTCACGGCTCGCCTGGCGAAAAGGGCGCCACTTTGCCAGGGGGACGCAGTCATCCGCGGGCTGCTTCACTACCTGGCGGCGGACGTAAAGCATAGCACGATCCCCCAATGGCGAACGCCGGTTATTGCGGTTTCCGGTCCGGTCCGGCATCTTAATGGAAGGAGCTGCCAGGAGAAGCGGCGGGCCTTGGTCTCAAAGTTCAGGAACGGCCCGAGCCCGGCAGTACGTGATTGAGCGGCAAACAAGCTCAACGATCTGGCGAGGGAAACTGTGACCGCTGCAACAACTCATGCGAGCGTACCATGGTACGCCGATTTGACGGCGAAACACTGGCGCGTGCTTTTGGGAAGCTATCTTGGCTGGGTCTTCGACGGCTATGAGGCTTACGCGCTCGTCGTCGCGCTACCCATGGCCCTGAAGTCGGTGCTGACGCCAGAGCAGTTGGCAACACCCGCCTACTACGCCGGGTCGGCCATCGGCATCACTTTGCTCGGCTGGGGAATCGGCGGGCTTTTGGGCGGAATCGCCGCCGATTATATCGGCCGCAAGCGGATGATGATGCTGTCCGTGTTCTGCTATGCACTGTTCACCGGGCTAACGGCCTTCGCCGGCAGCTTTCTCTGGCTCGCGATCTTGCGCTTCATCACGGGACTTGCCATCGGCAGCGAATGGAGCACCGGAATTGCGCTCGTTGCGGAGACCTGGCCGGACCGCGCCCGGCCAAAAGGGTGCGGATTCCTTCAGTCCGGCTTTGGAGGCGGAGCGCTGCTTGCTGCACTCGCCTGGTTCATCCTCTCTCAGACAAATCCGTTGGGCGCGGATAGCTGGCGCATCATGTTCGCGCTTGGTGCGCTTCCCGCATTCGCCGTGCTCTATCTAAGACGCGCGCTCGACGAGTCGGAGCGCTGGATGAACGCCGTGAAGCAGCATAAATGGGCGGCGACGGAGCAGGATGCTGCCGGCGGCGCGGCACTGGGCGCAAGCAGACGGCCCTTCACGCTTGCCGAAATCTTCCGCGAGCCTGAGAGCCGCCGGCGCGTGCTTCTTCTCACGCTTCTGTCGATTGCGACGACCGTGGGCTGGTGGGCGGTATCGAGCTGGCTCCAGCTTTACACGGAACAGCTCGCCAAAGAGCTTGGGCTTGCGGCCGGTTTTTGGGGGCCGCGCATGGGTCTTATCTACAATGCCGGCGCAATCCTCGGCTATCTGCTGTCGGGCTTTATGGCCGATGCGATTGGAAGGCGCAAGTTCCTGCTCATGACCTTCTTGGGATCCCTCATAATATCGTTTGTGGCCTATTCCTGGCACGGGGACATGCACGCGTTCATGGGCATCGCCTTTTTGAACGGGATGTTCACTCTGGGCTTCGCCTATAGCTGGATGGCGATTTACCTAGTCGAGCTGTTCACCTCTACCGTACGCGCCACGGCGGCCAGCTTCATCTTCAATGGCGCCCGGCTCATCGCCTGGATTTTCCCCATCATCGCGGGCTCGCTGGTTACGCGCTTTGGCGGCGTCGCCAACGCGGCGATGATTTTGGTGAGCATTTATGTCATCGGCCTCATCGTTCCGTGGTTCGTCCCGGAAACGTCGGGCCATTCCTTACCCGAATAGTTCAAATGCGGATGGCACGAAGGTGACGGATCGGGCACCCCAGCGCCGCGCGCTCAGCCGCGGTGGCAATGCCAGCCAAAATGACATACTTAAGTTGTCTCACGAATGCTTGCAAAGATCAGTTCGCATCCATCTTCAGCGCAGCGATGAACGCTTCCTGCGGGATCTCGACACGGCCGAACTGCCGCATCTTCTTCTTGCCTTCCTTCTGCTTATCGAGCAGCTTGCGTTTGCGCGTGACGTCGCCGCCATAGCATTTCGCGGTCACATCCTTGCGGAGCGCCGAAAGCGTCTCGCGCGCGATGACTTTGCCGCCGATGGCCGCCTGTATCGGAATCTTGAACAGGTGCCGCGGAATCAGCTCCTTCAGCTTCTCGCACATCATGCGCCCCCGCATCTCGGCCCGCCCGCGATGCACGATCATCGACAGGGCGTCCACCGGCTCGTCATTAACGAGGACCGACATCTTCACGAGGTCGCCCTGCTCGTAGCCAATAATGGCATAGTCGAAGCTAGCGTAGCCCCGGCTCACCGATTTCAGCCGGTCGTAAAAGTCGAACACCACTTCGTTCAGCGGCAGCTCATAGACTACCATGGCGCGGTTGCCGGCATAGGTCAGCTCCTTTTGCCGCCCGCGCCGGTCCTCACAAAGCTTCAAGACTGCGCCGAGATATTCGTCCGGCACGAGGATTGTTGCCTTGATCCAAGGCTCCTCCATACGGCCGATCTTCACCACGTCTGGCATATCGGCTGGGTTGTGCAGCTCGATCATCTGCCCATCGGTCATATAGAGGTGATAGATCACGCTCGGCGCGGTGGTGATGAGGTCGATATTGAACTCGCGCTGGAGCCTCTCGCGGATGATTTCGAGGTGCAAAAGGCCTAAGAAACCGCAACGGAAGCCGAAGCCCAGCGCCGCGCTCGTTTCCATCTCATATTGGAAGCTCGCATCGTTGAGGCGCAGCTTTGCCATCGCGTCGCGTAAGTCCTCGAATTGCGACGCATCCACCGGAAAGAGGCCGCAGAACACCACCGGCTGCACGGGTTTGAAGCCTGGCAGCGCCTGCGCGGCCTGGCGCTTTTCCTCGGTGACTGTGTCGCCCACGCGCGTGTCCGCCACCTCCTTGATCGCGGCGGTAAAAAAACCGACCTCGCCCGGCCCCAGTACCTCGAGCATTTCCTGTTTCGGCCGGAAAATGCCCACCCGGTCCACGGGGTGAACGGCGCCGGTCGACATCAGCCTGATGCGCATGCCCTTTTTGAGAAGGCCGTCCACCACCCGGACGAGCACCACAACGCCCAGATAGGGGTCGTACCAGCTGTCGATCAGCATGGCTTTGAGCGGCGCGTTCGCATCGCCCTTAGGCGGTGGAAGCCGGTGCACGACGGCTTCCAGCACCGCCTCGATATTGAGGCCGGTCTTCGCCGAAATCTCTACCGCGCCGCTTGCATCGAGGCCGATCACGTCCTCGATCTGCTGCTTGACGCGCTCGGGCTCGGCGGCGGGCAGGTCTATCTTGTTGAGAATCGGGACGATCTCGTGATTGTTGTCGAGCGCCTGATAGACGTTTGCAAGCGTCTGCGCCTCGACGCCCTGGCTTGCATCCACCACAAGAAGCGAGCCCTCGCACGCAGCGAGGCTGCGGCTCACCTCATAGGCGAAGTCCACATGCCCCGGCGTGTCCATGAGGTTGAGCTGATAAAGCTCGCCGTCCTTGGCGCGGTAATCGAGACGCACCGTTTGGGCCTTGATCGTGATCCCGCGCTCTTTTTCAATCTCCATACTGTCGAGCACCTGCGCCTGCCCTGCCATCTCGCGGTCGGACATGCCGCCACAAAGTTGAATGAGGCGGTCGGCCAGCGTGGACTTGCCGTGGTCGATGTGAGCGACGATGGAAAAGTTGCGGATGCGAGCAAGCGGCGTCACGCCCTTTGGGGCAGTCTCGCGCGCAGCTGCGCCGGGCATTGCGGGGGTTGTTGCGGTCATGGCGCATTCATAGTGGAAAAGTCGTGCCTCTGGAAGCGCCGGCTACGGCTCTTGCAATTCATGCGGCCGCCGCGGTGCCCGCAAGCCTCTCGGCGATCGCATTCAGCGCGGCCTCGGCGCTCGCCCCATCGGGGCCGCCGGCTTGGGCCATATCGGGCCGCCCCCCGCCGCCCTGGCCGCCGAGTGCTGCTGCGCCGGCCTTTACGAGGTCGACGGCGCTATACTTCGCTGTGAGATCGTCGGTCACGCCAACGACGATGCCCGCCTTGCCTTCTTCGGTGACACCGACGATCGCCACGACGCCCGACTTGATCTGGCGTTTGCCGTCGTCCACGAGCCCGCGAAGATCCTTCGGCTGGATCCCGTGCACGGTCCGGGCGAACATCGTCACCGCTCCCACTCTGCGAACAGAGTCATCGGCGCCAGCCTGCCCATCGCCACCCGCGCCAAGGGCGATTTTCTTCCTCGCTTCGGCAAGCTCGCGCTCGAGTTTCTTGCGATCTTCGAGAAGATGGGTAACGCGTGCGGGCACCTCGGCCGGCTGCACACGGAGGATGTCGGCAGCCTGGCGAAGCGTTGTGTCTTGCGCCGCGAGATAAGCGCGTGCGGCATGCCCGGTCAGCGCCTCGATGCGCCGGACGCCCGCAGCGACAGCGCCTTCTTGAACGATTTTTACGAGGCCGATCTCGCCTGTTGCCCGCACATGCGTTCCGCCGCAAAGCTCGACCGAGAAGGCGCGCGCACCTTTATCGTCATGGCTCGCCTCGCCCATGGAGACGACGCGCACCTCATCGCCGTATTTCTCGCCGAAGAGTGCCATCGCGCCAGCGGCAATCGCATCGTCCACAGCCATGAGCCGCGTCACGACTGGGCTATCCTGCAGGATGACGGCGTTGGCAAGGTCTTCGACCGTTGCGAGCTCCTGCTTCGACAATGGCTTCGGATGAGAGAAATCGAAGCGCAGCTTATCGGGATCGACGAGGGAGCCCTTTTGAGTGACATGAGTGCCCAGCGTCTCCCGGAGCGCCTCGTGCAAAAGGTGAGTGGCCGAATGGTTGGCGCGCGTGGCGCTGCGGCGCGCGCGATCGGCATGCAGTTCTACCGCATCTCCAACCTTCAGCGGCCCTTTTAGAACCGTGCCTATATGGATGAAGAGCTTTCCAAGCTTTTTCTGCGTATCGCTTACATCGAAATGGACGCCCTTCGGCCCCATGATGACGCCCTTATCGCCCGTCTGCCCGCCGGACTCGCCGTAAAACGGCGTCTGGTTGACGATAACGATGCCTTCTTCGCCCTTTTTAAGCTGCTTGACCTGCTTGCCGTCTTTGATCAAGGCGAGCACCTCGCCCTCGGCGGTCTCGGTTTCGTAGCCAAGAAACTCGGTTGCCCCCATTTTGTCGAGGAGGTCGAACCATAGCTTATCCGTCGCTGCCTCGCCCGATCCAGCCCACGCCTTGCGCGCTTCCGCCTTTTGCTGGGCCATGGCCGAATTGAATTGATCGACGTCAACGCTAATGTTGCGTGCCTTCAACGCATCCTGCGTGAGGTCCAGGGGGAAACCATAGGTGTCGTAAAGCTTGAACGCCACATCGCCCGCCAAGGTATCGCCGGCTTTGAGCGTGCCGGTTGCCTCGTCGAGCAGGCTCAAGCCGCGCGCGAGGGTCTTCTGGAAGCGGATTTCCTCGATTTTCAAGGTCTCGCCGATGAGCGCCTGGCCCCGGACGAGTTCTGGGTAAGCTTGCCCCATTTCACGAACGAGAACGGGAAGCAAGCGGTAAAGCATCGGCTGCTCGGTGCCGAGCAGATGCGCATGCCGCATAGCCCGGCGCATGATCCGCCGGAGCACATAGCCGCGGCCTTCATTCGAGGGCAGAACCCCGTCTGCGATGAGGAAGCTCGATGCCCTGAGATGGTCGGCGATAACGCGGTGACTTGGAAGTGCTGCGCCTTCCGCAGGCACCCCGGTAATCTCGACCGAGGCCCTGATCAGCGCCAGGAAGAGGTCTGTTTCGTAGTTGTTGTGAACGCCCTGCAGCACTGCCGAGACGCGTTCCAGACCCATCCCGGTGTCGATCGACGGCCTCGGCAAGCTGAGACGCTCGGTTTTCGAAACCTGCTCGTATTGCATGAACACGAGGTTCCAAATCTCGATGAAGCGGTCGCCGTCCTCATGGGCGCTGCCGGGCGGTCCGCCGGGGATTCCGGGGCCATGATCGAAGAAAATTTCCGAGCAAGGCCCGCAGGGGCCGGTTTCGCCCATGGACCAGAAATTATCGGAGGTCGGGATGCGAACGATCCGGTCTTCGGAGAGGCCCGCAATTTTGCGCCAAAGGGCAAAAGCCTCATCGTCCTCCGAATAGACAGTGATGAGCAGGCGCTTCTTATCGAGGCCGAATTCCTTCGTGACCAGCGTCCAGGCGAGTTCGATGGCAGTGTCTTTGAAGTAGTCGCCGAACGAGAAATTGCCGAGCATCTCGAAGAACGTGTGATGGCGTGCCGTGTAGCCGACATTGTCGAGATCGTTGTGTTTACCGCCTGCGCGCACGCATTTTTGCGACGTGACGGCGCGCTTGAATGGCAGCGTCTCCATGCCGGTGAAAACATTCTTGAATTGCACCATGCCCGCATTGGTGAACATGAGGGTCGGATCGTTCCGCGGCACGAGCGGGCTCGACGGCAGATGCTCGTGGCCGTTCTTGCGGAAGAAATCGATGAATGTTCCGCGGATATCGTTGAGGCTGCTCATAACTAACTTCTTTTCCAGTGGACTGCGCGGCTTCCGGAAGTTTGAGGAAGTAAAACCATACCGGAGGTAAAAAATTTTACCGGGTCAGAATACCGATACCGCAAATTGTCGTTATTTAGCAAGCAACCAGCGGCGTCCCGCCTCGATCTTGGATGAGCAGTTTTGACGCTGCTCTTGCTGCCGCTTGCAGCTACCGGCGGCCTTTCCGGGCGGGTGCCGCCTCGGCTGGAGGAGCTGCCGGCTCTCCATCGCTCATATCCTCATCACCTTCACCGCCTTCGAGGATTCGCGTTGCGATCAAGCCGGCATTCGCCCGGATCTCGCGCTCAAGCGCTTCCGCCACTTGCGGATTGTCGCGCAAGTAAGCCTTTGCATTCTCCCGGCCCTGGCCGATGCGCTGATTATCGTAAGTATACCACGAACCCGACTTCTCGACGATATTGGCCTTCACACCAAGATCGATCAGCTCGCCCGTCTTCGAAATCCCTTCGCCATACATAATGTCGAATTCGACCTGCTTGAATGGCGGAGCGACCTTATTCTTGACGACTTTCACGCGGGTTTGATTGCCCACAACCTCGTCGCGCTCCTTGATCTGCCCGATGCGGCGGATGTCGAGACGCACGGAGGAGTAAAATTTGAGGGCGTTGCCGCCCGTCGTCGTCTCTGGATTGCCGAACATGACGCCGATCTTCATGCGGATTTGGTTGATGAAGATCACAAGGGTGTTCGATTTCGAGATCGAGCTTGTCAGCTTGCGCAGCGCTTGGCTCATCAGGCGCGCCTGCATGCCGGGCAAAACGTCGCCCATTTCGCCCTCGATCTCAGCCTTAGGCGTAAGCGCCGCAACGGAGTCGATGACGATCACATCGATGGCGCCGGACCGGACGAGCGTGTCGGTGATTTCGAGGGCCTGCTCGCCCGTATCGGGCTGCGAAATAATCAGCTCCTCCAAATTCACGCCGAGCTTTCTGGCATAGACCGGATCCATCGCATGCTCGGCGTCTACGAAGCCGCAAGCCCCGCCCTTTTTTTGCGCCTCGGCGATCACATGCAGGGCGAGCGTGGTTTTGCCCGAGGATTCCGGCCCGAAAATCTCGATGACCCGTCCGCGCGGCAAGCCGCCGATGCCGAGCGCGATATCGAGCCCCAAAGATCCTGTGGAAATCGCCTCGACCTCCACCGGGTGCTCGTTCTTTCCGAGCCGCATGATGGAGCCTTTACCGAAATTCCGCTCAATCTGACTCAACGCCGCTTCAAGGGCTTTCTGCTTGTCCATGTTATTGTAATTCCCTTCGATCACCCGGAATGGCGTCTGAGTCATGAATCGTTATCCTTTGTTATTCCATAGCGCCGGTGGACTTGCAACGGCATGAATGTACACGATTTGTTCTAATGTGCAAGCATTTGCTTGCAACCATAGGGCGAGCGGCGCGCGAATGGGCGTGCATCGGCGCCGGCCGCCTTGCTTTTGAGGAACGATCGCTACAGTAGCGGACATTGATAGTAACCGATGGACTGTCATTTCCGCGAAGGCGAAAATCCAGTAATCGAAACGGTAAATAGGAGCGAAAACAATTGCATAGCTAAGCGCTTGCTGGCGCCCCGCCGGAGTTTAGCCCCGCGAAGGCGTGGCCGGGGACGGCGCCGGGACCGGTCAAAACTTGCCGCGCTTGGTATTAGCCCTGAAGGTTAAAAATATAAAGATGTAAAGGATTAAGGGGACAGTTCTGGCGACCCGCAACCCGTAGTTGTTGTAACGCTCCACAGGGTTGTTGTTGGCCCGGTAGGCCGAGCGCAGGTCCATCGGATCGTCGCTCCACGAGCCCCCGCGAAGAACATGGCTTGTGCAATCTCCGGCCGTCCATGCAGAGCCATCGTCCGGGGCGCCGTCATAAGTATTGTGCCGGCAATCCTCCGCCCACTCCCAAACGTTGCCGTGGACCTGATAAAGCCCCCAGGGGTTCGGCTTGAAGCTATCGACCGGAACTGTCTTTCTGCGGTATTCGCCTTTCTCGCCACCGCCGGCATAAAAGTAATTCCCATCGTAATTTGCCTGCTCCGGCGTAATCGTGGAACCCCACCAAAATGGCGTCGTTGTTCCCGCCCGCGCCACATATTCCCGCTCGGCCTCGGAAAGCAGCCGGTAAAGCTTGCCGGTTTTCTTCGACAGCCACTGCACATAGGCCTTGGCGTCATCCCAATTAATGTTGATGACTGGCCGGTTGCCGCGGCCCCAGCCTTGATCGTTGGGCCTATAGCCCCCGCAGCCGCCATCCGCCGCGCATGCATCCCATTGCGCGAACGTCACCGCGAACCGGCCAACTGCGAAGGGCTTGCCAATTGTCACGCGGTGGCGCGGCCCTTCATACTCTGCGCGATCCATCTCGCTTTCCGGCGAGCCCATTGTAAAAGTGCCGGAAGGCACCACGACCATCTCTGGGCAATCGGGGCAATCCCGGAAGAACTCGCCCGAACCTGGTGTCACGGGGATTTCGGCTTGAGCGGGCAGGACCGCAAGCGCGGCAACCGAGCCCGCGCAAAAAGCTATTAGCCTCCACAGCTTCATGATCCCGATCCCCGCACGCCGATGAAAAATCATTAGATTCGAAGGGGGCGATTCTGAGGCCTAGTTTTAGGCATTAATTTGACTTCTTTCAAAGAAAAGCCGGCGTCTTTCAAAGAAAAGCCGGCGTCCGGACATTGGGAGCGGAAGCAACCCCGCCCGATCCAACTGTCGAGCAGGCTAGCAACCCTGCTCAGAGGTGCCCTGCCGGCATACAAATCTGGACAACGGGGAGAAGGGCGCAGGCTTAAGCGGCCGCGGCCTTCACGGTCTCGGCGAGCTTTTTGAGCGTGAAAGGCTTAGGCAGGAACACGAAGTCTTCATCCGCGTTCAGGTTTTTGCGGAAAGCCTCCTCGGCATAGCCCGACATGAACACGATCCGGATGTTGGGATTGCGCTCGCGCAAGTGGCGCAGCAGCGTCGGCCCGTCCATCTCGGGCATCACGACGTCGCTGACGACAAGATCGACGTGGCCCCTTTCGCGATCCATGATCTCGAGCGCCTCGACGCCGCTTGCAGCTTCGAGAACCGTATAGCCGCGCGTGGCGAGCGCCCGGGAGGCGAAAGAGCGTACGGCTTCCTCGTCCTCAACGAGCAGCACGGTGCCGCTGCCGGTCAAGTCCACGATTTTTTCTGGCGCTTCGGGCTTGCTTTCGAGCGCCTTTAAGTCCTCCTCGGTCTCGACATGGCGCGGCAAATAGATGCGGAAGGTGGTGCCCACGCCCATTTGGCTATCGACAATCACGGTCCCGCCGGTCTGCTTGACGATGCCGTAGACGGTCGAAAGGCCAAGGCCTGTGCCCTTGCCGACCTCTTTCGTCGAGAAGAAGGGATCGAAAATCTTCTCAAGATGCTCAGGCTTGATCCCCGTACCGGTGTCTTTCACTTCGCACAGCACATATTCTCCACGGTCGAGTCCGCGGTCCCTTAGGCTGAGCGACTCGCGCTCGCTGACATTTGCGGTCCGGATCCTGATCTCGCCGCCATCGGGCATCGCATCGCGGGCATTCACCGCGAGGTTCATAACCACCTGAAAAAGCTGGCCCTCGTCGGCCTTCACGAACCAGAGATCGCGCCCGTGCTGCACATGCGCTCTTACCTCCTCGCCGAGCGTCCGGCCCATCGTGGCCTGAAATTCCTCAATGACGTCTGTAAGCTTTAGAAGGGCGGGCCTCAGAGTCTGACGGCGCGAATAGGCAAGGATTTGTTTAACAAGCTCGGCGGCGCGCGTTGCGCTGTTCTTGATATTCATTACGTCTTTGAAGGCGGAATCGGAGGCGCGGAACCTGCGCAGGAGCAAGTCCGAATAACCGATAATGGCGGTGAGAAGGTTGTTGAAATCGTGTGCGATACCGCCAGCGAGCTCGCCGACCGCCTGCAGCTTCTCGCTTTGCACTGCGGCTTCGCCGCTAAGCGCCGGTGCTCCGCTTGGCGTCGCGGTGACGATGAGATTGCTGCCATTCGCTGCCGGAAAGATCGAAAGCCGCACGCGGCGGTTACCGGGCCCCTTGAGCGATGCTTGCACGTCGATGGGACCCGCCTGCAGGCCGTCTCCAGCCGCGAGGCCTGCAATCCTGTCGCGGACATTCTGCGAGGACGTCTCCGCGACGATAAGAGCGAGCGACTTGCCGCAAAACTCCGTGGCGGAGGCCGGATCTTTGCCTGAGCCCGAAAATAATTCGCGGAAGGCATCGTTTGCGGCTTGGATGACACCCTTCGGGCTCGTTAGCGCCATAGGCTGAGGCGCGCGGGCGAGCAGCATCTCGAAGGAGCCGGCGAGGTTTCCAGGGGCACTTCCTGGCATCACAAGGCAGAGGCAAGTGTCTGCATTGCCATTGCTGCAATAAAGATTTGCGGCGCTGGCGGCTCCCCCCGCGCCAACGATTTGAACGGCAACGGGCTCCTCCGCCTTTGCTATCACATCCCTGAGCCATGCGCGCGTGAAAGGCTTGCCGCGCTTCGTGCGGAAGAGCGTCCACGCCTGACTCCCGATTGGGGAGTTGCCGAGGAGTTTTTCGAGGCTCGCACTTGCAGCTTCCACGGACAAGTCTTTTGCGATGAGCAGGGCTGGGACGGCGAGGCTATCGAGAATGGCGCGGCACGAACCCTCTGAGGCGCGCGCGCCGTTCCCGTTTCCGATTTGCCAAATCAAGTATTCGGAGCGGCTGCCTTGGGCAACGCTGGGCGTAACCTTGAGAAGAACGGGTTCGCCGCGCTCGATTTGCTGAAGAACGATTGTCTCTTCATGAGAATTGCCGCTGCGGGCGGCAGCGAAGAGGCGGAAAATCGCGGCCGCGGCCTCCGGCTGGTGTTCTGCGAGACGCGAAAGGTCGAGGCGGGGGCCGGAACCGCAGATCGCGTCGCTGAAGGCATCGCTCCTCCAAAGCACGCTTCCCTTTCGATCGGTGACGGCAATAGCTGAAGGCAGCGCGCCAAGAACGTGATGTAAATCGCCTTCGATAGGGCTCGGCCTGCGCCGCAAATGCAGCTGACCGGCGGCAAAAAGCGCGCCTGCGGCAACGCCCGCACCCGCAAGAAGCGCGAGTGCGATTCTGGCTTCACCGGACAGCGCTAGCGCCCCTATAGCGGCCGTGCCGGCCCCCACAGCAGCGCCGCTCCAGTTTAGGTTCCAATGAGCGAAAGGCATAATCCGCACCGCCATCTAGGAATACCTCTATCGTCGCCGCGACTATGGAATGATTCGGCTTGTCCGGAATCTAGCACCCGTTAGAGTGATGACGGCATGGGAAAAGTTAAAAAACTGTTGCGCAGACGGTTCCGCTCGCATTTTTTGGGATCTGGCAGCGACATCGAGCCGTTGGCCCGGCACGGTAGGTGCTGCTCTTTGAGAAGAAAGAGGACAGCATGTCTTTAGGCTCCCTCGCCGCGGTTGTGGCAATTCTCGCGGTTTTCGCCGCGGGCGGCTTCTATCTATACACGAAAACGCGCGGCGACACGTCACGCCTCTTCACGCCGCGCACGCGCCGGCTCGCCTTAATCGAGCGCGCCCACCTCGATAACGGCCGCAGGCTTCTGCTCGTCCGGCGCGACGATGTCGAGCATCTCATTCTCATCGGAGGGCCGATCGATCTCGTCGTTGAGAATGGCATCCGTGCAGAGAGCCTCGCGAGCAGTGCCGTGGAGGAAGATTATTTTGCAGAGCCGGTTCGTGCCCTTTCCGAAGCGGCGAGCGCATGGCAACGGGAGGACGCTTTCGCCCCGGCGGCAAAAGCCGCCGCTCCCGCCGAGCCCCGGCTTTCGCTTTCTCCAGACGTAAAGGAAAACAAGGAGGATACGCTCGACCTCACCCCGCTTCAGGAGGCGAAGGCCGCTCAGTAGCCGGCGCGTCTGCCCGGCAAGCGGGCTTTCCTATTCCTGTTTAAAGGGACGCGTGCCATTTTCTGTGCCGGTTCGCCCTTGGCCGATCGCAGAAGCTGCGGCAATGGCAGCCAATCGCATGCCCATGCGCAGGGGCGCAAGCCTGCCTGCCAGCGGATTTTGCACTTTCATTGCAGGCGGCACTTCCTGTAAATTGCCGGATGCAACTTTGTCCGGCTCTTTTCGGGGTTTAGCCGTATGTCGATTTGGGGCAAGCTATCGGGCGCGGCCGCGAGCATCGGCGGGCCAATCGGTGCGCTCTTGAGCCGTGCCGGCCACCTTGCCATGGATCGCACCGGCTCGGAGCACGACAAGCAGGTGGCTTTCACGGTGGGCGTCATTGCGCTCGGCGCCAAGATGGCGAAGGCCGATGGCGCCGTCACGCGCGACGAGATCGAAGCCTTCAAGGAGGTTTTTAAGGTTCCGCCGGGAGAGGAACATAATGTGGGCCGGCTATTCAATCTCGCGAAGCAGGATGTGGCGGGGTTCGAGCTGTACGCCCGGCAGCTCAACCGCCTCTTCCACGATGACCGTCAACTTCTAACCGACGTCATGGACGGCCTTTTTCACATTGCGGTTGCCGACGGACGCCTGCATCCAAGTGAAGAGCGCTTCCTTGCCGAAGTCGCAAAGGAGTTCGGGTTCACCGATCAAGATTTCCTGAGAATCAAGGGCCGTCACTTCAAATGCGAGATGTACGACCCCTACAACATCCTCCACACCTCGCCTAAGGCTTCCGATGCCGAGCTTAGGGTACAATATCACAAGCTTGTAGCCGAGAACCATCCCGATATGCTGATCGCCCGCGGCGTGCCGGCCGAGTTTATCGATATCGCGACCAAAAAACTCGCGGCCATCAACGCAGCTTACGAGGAGATCAAGGCGTCCCGCAGGGCCGCCGTTTAAGACCATGCCGGCACCGCAGGATTTAAATTTCGCTCCGGACACGCCGCTTGCGGCGCGAATATTCCCAAGCCCCAATTTTGGAGCAAGGCAGGGCGGGCTCAAGCCCAGCATCCTTCTTTTGCACTACACTGGCATGCCCTCCGCGGAAGCGGCCATTCGCTGGCTGGCCGCGCCGGGTTCCAGCGTGTCGAGCCATTACGTCGTGGGCGAGGAGGGCACGGTTACACAGATGGTGCCCGAAGCCTGCCGCGCTTGGCACGCGGGCGTTTCGCATTGGCGCGGCAGCGCGGACATCAATTCGTGCTCCATCGGCATCGAGATCCACAATCCGGGCCACGAACTCGGCTACCCGGATTTTCCCGGCACTCAGATGGCGGCAGTGGAAGCGCTGTGCCTCGACATCGTTCGAAGGAACGCCATTGCACCGCACATGGTGCTGGCGCATTCCGACGTCGCCCCGCGCCGCAAGATCGATCCCGGCGAGAAGTTCGATTGGGCGCGGCTGGCGCGCGCTGGCGTTGGCCTCTGGGTGGCGCCAGCTCCAATATCGGGCGGCCAAGTGTTGGAGCGCGGCAGCCGCGGCGGCGCTGTCATGCGGCTTCAGCAGAATTTATGCGCTTACGGATACGGCATCGGCCTAACGGGCGAATATTACGAGGACACGGAATTCGTGGTTGCCGCCTTTCAGCGTCATTTCCGCGCGGCACTCGTCGACGGCCGCGCAGACCTCTCGACCGTTGAGACCTTGGAGGCGCTTTTGGCGGCCTTGCCCTCTACCTGAGCGCCGGCGGGGCCGATACCGAGCGCTTCGAAGCCGGAGGCCACCGCTTTTTTCATCACCGATGGCAGGGCGAAGCGCGGCAACTCTTTTAACGGCGCCCATTCGCCGCCAAACGCCTCCGCCTCCGCCTGGACCTCGGCGAAGCCGGCGGCGAAGACGCGCATTTCCAGGTGAAAATGCGTAAATGTGTGTTGCACCGGCTGCGCTTGCCGCCAATTCGTGGCAGAAAAACTGCCCGCCTCCGCCGCGCCTCCGCCCGCAGCCCATTCGGTGCAAGGCACTTCCATCATCCCGCCTAGAAGGCCATTTTCGGGCCTGCGCCGCAGGAGAATATCCAAGCCATCGTTCACCGTCCTCACGACGACAAAGGCGTCCCCGCGCCGGAGCGGCCGGACCGGCTTGGGCAACCTCTCGGGATACCGCTCGGGCTCGCCGTGGGCGGCGGCGATGCAGAAGGCCCTTACGGGGCAGTCGTGGCACGCCGGAGCGCGGGGCGTGCAGATCGTTGCGCCAAGGTCCATCATCGCTTGAGCGTAATCGCCCGGCCGTTCTTCGGAAACTAAGCGTATGGCTAGCGAACGGATCGAAGGCTTGGCCCGTGGAATTGGCGCGGCGAGCGCAACCAGCCGTGCGAGAACCCGCTCAGCATTACCATCCACTGCGGCGGCAGGCTTTCCGAACGCTATGGCCGCGATGGCTGCCGCAGTATACGCCCCAATTCCCGGCAGCGCGCGCAGCTCTGTTTCGCCAGTGGGGAAGCCTCCTTGCGCAATCGTTTGCGCGCAGGCATGCAGGTTTCTCGCTCTCGAGTAGTAGCCGAGCCCGGCCCAAGCCGCCAGAACCTCGTCGCGCGTCGCCGCTCCCAGATCCTGAACCGTTGGCCACCTGTCGAGGAAAGCCGCGAAATAGGGAATAACGGCTTTGACCGTCGTCTGCTGGAGCATGATCTCCGAGAGCCAGACACGGTAGGGATCGGGGCTGACGCCGGGCTTGGCTCGCCACGGAAGGTCGCGCCGGGCCGCGTCATACCAAGTTAGAAGCGCCTTCTGGAAATCCTGCGCCGCAAATGGGATCGTCAGATTGTGCTTATTCGGCATCACATTCCGATTAATTTTGCCGGCCGCGGAGTCTGCGCCTTCAACGCAAGCAGCGAATCGGCGATGCCCCTTAGCTATGGCGATCTCCCATGATCTTAGCAATAGCGCCGCGGCTGTGCCCCCCAGGCCGGGCGCCGGTCCGGTTGCTGTTGGGCGCTTCATCGTGCCCATAGCAGGCAAGACACTGAGCCGCGGCGGCACGGTCATGGCCGGACTGCTCTCTCAGTGGGCAGCCATAGCGGGGCCTACGCTCGCCGCTTCCACAATGCCGGCGAAACTAACCAGCGCAGCGCAAGAGCCCGCATTCGCTGGCAAAAACGCGCCCGCCATGCTTCACCTAAAAGTGGACCCGGCAAAAGCTCTTGAGTTGCAATATGCCGTTCCGCAGCTCGTCGAACGGATCAACCAAGCGCTCGGCTACAAAGCCGTAGCCGGTATACGCCTCATTCAGGCGCCGGTCCAAAGCCGGGCCAAGAAAGCATGTCCCAAGGCTGCCGCCCCGGCGAAAACAGACCCCGCCTCCAGCCGGCTGAGTAACGCACTGGCGCGCATGGCTGCCGGGGTCAAGGAACGAAGCTCCGCCGGCTGATCGCAGCCGCGGACTCGATAGATTAACTTGAAATTTGCCGCGAGCCGTTCCAAAAGACCCCGGTGAAGGGTTTTACTGGAGTGGCTTGTGTTCAGAAACCGCAGTTTCGCTATTTTAGCGTCCGGGGCGATGCTCATCGCCTTTCTCGCATTTGCATTTAACTTTTCGTCGCTCTCGCGCGCCGAAGAGCCTCAGGCGCCGGCTCCGGCGGCCGAGAGCCCGCTTCCCGACATGTCGATAGGCAAAGCCGATGCGCCGGTGACGATCGTCGAATATTCGTCGCTTAGCTGCCCGCATTGCGCGGCCTTCCACAAAGATGTTTTCCCTGCTCTCAAGTCCGAGTATATGGATACCGGCAAAGCGCGTTACGTGGCGCGCGAATTCCCCTTGAACGACGCGGCGCTCGCGGGCGCGGTCATCGCCCGGTGCCTGGATCCGGGCCGGTATTTCGCATTCGTCGATCTGCTTTTCTCGAAGCAAGCCGATTGGGCCTTCAAGGGGGATGCGCTGACGCCGCTCAAGGGGCTGGCAAAGCAGGCCGGCTTGAACGGGGAAGAGTTCGACAAATGCATCGATGACGAGGGACTTCAAAGAAAGATCCTCGCCGTCCGGGATGATGGACAAAAGAAAGGCGTGAATGCCACGCCAAGCTTCTTCGTCAACGGCATGCTTCTCAAGGGGGCGCCAACGCTGCAAGCCTTTGCCGAGGCGATTAAGCCTTATCTGAACACGCACTAGAGGACAGTAAAATGAGCGGAACGGGGGAAAAGCGGGCTTCGGCCGTGGTGTGGACGGCGATAGCGTCCGTAGCCGTGCTAGCGTTGGGAGGGTGCGCGGGAGGACTGCCGGACATTCATTCCATTTCGTCGCTGACGTCATTCGGCAGCACGCCGGCGCCGGCAGAAAAGCCCAAAGGGGATCAGCCGGTGAATCCCGCAGAGCTTATTCAGCCCGGACCGCTTGGCGATATCGCCATCGGAAAGGCGAACGCTCCTGTGACCATAGTGCAATATATATCGCTCAACTGCACGAGCTGCGGCGGGTTCCAGACCGAAACTCTGCCAAAGCTGAAAAAGGCCTATATCGACAAAGGAAAGGCGCGCCTCATCGTCCGCGAATTCCCCGACGACAGCGCTTCCATGTCGGCCGCCATCGCAATACGCTGCGTTCCTGCCCAGGACTACTTCAAGGCGGTTGAGAAGCTGCTTAAGCACCAGAAGGACTGGGCTGCCCCGGACGCGAAGAAAGATGCGCTGTACAATCTTTTGAAGTTCACCGGCGTGAAACACGACAAGTTCGACGCCTGCCTCGCCGATCAAAGCATAGCTCAGGGGCTGAACTCCGAAAAGGAACGGAGCAAAGGATTTGGCGTTACCTACAGCCCGACCTTCTTCGTCAACGCGAAGAAGATCGCTGGCGCCATCTCCTTCGAGGAGATGCAAGGAACGATCGACGCAGCGCTTGTGGCAACCCAGGCACCTGCTGCGCAGCCGCCCGCAGCACAGTCGCAAGCTCAAAAGCCTAAGGCGTAATGCTGGGTTAGGCAGCCCGCGTCGAGAACGGCACAATATAGTGCCGTTCTCTTAGCCGCTGGGCGCAAACCGGACACAGATTGGCGTGGCCTCAGCCAGTCCCGGTAACTGCAACCGCAGATGCGGCTGCAATGCATTTTGCGCGGGTTTGCGGGGCCGCCCCAAAGCAAACGCTTGGCCGGTTCAGCCCGGATTTCGCACCTTTCATCTGTGCATGATGACAAGGGGATGCTCGGCTCGGGCGCGCGACTCACTTAGCCTGCCACCAGCAGGTCGAATAGGGCGAGGCGCATCTTGCAAATAACGCGGCTAAGGCTTCTCGGTTTTAAATCCTTCGTCGAGCCAACCGAGCTTCTGATCGGGCCGGGGCTGACCGGCGTCGTCGGCCCGAACGGCTGCGGGAAGTCCAACCTCTTGGAAGCTCTCCGCTGGGTCATGGGCGAAACGTCCTACAAGAGCATGCGCGCGTCCGCCATGGACGATGTCATTTTTTCCGGCACGGATAAGCGGCCAGCGCGCAACATGGCCGAGGTCATGGTCGCCATCGACAATTCGAAGCGCATGGCTCCCGCCGCCTTCAACGATGCCGATGTACTGGAGATTTCGCGGCGCATTCAGCGCGAGGCCGGCTCCGTTTACAAGGTGAACGGGAAAGACGCACGCGCAAAGGACGTTCAGATCCTTTTCGCCGACGCCGCCACCGGCGCGCGGAGCCAGGCGCTGGTGCAGCAAGGCCAGATCGGCCAGCTCATCAACGCCAAGCCGCAAGAGCGCCGCCGGATCCTTGAGGACGCCGCCGGCATAGCGGGGCTTTATAGCCGCCGGCACGAGGCCGAATTGCGCCTGAAAGCCGCCGAAGCCAATCTCGAACGCTTGAAAGACGTGATCGGCCAGATCGGCAATCAGCTTGCGAATTTGCGCCGCCAAGCCCGGCAGGCGCAAAAATATAAGGAGCTGACAGCCGAGCTTCGCAAGCTCGAAGCCATCCAGCATTATCAGCATTACTCTTCCGCCAACGCCGCCGTGCAGACCGAAGAGGCGCAGCTCGTCGACGCCTTGCGCGCGGTCGGCCAGCTTACACAAGCGGAAGCAGCGGCCTTGCGCGTCCAGTCAGAGGCGGCGGACTCGCTCCAGCCGCTTCGCGACGAGGAGGCAACCCGCGCCGCAGTTCTGCATCGCATTCAAGTGGAGCGCGATACGCTCGACCGCGAAGAGGCGCGCGCAAAGGAGCGCGAGGCGGAGCTGAAGGCGCGGCACGAGCAGATCCAGAAGGATGCCGAGCGCGAGGATCAGGCCATCGCCGAGGCACGCGAGCTTTTGGCGCGGTTCGACCGCGAGGAGGAGGCGATCAAAGCGCAGGGCGACGGCTCCGAAGCCCGCGTCGAGGCCGCTGCCCGCGCCGAGGCTGCGCTTGGGGTGCTGAACGAGGCTGAGGCGGCGCTCTCCGCGCTAACCGCCAAGGCGGCCGAGCTTCGCGCCGAGCGGCGCCAGCTCGAAACGCAAATCGGCGAGCACAATACCCGCGCAAGCCGCTTCGCCGCGCAGGAGGCCGATATCGCGCGCCAGATCGCAGAGCTTCGCGCCAAAAACGCAGCCTCCTCGCCCGTGGAGGCGTTGCGCGAAGATGTCGCCCGCCTCGAAGCCCAACTCGAAACCATCGAGGGCGACATCCTCACAGCGGAAGACACGGTCGCGCAATCGCGCATCAAGGAGAAGGATACGCGCGAGGCGGCAGGAGCCGCGCGGCTGAAGGCGAAGAGCCTGGAGACCGAGGTCGCGACCCTTATCAAGCTATTGAAGCCCGCCGAAGCAGGCCGGTACAAGCCCATCGTCGATCAGATTTCGGTGACGCCCGGCTACGAGATCGCGCTGGGTGCAGCCCTTGGCGACGATCTCGACGTGACCGCCGATCAAGCCGCGCCCACGCGCTGGTCCCTCGTCAGCGACAGCGCGGGCGACCCGGCCCTGCCGCAAGGCGCCGAGCGGCTCTCCTCCTTCGTACGCGGCCCGCTAGAGCTTTCGCGCCGGCTGGCCCAGATCGGCGTCGTGGCCTCGAAGGCCGATGGCGACCGGCTGAAGGAGCGCCTGAGCCCCGGCCAGCGCCTTGTCACCAAGGACGGCGACCTCTGGCGCTGGGACGGCTTCGTCGCCGCAGCCAACGCGCCGAGCGCTGCTGCCCGCCGGCTCGCCGAGCGCAACCGCCTCAACGGGCTCGAAGAGCAGCTCGAAAATCTTGCCGCAGCAGCGGACCGCGCGGATGCGGAACGCCAAGCCGCGCAGACTGCGGCAACGGAGGCGCTCGCCACCGAAAAGCGGCTCCGCGATGCCGCGCGCGCGGCGCAGGCTGTGCTGGGGCAAAAGCGCGCGTCCTTCAGCCAAGCCGAGCGAGCGGCACTGGAGCAATCGAACAAGCTGCAAAGCCTGGAGGAGGCGCGCGAGCGCGCCGCTTACGGCCGCGAGGAGGCCGAGGCCGCACGCGAAACAGCGCAAGACGCGCTAGAGTCAGCCCGCCCCGTGGATCAAGCCGAAGCCGAGCTCGGCAAACTTCGCGATCAAGCCGGCGTCAAGCGCAATTTTTACACGGAGGCGAAAGCGGCCCTCGACGGGATCGAGCGCGATATTCGCGGCCGCCAGTTCCGCTTGAAATCCATCGGCGAGGAGCGCCTGCGCTGGCTGCAGCGCACCAAGAGCGCGAATGCGCAAATGGCGAGCCTGGACGAGCGCCTCTCCGGCATCAAGACCGAGCTGGCCTCGCTCGCCGATCTGCCCGCCAAGATCGCCGACCGGCGCAACAAGATCCTGAACGAGGTCAGCCAGGCCGAAGGCGCGCGCAAAGCCGCGGCCGACAAGCTCGCCGAGGCCACGAATGCGCTGCGCGAGGCCGACAAGGTTTTGCGCGAGGCGCAGCATGGCCTGTCGGCGGCACGCGAGACCCGGGCGCGCGTCGAGGCCCGGCTCGAGGCCGCACGCGAGCGCCGCGCCGAATACGCCCATCCCATCCGCGACAATTTCGAGTGCCAGCCCGAGGACGTGCTAAAATCGTCGGGCGTCGAAGACGCGAGCAACCTGCCCGCCGCGCACGATGTGGAGCAGAACATCGTGAAGCTGAAGGCCGAGCGCGAGCGGCTCGGCGGCGTGAACCTGCGCGCGGAGGAAGAGGCGGCCCAGCTCGGCGGCGAGTTCGACGGCATGGAGAAGGAGCGCGCCGATCTCACCGACGCCATCGCGAAGCTGCGCACCGGCATCGCGAACCTGAACAGGGAGGGCCGCAAGCGCCTGCTCGAAGCCTTCGACACGGTGCGCGCGCATTTCGAGCGGCTGTTCAAGATCTTGTTCGCCGGCGGCGAGGCGGAGCTGCAGCTCATCGAAAGCGACGATCCGCTGGAAAGCGGGCTCGAAATCCTCTGCCGCCCGCCCGGCAAGAAGCCGCAGGTGCTGACGCTGCTTTCGGGCGGCGAGAAGGCGCTGACGGCGCTTGCGCTGATCTTCGCAGTGTTCCTCACGAACCCCTCGCCGATCTGCGTGCTCGACGAGGTGGACGCGCCGCTCGACGATTCGAACGTGGACCGCTTCTGCGCCATGATGGAGGAGATGGCGCGCACGACCGACACGCGCTTCCTCGTCATCACCCACCACCCGATGACCATGAGCCGCATGAACCGGCTGTTCGGCGTGACCATGCAGGAGAAGGGCGTGAGCCAGCTCGTGAGCGTGGATTTGCAGGCGGCAGAAAGGTTTAGGGAGGCGAGTTGAGGCATTTGAATGAAGGTCGTCTACAAGGTCACTTGGCCGAATGGAAAGATTTACATCGGAAGCGATCTAACGGACTCGATCACCTACTTCGGCAGCCCTGACAAGAGGCTCATCGAGGCTGACTTCCCAACGCGCGAGGCGCGGCGCGATATGACAGTCCGGCGCGAGATTTTGTGGGAGTCCGAAACGGCATCCAATGCCGAGGTGCTGCGGAAGGAGCGCGAGTTGATCGTCGCGCATCGCGCCAATAACCCGGCCATCGGTTATAACAAAAGCCCGAAAGCCGATTCTGCATAGGCCGGAGGCCTTGCCGTCAGCTTATGCGTCAACGAGGTCGAGGCGCTTTTTGATAAGCTCCACATCCCGCGCAATCCGTGAAACCGCGTCTTCCTGCGCAGTGTAAAGCTTCATGAACCCGGCAAAATCGGCACGCGTCCCAGTTGCGAGATCGAGAAGGCCGTCGATCTTTGGGTTCAGAACGGCAATGATATGCAGCACGCGATCTAATTTTTCGTCGAGCCGCCGGACCCGCTCCAGAGCGAGATCGGCAATAGGCAAATTGTTGCTCTCGTCAACCATTTTGCTCCCGGGCCGCGCAGTCTCAACGCACTACCATAGGCGCAATCCCAATATACGCTGCTCAACCCGCGTTCGCTACCGGTGTCCACTCCGCCTGTCGGTAGCACATGATATGTCCGGTTTAGGTAGCGCACGATCTGTCCGGTAAGTTCTGAGCCTTTCGAGGTTTGGGATGCGCCGGTCGGAAGCCCATCAGGGTGTGCGAATGATCAAATTTTTGG
>JBKQQS010000076.1:0-18620 GCA_052144215.1 Rhodomicrobium sp.
AGCTCGCCAAGGCGAGCTTGCCTGGAGAGGGCTGGGGTGAGGGGGACTTCCCGCGCGAGCCGGCATCAAACCGGCTGGCCTTTGAGCAGCTTTGGGACTTCGCCCGTCAGACCTGCCGCCTCTTTCATAAAGAACGTCTTGAGCCGGCCTAGCCGGTCCACGGTGCGAAGCCCAGAACTGCGCAGCATGCGCAGCGCCATGTTGTCGTTCGAGAATAGCCTGTTGATCGCAACCGCGGACATGGCGGACGTGACACTGTCGAACCGGCGCCAGCGCTCATAGCGCTTAAGCACGCTCAAGCTGCCGATGTCGAGGCCGAGGCGGCTCGCATCGATAAGCGTCTCGGCGAGCGCGGCGACATCCTTCAGCCCATGGTTGAGGCCTTGGCCCGCGATCCAGTGCAGCCCATGCGCGGCGTCGCCAACGAGCGCAAAGCGTGGCGCCACGAAATCGCGCGCGAAAGTCATCGTAAGCGGATAGGCTTTCGGCGCGGACAGCAGCGTGAGCGTCCCAAGCTCTGTGCCGAAGCGCCGCGACAGCTCGCCAAGTATCGCTTCGCGATCTTGCGCCAGAATTTGCGTGGAAACGCCGGAATCCTCGGTCCACACGACGGAAACGCGGTTTCCGGTCATCGGCAGAATGGCGAAGGGGCCGGCGGGCAGGAAATGCTGGCGCGCGATGCCATGGTGGGGCCGCTCGACGCCTACGGTTGCGACGATGCCAACCTTTTCCGACGGCCAGACCGTGGCTTGAATGCCGGCCATCTCCCTCAGCTTGGACAACCGTCCGTCCGCCGCGGCAAGAAGCTTAGCGCTGAGAGCGATGCCCGAGCCGAGTTGCACCGTAACTTCGCCTTCCCCAGTTTCGAAGGAGGCCACACTGTCCGGCGCGAAGAAGGAGACATTGCTTGCGCCTTCAAGCGAGGCGTAGAGCGCAGGCAGGAGGTCCGCGTTCTCGACAATATAAGCGGTCGGCTCGCCGCCCAGGGCCTCGCTCGAATCAAGGCCGATGAGGGCGGGCCGGACCGGAGCCTCCAGCGCGGAGTCGGTCAGCTCTATGCGCAGGACGGGCTGTGCCTTGTCCGCAATTGCGGTCCACACGCCGATTGCCTCCAGCATCGACTTCACCGAGGCGGTCAGCGCCACAGTGCGCCCGTCGGCCCAGCGCGCTCCAGCCTCGCCCAGCGGACGCTGCTCAACGACGGCAATGGAATAGCAGCCCGGGGCCATCGCCGAGAGAGCGCGCGCCAGCGCTAGCCCCACAAAACTGCCGCCGCATATGACGATGTCGAAACGGTTTGTCCCGGTTGCGTTCACGGTGAGACCTTCCCTTTGCATCTAGAGCGCTCTCGCCTTTGATTCCATCAAAGGCGCGCTCTAAGTCTTTGTTTCCGCAGGATCTTATCGCAAAACCGGCGGCCACTTTTGCGGATCATGCTATAGTGCCGGCTTGACAGCGCTTGCGTAACACCCGTTACTTTTCTAAATAGCCGAAGGAGCGCCCATGTCTGCCGTCGATCAACTTGTTACCATTCTCGACCTAGAGCAGCTAGAACACAATCTGTTCCGCGGCCGCAGCCCGCAAAACGGCTGGCAGCGCGTGTTTGGCGGCGAAGTTGTGGGCCAGGCGCTCATGGCGGCCGACCGCACAGTGGAGGCCAGAGACCGGCTCGCGCATTCGCTACACGCTTACTTTCTTCTGCCAGGCGATCCCAAGGTCCCTATCATATATGAGGTGGACCGTATCCGCGATGGCGGCAGCTTCACCACGCGCCGCGTCGTCGCCATACAGCACGGACAGGCGATCTTCTCCATGGGCGTCTCCTTTCATAAGCCCGAGCCCGGTTTCGATCATCAAATCCCGATGCCGGATGTGCCCGCGCCAGAGGCACTTCCCTCCTTGGATGACCTCAAGGCGCGCCTGCTGCCGATGCTTCCCGAAGTGGTGCGCAGCTATTGGGAGCGGGAGCTGCCCATCGACTTGCGTCCCGTCGATCTGTCCCGCTTCCTTTCTCCGGGGAAGACTGCGCCTAATCAATATATTTGGATCAAAACGGCCGCCCCGCTTCCGGACGATTTCAGGCTGCATCAATGCGCGCTGGCCTACGCCTCCGACTTTTCGCTTCTCGACACGTCGCTGATCGCGCACGGCCGGGGGATGTTCGATCCGCGCATCATGATGGCGAGCCTCGACCACGCGGTGTGGTTCCACCGGCCTTTCCGCGCGGACGAATGGCTGCTCTACGCTCAGGATAGCCCGAGCAGCCAAGGCGCGCGCGGCTTTTGCCGTGGCAGCATTTTCTCGCGCGAAGGCCGGCTTGTGGCATCGGTGGCGCAGGAGGGGCTGATCCGGGAGCGGGCGCTGAAGTGAGGTCCGAATGCCACGCTGGAAGCGCCCGCCAGATCGAACGGTCTCGCTGCGCTACCCGGCAAAGCCTCGAAATATGAGAATCTTCGATTGAGGGACGCCAACGCAGGCGCCGGCGTCCTATCGAAAGCGTGCAGCGCGCGCGATCAAGCGGAGATGAGGCAGGAATCGCGTATCGCTTTGATATTCGCGGCATAGGCGCCGCCCTTGAACACGGCCGAGCCAGCGACCAGCGCATTCGCCCCCGCTGCGGCAAGCGCTGGCGCTGTCTCGGGTGTCACCCCGCCGTCAACCTCAAGATCGATGCCCCGCCCGGCGATCATCGCGGCGATGCGGCGCACCTTCTCCACTTGGCTGGGGATGAACGCCTGCCCTCCAAAACCGGGGTTCACGCTCATCACGAGGATCAGGTCGATTTTATCCAGTACATATTCGATGGCGCTTTCCGGCGTGGCGGGATTGAGCGATACGCCCGCCTTCTTGCCGAGCGAGCGGATCACCTGCAGCGAGCGGTCGAGATGCCTGCTCGCTTCGGCGTGGACCGTGATGATATCGGAACCGGCTTTAGCAAAGGCTTCGAGATAAGGGTCGCACGGCTCGATCATAAGGTGCACGTCCAGCACCTTTTTAGTGCAGGGCCGGATGCATTCGACAAGGCGCGGCCCGAAAGTGATGTTCGGCACGAAATGCCCATCCATCACGTCGACGTGCACCCAGTCGCAGCCAGCCTCGTCGATGGCGCGCACCTCCTCGCCAAAGCGGGCGAAATCGGCAGACAGGATAGATGGAGCAATAAGGACATTCCGGCTCATGGCATGCCTACTCATTCGCTAGAGGAAGGGTGAAGACTCTGCTTGCCAAAATATCGGCGGCAGAGATCTCGGACAGCTCGGAAGCAGAAAGCGGCCCGCTTGCGCTGGCAAATATGCGGTTCGCCTGGCGTAGCCGCGCGCGGTCCAGCGCGTTGCGGATAGAGCGCGCATTGGCAAAATGCGGCTGCGTACGCCGCTTGGCGATGTAATCGGCGAGCGCTTGGCGGGCATCCGGTGTCAGATGATAATTCTGCTGGGCCAGCATCTTATCGGCGATGGCGAGCAGCTCCGCGTCGGAATAATCCGGGAATTCGATGTGATGGGCGATGCGGCTGCGGAAGCCGGGATTGGTTGCGAAGAATTTGTCCATCCGGTCCGCGTAGCCAGCAAGGATTACCACGAGGTCGTCGCGCTGGTTCTCCATGACCTGCAGAAGAATCTCGATGGATTCCTGACCATAATCGCGCTCGTTTTCGGCGCGGTGCAGATAATAGGCCTCGTCGATGAATAAGACACCGCCCATTGCCTTTTTTAGCACTTCTTTCGTCTTCGGCGCCGTGTGCCCGATATATTGGCCGACGAGATCGTCGCGTGTGACCGAAACCAGGTGGCCGCGCCGGACGTAGCCCAGGCGGTGCAGGATATTCGCCATCCGCAGCGCGACGGTGGTCTTGCCGGTGCCGGGATTGCCGGTGAAGCTCATGTGTAAGGTCGGCGTTTCGTGAGCGAGGCCAAGCCGTTTCCGCGCGCGCTCGACAATCAGAAGTGCCGCGATTTCACGGATGCGGGTTTTCACGGGCACAAGCCCGATCAGCTCGCGGTCGAGCTCGTCGAGGATCTCGCCGACGCCCGACTCCTCGTATTCGCGGCGGAGATCGACCCGCGCTTCGTCTTGGATTCCGGCTTCTTTTGGCTCAACTGCCGTCATTTTGCTTGGTCCTTAAGACCCCTCACCCCAACCCTCTCCCCAAGGGGAGAGGGGGGACTTTCTATTCTAAGAGTAGCGGCGCCCCGCGGGCTTGTCCGCTGCATAAGGCCGCGTGGTGTAACGGATGTTCCGTCCATCCACTTCCTGCCGCGCGAGATCGAAGCCCGGTTCCTCTTTGGGCCGGTTCACGATGAAGGAGAGCCTCAAAGATTCCCAGCCGGGGCTCGAATCGGAGGCCGAAATCTTGATATAGCGCTCGCCGTAAACCTTACGGCACTCGTTGAGCTCCATCATGACCGCCGACGCGTCTTTGATGTCGAACATAGGCATGCCCCACATCTCCCAATAGGTGTTCCGGGGATGCGGATCGTCGGTGAACTCGATGTTCACGGCCCAGCCCTTCTCGATGCAGTACTGCACCTGGCGCTTGATCTGGTCGTCGGTCAGGTCGGGCAGGAAAGAAAATGTACCTTGTGTGATGCGCATTGTTTTGCTCCGCAGTCGCCTCTCCCCTGCAGGGGAGACCGGCGCCTCAGCGCCGGGTGAGGGGGGGAGGGTTACTCCGCAGCCGTAGCCGTCGGCACGAAGTCGGGTGTGTCGGTCGAAGTATAGTCGAACGTCACGTTGCCCCAAGTGTCGAGCGCTTGCTTCAACGGCAGGCAATGCCGCGCCGCATCTTGCAGGATCTGCGGCCCCTCCGCTAGGTAGTCGCGGCCTTCGTTGCGCGCGAAAATCATCGCTTCGAGCGCTACGCGATTGGCGGTCGCGCCCGCTTGAATGCCCATCGGATGGCCGATCGTGCCGCCTCCGAATTGGAACACCACGTCCTCGCCGAGGTGATGCAGGAGTTGATGCATTTGGCCGGCATGGATGCCGCCGCTCGCCACCGGCATGACCTTACCCAGGGATGCCCAGGGCTGATCGAAGAAGATGCCGTGCTCGAGCCGCATCGGGTTGAAGTCCTCGCGGCAAATGTCGTAGTAGCCGCGCGTCGTCAGCGGATCGCCTTCGAGCTTGCCCACAACCGTGCCCGCATGGATGTGATCCACGCCTGCAAGCCGCATCCACTTCGTGATCACGCGGAACGAGACGCCGTGCGACTTCTGCCGCGTATAGGTGCTGTGACCCGCGCGGTGGAGATGCAGAAGCACGTTGTTGTCGCGCGCCCATTTCGAGATGGATTGGATCGCGACATAGCCGATCACGAGGTCGATCATGACGACCACGCTGCCCAGCTCTTTGGCGAACTCGGCGCGCTTATACATCTCCTCCATCGTCCCTGCGGTGATGTTGAGATACGTGCCTTTAATCTCGCCGGTCTCGGCTTGCGCCTTGTTCACCGCTTCCATGCAATAGAGGAAGCGCTCGCGCCAATTCATGAAGGGCTGGGAGTTGATGTTCTCGTCGTCTTTCGTGAAATCGAGGCCGCCTTTCAAAGCTTCGTAGACGACACGGCCGTAATTGCGCCCAGAAAGACCGAGCTTTGGCTTCACGGTAGCGCCAAGCAGCGGGCGGCCGAACTTGTCGAGACGCTCGCGCTCCACGACGATGCCGGCTGGCGGGCCGTCGAAGGTCTTCACATAGGCGACGGGAAGCCGCATGTCCTCAAGGCGCAGCGCCTTGATCGGCTTAAACCCGAACACGTTGCCGATGATCGACGCCGTAAGGTTTGCGATCGAGCCGTTCTCGAACAGGTCGAGATCGTAGGCGATATAGCAAAAATAGGAATCGGACGAATTGGGTACCGGGTCGACCCGGTAGCATTTTGCGCGGTACTTCTCGCTAGCCGTAAGCCTGTCGGTCCAGACCACCGTCCAAGTGGCGGTCGAGCTTTCGCCAGCGACAGCGGCGCTCGCCTCAATAGGGTCGACGCCGTCCTGAGGGGTGATGCGGAACAGAGCGATGATGTCGGTGTCCTTGGGCTGGTAGTCGGGCTGCCAGTATCCCATCTTCCGGTATTCCATCACGCCCGCCTTGTAGCGGTCCTTCCCCGTTACCGGTGTCACATTAGTGTCCATGGGGCTACCTCTTCCTTAATTTGCTCCCTTCGAACGATGGGCCGGGCTCTTCCGGCCATCTCTATCGCAGGAGCTTTTTCGCAGCGCTGACCGCGGCATCGGCTGTGATGCCGAAATACTCGTAGACCTTCGCTGCGGGGCCGGAGGCTCCAAAACCCGTCATGCCGATGAAGACGCCCTTTTCGCCGAGCCAGCGGTCCCAGCCGAACCGTGCCGCCGCCTCGATCGCGACTCGCGGCGCCGTGCCAAGAACCGAGGCTTGATATTCGGGCGTCTGCTGCTCGAACAACTCCCAGCAAGGCATTGAGACGACTGCGGCTTTTATGCCCTCGGCTGCAAGCCTGTCCGCAGCTGTCACTGCGAGTTCGACTTCAGATCCGGTCGCAAGCAAAGTGACGTCACGGGCACCGTCCGTATCGCGTAAAGTGTAGGCACCCCGCGCGGTGAGATTTTCGCGGGACGCCTCTTGACGGAGGGCCGCCAAGTTCTGCCGGGAAAGGCAGAAGGCCGACGGCGTGCGGCGCGCGGCGAGCGCTAACTCATAAGCCTCAGCAGTTTCCACTGCGTCCGCGGGCCGGAACACATAGAGGTTCGGCGTCGCGCGCAGCATCGCGATGTGCTCGATAGGCTGATGGGTAGGGCCATCCTCGCCGACGCCGATGGAGTCGTGGGTAAGCACATAGAGAACGCGCAAGCCCATGAGAGCCGACAAGCGGATTGCGCCTCTGGCATAGTCGGAGAACACCAGGAACGTGCCGCCATACGGAATAAAGCCGCCGTGAAGTGCGATGCCGTTCATGACCGCGCTCATGGCATGCTCGCGGATGCCATAATGGATGTAGCGCCCCGAGAACTCCCCAGGTGCGATGGACTTCATGCCCTTCGTAAGCGTGAAGTTCGAGTGGGTGAGGTCGGCCGAGCCGCCGATGGTCATGCCGGTCGCATCGTTGATGACTTGCAGCACCATCTCGGAGGATTTGCGCGTGGCGAGCTTTGGCTTTTGCGCGATCATCTCTGCCTTGAAAGCGCCGAGCTTATCGGAAACCGCTTGGGGAATAGTTCCGTCGAGCATCTCCTGAATGTGGCGGCGCTCCGGCTCCGCCCTGCTCTCGAAGCGGGCCTCCCAGGCTCCGCGGGCGGCGCGGCCGCGCGCACCGGCTGCGCGCCACGCCGAGAGAATAGCCTCGGGCACCTCAAAGGGCGGATAAGGCCATTGCAGAAAGCTGCGCGCGGCTGCGATTTCGTCTTTGCCTAATGGAGCGCCATGCGTTTTCTCGCTACCCTGCTTATTTGGGGCACCGTAGCCAATGATCGTTTTGCAGGCGATCAGCGATGGCTTATCCGACTTGTGTGCGTTGGCGATCGCGGCTTCTATCTCAGCGGCGTTAAGGCCGTCGGCGCGGCAGACAGACCAGCCCGCGGCTTCGAAGCGCTTCAATTGGTCCGTCGAGGTCGAAAGCCCGGTCGCCCCATCGATGGTGATGGAGTTGTCGTCCCACAGCACGATCAGCTTGTTGAGCTTCAGGTGGCCGGCCAGATCGATGGCCTCGTGGCTAATGCCTTCCATAAGGCAGCCATCGCCTGCGATCGCGTAGGTGTAATGGCTCGCGATCGCATCACCGAACCGCGCATGCATCATGCGCTCGGCGAGAGCCATGCCAACGGCGGCCGCGATTCCCTGTCCGAGCGGGCCGGCGGTGGTTTCGATGCCAGGCGCGTGATCGTATTCGGGATGGCCCGCGGTCTTGCTTCCGAGCTGGCGGAAATTTTTCAGGTCCTCGATCGTCATCCCCTCGTAGCCGGTGAGGTAGAGTATCGAGTAAAGCAGCATCGAGCCATGACCGGCCGACAGCACGAAACGGTCGCGGTCGGGCCAGTTGGGTGCGCTCGCGTCGAATTTCAGGAACTTTGTGAAAAGGACGGTTGCGACGTCTGCCATGCCCATCGGCATGCCGGGATGGCCAGAGTTCGCCGCCTCCACCGCATCCATAGAAAGCGCCCGGATCGCGTTCGCCATCTCGCGCTGCGAAGGCCCAGCCCCGGTGCGCAAGTTCGATTCGTAAGCCAAATTCGTCATTGTTTGTTCCCGTATCATGATGCGCGCCGCTTGAGTTCCATGAGGCGGATGATCAATGGCGTCAGGATGACCTGCATCGCCAGATCGAGTTTCCCACCCGGTACGACTATGGAATTTGCCCGGCTCATGAAACTGTCGTGGATCATAGTCTTCAGATAACCAAAGTCTATCCCATGCGGATCTTTGAACCGGATGACGACCATGGACTCGTCGAGCGTGGGGATCCAGCGCGCGATGAACGGGTTCGACGTGTCGACCATAGGCACGCGCTGGAAGTTTATATCGGTCTGAGTAAATTGCGGACAGATATAGCTCACATAGTCGGGCATGCGTCTAAGGATTGTGGCGGTGACAGCTTCTGCTGTATAGCCGCGCGTCGCACGGTCCCGGTGAATCTTCTGAATCCATTCGAGATTAACGACCGGGACGACACCGATTTTGAGATCGGCGTGCTGGGCGACGTTGACCTTATCGGTAACAACCGCGCCGTGCAGGCCTTCATAAAACAGAATATCGCTGCCGGCGGGCAACTCTTGCCAAGGCGTGAACGTGCCGGCCGGACAGCCAAGCGCCTCTGCCTCGTCCTGATCGTGAACGTAAAGCCGGGTTCGGCCCGTGCCGGTCTGGCCGTATGACCGGAAAGTATTCTCAAGCTCGTCGAGCAGGTTCGCTTCCGGGCTAAAATGGCTGAGATGATTGTTGCCTTTTGCCTCTTCCGCGGCCACGGCCTTTTTCATTTCCTCGCGGTCGTAGCGATGGAAGGCGTCGCCCTCGATGGTTACGGCCGTGACGCCTTCGCGGCGGAAAATCTGCTGGAAGGTGTGTTTCACCGTTGTTGTGCCGGCGCCGGACGAGCCCGTCACGGAAATGATAGGATGTTTTAATGACATGGATCAGCCCCTCACTGAACGGAATAGCCCGCGTTGTGCAAAAAGCGGAGAACGGCCGCCCGGCGAATGCGGCGCGCGATAGTAGTGTGCAATCTCTTCCACCTCGGTTTTCGAGCCGAACACGAGTGCGACGCGTTGATGCAGGGAAGTGGGCTCCACATCGAGCATGCGCTGAGTGCCCGTTGTGCAAGCGCCGCCGGCCTGCTCGGTTAGCATGGCGATGGGGTTCGCCTCATAGAGGAGCCTGAGACGCCCCTTTGTGTAACCCTTGCGGTCATCGTCTGGATAGAGGTAAATGCCGCCCCGCGTCAGGATGCGGAATGCCTCGGCCACAAGCGACGCAAGCCAGCGCGTGTTGAAATTGGCCTTACGAGGCCCATCGACGCCAAGCGTGCAATCGATGACGTAGGCTTTGATCGCATCGTCCCAAAAGCGGAAATTCGATCCGTTTATCGCATATTCGCGCGTTGCCGCCGGGATCTGAACATTCCGCCTTACGAGCAGAAACTCCTCAGCGCCTGGCGTGAGCCAGAAGATATGCGTGCCTAGGCCGAGCGTCAGCACGAGCGCCGTCTGAGGCCCGTATATAATGTAGCCGGCGGCGAGCTGATTGCGGCCGGGCTGCAGCAAGGGCGATGGCCCTTCGGCGGGCAGGATGGAAAAGATCGTGCCGACCGACAGGTTTGTGTCGATATTGGAGGAGCCATCGAGCGGATCGACATTCACCGCGAGCGGAGCGCCTGCGTTAAGCGGCACGGCTTCTTTGTCTTCCTCGGATCCCATCCACGCGACGGGCGAGCGCTTAAGCGCATCCGTCACCATCTTGTTGGTTACATAGTCGAGTTCTTTTTGCGTGTCGCCGCCTTGGGCATGATCGCCGCGTGTCGAGGCCATGTCGCCCGCGAGCGGCCCTTGCGCTATAAGCCGCGACATCTCGACCCCGGCTTTAGCCAGATTGATCACCGTCTCTGCTACAGCAGATTTCCGGGCGTCTCCGCGAGACCATTCAGCCAAATGCTCGCGCAATGTCGGATATGTGGCCATGCGCCTTCCTCCTCCAGCAGCCCGTCTTCACAGGTTGCATTTTAGCGCATTGCAAGCGCTTAGCCGGCTACTTTATTGGACTATCGTGCCTCACGCCGGAAAAGTAAATTTTAAATGTGTTTCCCTTTGCTTAACTTTTTCTAACGGCCTATACTGCGGCATGAGGAATCTTACCCTGAGGCAACTTCGCATCCTTTCGGCCGTGACAAAGACGGGGTCGATGGCCGGTGCGGCGCGTCAGCTTCATGTGACTCCCCCGGCCATCACCGTTCAGATGCAGCAGCTGGAAGAAGCCGCCGGCTTGCCACTTATCGAGAGGCTGGGAGAAGGCACGACGCCTACAAGTGCCGGCGAGGTTCTCCTTAAAGCCGCACACCGGATCGAGGCGCTTCTTGCCGAATGCGATCAGGAGATTGCACAGCTCAAGGGAATTGAGGGCGGCCGCGTGACGGCGGGCGTGGTCAGCACGGCCAAATATTTTGCGCCGAAAGCTTTGGCGGCCTTCAGGCAAAAGCATCCGGGTGTCGACTTGCGCCTTTCGGTGCGAAACCGCGAGGAGACGATCGCCACCCTCAGGGATTTGGCCGTCGATGTCGCCATCATGGGACGCCCGCCGGAGAACCTCGATCTTGAAAGCGTGGTCCTTGGCGATCACCCTCATATTATCATCGCCGCAGGCGACCATCCGCTAACAGGCATCCCGATCACAATCCCCGGCCTCGCAGGCGAGACCTTCTTCATCCGCGAACCTGGTTCGGGCACGCGCATTCTCATGGAGAGCTTGTTCCAGGAGGCAGGCTTCGCTCCGAATGTGGGCATGGAGATCGGCTCGAACGAGACCATAAAACAAGCGGTCATCGCGGGGCTCGGCATCGCTTTCATCTCCGCTCACACCGTCGCCGTGGAACTGGCGGACCGCCGTCTGACCGAGCTTAGAGTTGCGGGCCTTCCTGTCATGCGGAAATGGCATGCGGTGCGGCTTCGCGAAAAAGCCGTGATGCCTGCGGGAGAGGCGATGTGGCGTTTTCTTGCCTCGGAAGGGCATCATTACCTGCCGGTGCACACGTCACGGCTGGGAACTGCATTCTGAAATCAACCGCCGGAGTGCAAACGCCTGCTCGCAAGGCCATTCTCATGCACAGTGAGGCCAGGCGTGAGGACAGCAGCATGACCCCGGCAGTTTTATCCAAAACGGAGGCCGACCTCCGCTGGGAGGCGCTGAAGAAGCGCGACAGGGCGTTGGAAGGGCAATTCCTCGTTGCGGTGGTAACGACAGGGATCTATTGCCGGCCCGGCTGTCCGTCGCGCCTGCCGCGGCGCGAGAACGTTCGCTTCTTCGCCACGAATGAAGAGGCCGAACGCGCCGGATTCAGGCCTTGCAAGCGCTGCAGGCCGGATGGCGCATCGATCGACGAGCGGCTGACGGCTGCTGTTGCCAAGGCGAGTGCTCTCATCGAGGCCGCGGAAGGGGCGCCGGATTACGAGGCCATTGCGAAAGCTGTTGGCCTTAGCCGCCATCATCTCCACCGCGCTTTCAAGCGAATCGCCGGAGTAACGCCCGGCGCCTATTTCAAATCGCTGCGCGAGCGCCGCGCAGTTGCTGGCCTTAGCGCCGGCGCGCGCGTGACCGAGGCGATCTATGACGCGGGCTATGGCTCGGCGAGCCGCTTCTACGAAACGTTGGCGCCGAAGCTCGGGCTGAAGCCGGGTGCGTTCGCGAAAGGCGGCGCAGGCGAGGTCATCCGTTTTGCCGTAGGCGAATGCTCGCTCGGCAGTATTCTCGTTGCCGCGACGGAAAAAGGCGTCTGTGCCATCGAGCTTGGCGACGCGCCCGAAGCTCTTGTCAAAGGCTTACAGGATCGCTTTCCGAGTGCGGAGCTCCTGGGAGGCGATGCCGCCTTCGAGGAGATCGTCGCGCGCGCCGTTGGCCTTATCGAGGATCCGCAGCGCGGCCTTGGCCTGCCGTTGCATGTGCGCGGAACCGCTTTCCAGCTCAAGGTGTGGGAGGCGCTGCGCGCCATCGAGCCGGGGCAGACGGTCACATATAAGGAGCTGGCCGCGAAGGCTGACGTTCCGGGCGCGGTCCGCGCCGTGGCGAGTGCGTGCGCCAGCAACAAGATCGCGGTAGCGATCCCTTGCCATCGCGTGGTGCGCACGGGCGGCGCGCTCTCGGGCTACCGCTGGGGCGTCGCTCGCAAGGCTGCGCTTCTGGCGCGCGAGCGCAAAGAATGAGCGCGAGCTAGCACTGCGTTCTCAACTTTGCAGGCGCGGGCTTCGGCTTTCCGCGTGTAGATTCCTCACGCTTATCGATTGCGCGGGCTCAAAATAAGGAGCATTCTGCGGTTATAGTATCGCCCTGTGAACGATTGAAAACTTTCGAGTTTCAGGAGGAAGATATGATCAGAACCGTCATAGCAGCCGCGGCAGCGCTGGCTATTATTTCGGCAGCGCCGATCAGCACCGTTGCCAACGCGGGCGGGGGAGGCTCAAGCGCGGTGAAGCGAACCAGCACCGTTGCCAATGCTTCTCCCCGTACTCACCTTGCCGGGAAGGCGAAGACCGGACTTACAGAATTTTCCTCCTCCTCCGCCCGAAGCCGCCGTTCCAACCATTAAGAGAAGTTGCTTCACCGCAAGCACAGCGCTTCTAACTTAGTGCCCTAATAGGGGGGCTAAGGCTGTGCACTTATGTCCTCTGGTATTATCTCTAACGTTCCTGGCGATTGGCATCGGTGACTCTCGCTCGTACAGCTGGCATAATCTCGGGAAGAAGCCTCCTGACTTCTTCCTTGGTCATTCCAGGCAAGATGCGTGGATCGTAGAGGATATTTAGCAGGTATTGATCGTACCGGTCGAAGAAGCCCATTTGCGTCTTGTCATTGAACATTGTCCAAGGGATGGACGCGCTGTCGTTGATGGGACCGAGGGCCTGGAGCAGTTCTTCATAGGCGCAATCGTAAAATGTGAAGCCGCTAGAATCCGACGGCAGGAACACCTCCGCGTGCCGGATTCGATAGGTTTCATCCTTTCTAATTCCAGAAAGACATACGGGGTCAAGCGAGCGCTTGATCTTCTTGGCTTTTTTCCGGCCGAAACGCGCAACGAGAGTTTGTCCGAGATCGCGTTCACGGACAATCGTGACAATCAGGTTCGAGGCCTTTCGATCGTCTGTAAGTGCAAAGTCGAGATAAGACACGTGAGCTCTTATATCGGCAACGACCGCCGCTATTTCGTCTTTGCGGCTAAGCCCTCCGCGCTGATCGATGAACACGCGCACGGGCTCATCGAATTTCCTGATGCGCTCCTCTCGCGGACCGAGCTGGAGTTCTGCACCGAATGCTACCTGGAAGAATCCCTCTGCGATTTCGCTATCGGAGAAACTTAACCGTTCAGAAGCCCGCCTCGAACTGATTTCGGCGTCCTCTGCATGGCTTGAACAGCTCAAGACCGGCGAGAAGACGGCGGCAATGCATGCCGCTATTGCGAGCGCCCATTCGGGGAAAGATTGCGATTTGGCAGAGCGCTTTTTTCCGCGGCCGTGTGCCGGCGCGGCTCCGCAAAAAGTATTTAACGATTTTGAAGGGCTGCGCGGTTGCACGGCAGGTTCTCCTGGCTCCCAGCCAAGCAACGTTACGAAAAAAATGCGCCGGGCGCGACGAGCGTGCGGCGTTCACGCACACATGAATGGCGGGCACATCAAGTCCAATGCCCGCCTGCGGCTAAAGGCTTTCGCGGTGAATGGACCTGCGCCTTCGGTACAGGTCATCCTCACGGTTGCATCTTCCATGAGCGGCCTACACAGATTCGGTTTCCTCTTCCGGCCTATCGGCTTCGGTGCGATCTCCGCGGCCCAAGAAAAGCGTCTGCAGCGCCGGCACGACCACCAGCAGCATGACCGGACCTATGAGCATACCGCCGACGACGACAATCGCGAGCGGGCGCTGCACCTGGCTACCGATCCCGGTCGACAAAGCAGCTGGGAAAAGGCCGATGCACGCGGAGAGGGCGGTCATCAGCATTGGGCGCATTCTTTGCGTTGCGGCATGGAACATGGCATCGCGCGTCGAGTCGCCCGCGTGTTTCAGCTCGTTGAAATAGGTCATGATCAAAATCCCGTTCATGACCGAGACGCCGAACAACGAGACGAACCCGATCGCCGCCGAGATCCCGAAGGATTCGCCCGATAGGGCAAGCGCAATGATGCCTCCGGCCACAGCGAAAGGGATGCCCGTGAGCACGAGCAAGCTATCGCGGATTGAATTGAACAGCGCGTAAAGCAGGCCAAGGATTAAGAGCAGGCTTAGGGGTACCACGATTGAGAGGCGCTTTTGGGCCTGCTCCAGTTCTTCGAACTCTCCTGCCCACTCCATGGTGTAACCGTTTGGCAAGGCGACGGCTTTCGCAATTTTCTCCTTGGCTTCTGCCACGGCGCCGCCAAGATCGCGGTCGCGCACGCTGAACTTGATCGGTATGAACCGGCGGTTCTTTTCATGGAAGATGTAGGACGCGCCCGTATCGAGGGTAATATCGGCGACCTCGGTCAAGGGCACATAGGCGTTCCCGTTTAGCGTCGTGACGTTGATCTTCGAATTTTTGACCGCCTCTATCGAGTCGCGGAATCTCGGCGCCGCGCGGACGTTCACGCCGAATTGCCGGTCTGCCTCGTAGACGGTGGTTGCGACGTTGCCGCCGAAGGCTGTCTGGACGAAGGTGTTGACGTCGCCGGAGTTCAAACCATAGCGGGCGGCCTTTTCACGGTCCGCTTTAACATTTAGGTTCGGCTGGCCCAAGACCCGGAAGATGCCGAGATCGGTGACGCCTTTCACATCGCTCATGATGCGCTGAACTTGCGTTGCGAGCTCTTCTAGCTTGAACAGATCGGGGCCGATGATCTTGACGGAGTTTGCGCCTTTGACGCCCGAAAGCCCCTCCTCGACGTTGTCCTGAATGTATTGCGAGAAGTTCATGTCGATGCCGGTGAACTCGCTCGCGAACTCGTTCTGAAAGTCTTTGACGAGGTCCTCCTTCAGCCGGCCGGGTGCCCATTGATCGAAGGGTTTGAGCGGCACGAAAAATTCTGCGTTGAAGAAGCCGGTCGCGTCGCTACCATTGTCGGGGCGGCCATGCTGAGACACGACCGTTATGACTTCCGGATGGGATTTCAGAATTTGGCGCATGCGATTCACGATGGGCATGCCGGCTTCGAGCGAAATGGTCGGCGGCATGGAGGCGCGGATCCACATGTTGCCCTCCTCGAGGGCTGGCAGGAACTCGGTTCCAAGCCGCGAGGCCAGAAACCCGCTGAAGACGAGAAAGACAACGCCGAGCAAGACGGTCAGCCGGCGGGCGCGGAGCGCCACCGTCAAGACGGGCGTATAGACGGCGCGGATGGCGCGCACGACGACGGTTTCTGTCTCCTCGACATGCTCGGGCAGCAGGAAGGAGGCAAGCACCGGCGTAATCGTAAAGGTCGCAAAGAGCGCGCCGATCAGCGCATAGGCGTAGGTCCTCGCCATGGGGCTGAAAATTTGCCCTTCCACCCCTTGCATGGTGAAGAGGGGCACGAAGGCGGCGAGCGTAATGATGGTTGAGAACAAGACCGCGGTATCGACCTGGGTCGCGCTGATGTAGATCAGCCGGATACGGTTAATGAGACTTGCGTCGCCAGCCCGGTGGCCGTTTTCGCCGATTGGCGTCGGCCTTCGCAGAAGTTCCTCCCGCTCCCGAGCCTGGAACACGCGGAAGATGTTTTCCACCACGATCACGGCCGAGTCGACGATGATGCCGAAGTCGACTGCGCCCAAGGACAACAGATTAGCGTCCTCGCCTCGAAGAACGAGCATGATAATGCTGAAGAACAGCGCGAAGGGGATGTTTATGCCGACGATGATGGCGCTGCGCAGATCGCCCAGGAAAATCCACTGAATGAGAAAGACCAGCGCGCATCCGAAGACGAGATTGTGCAGAACGGTGGCGGTTGTTACATCGACAAGGCCGGAGCGATCATAATAAGGGACGAGCTTTACGCCTGGAGGCAGCGTTCCGTCGCTGTTGATCTTCTCGACCTCGGCTTTGATCTTGGGAATAACGTCGTTGGTATGAAGCGTGCGGTTCATCACTAGAATTGCCGCCACTGCATCGCTGTCGCCGTCACGGCCTGCCTTACCAAGCCTTGGTACGTACCCCACATAGACGCGGGCTACGTCCTTGATTTGCACGGGTACGCCGTTGAATTGGCCGAGCGTAATATTTTGAATGTCCTCGACCTTCCGTCCGTGGACGAGATCGGTATTTCCGCCGGTGTCGATTAGACCCACGCCACGGATATTCACGGACTGCTTGCCGATATTGATGGTCCGCGCGCCGATATTGATGTTTGCATTGCTCACCGCATTGACGAGCTGCGGCAAGGTCACGTTATAGGCTTCGAGTTTGTCGAGATCGGCTTCGACCTCGAATTCCTTGGTGGTGCCGCCCCAGGTGTTGACTTGGACAACGCCCGGCACGGTCAGGAAGCGGCGCTGTAAAACCCAGTCCTGGATGGTGCGGAGGTTTGTGATGCCCATATGTTCCGGGCCTGTGACCTGATAGCGGTAGATTTCGCCGACAAGGCTCGATGCCTGGATCTGCGGCGAAACGTTGTTCGGCAAACTGACATTTTGCAAAAGGCTGATCTGCGCCTGCTGTAGCGCGAAATAATAATCGACCCCGTACTCGAAGGTGACGCGCACGAAAGAGAGGCCGTAGAACGAGGTCGAGCGGATATTGTTGACGCCGGGCGTCGGTGCGAGGCCAACCTCCATGGGGATGGTGAAAAGGCGTTCCATCTCCTCGGCGGATAGGCCTGCCGACTGTGCGGTGATCTCAAGAATCACGGGCGCCGGGTTGGGGTAAGCCTCGATATTAAGCTTCGTGAATGCAACTGCGCCGGCCACGATAAAGGCAAGCAGCATGAGCACGACGATCGGCCGGCGCGTGAGCCCAAATGTTACGAGAGCCTTAAGCACGGTTTACCTCTTTCAATCTCCGGCGCGGTAGCACGGGCCTTCAATGGCCTGCGTTGGTGTATTGGTTGGCGATGAACAGCGAGCCGTCGGTGGCGACGAGCTCACCGGGCTTCAGGCCCTGGCGGATTTCGGTGAAGCTGTCATGGGAAAGCCCGGTCTGAACGGTGCGCTTTATAAACTTGCCCCCGCCGGCGGTCACCCAGACGGTCATGGTGCCGTCGCCCTCGCGCACGACGCCGTCTTGCGGCACGGCTAGCGCGCGCTTCGGCGGCGCGAGCATGATCGTGAAATTCGCGAACATGCCGGCCCTTAGCTCGTAACCTGGATCGGCGATCTCGGAGCGGACGAGCACGCGCCGCGTATTCGGGTCCACCGTGGCGCCGATGGTGACAATCTTTCCTTTAAAGACGCGGCCCGGCAGGGGGGCGACCGTGACGCTCACCTCCTGGCCCACCTTCAATGCGGGCGCGTCCTTCTCCGGCACGTTGGCGAGCATCCACATGGTGGCGGTGTCGGCGACGATATACACGGGCGGCGGACTGCCCGGCTGAACGAAGAGGCCTGGGCTTGCGGTTCTCGCCGTGACAAGCCCTGTGATCGGCGAGGGCACCACGAGCGCGGGGTCGATCTTGCGCTCTTCGACGATCTTGTCGATCTCGGCCTCGCTCTTGCCGAACACTTTGACCGCAGCGCGCGCGGCGCGGTAGGCGCCTTCAGCGGCCTGCTGATCGGAAACCGATTGCTCGTAATCCTTCTGGGCGGCGGCGCTCTGCCTATAAAGATTCTTCAGCCGCTCCAAGGCCCTGGTGGTGAGATCGAGAACGCCAGCAGCGGCGATCAGCGTCGATTCGGCTTGCACGAGATCGGGGCTGTCGATGGTGAAAAGGATCTGGTCCTTCTTCACGGTCTCCCCGACGCTTACGAAGGCCTTCAGGATGCGGCCCTGATAGGGGGTGAAAACCTGGGTCAGAAGCTCCTGATTGAAATCGATATTGCCGACGGCCTCTTGCTCTTGCGGAAAGAGCCGCTCGCCCACGGGCTCGATCTTGATCGCCTTGAGCTGGGTCGCGGAGAGCTCCACGGTAGGCTCCGGCGCGGCGGGTTCGGCGGCTGCGGCAGCCTCGGCGTGGGCAGAGGCGGCAGCAAGCAGAACGCTTGCGCAGGCAAGGGCCGCCAATTTCGATCTCGTTACTTTACTGAGGGACATCCTCAAACTCCGGTCTAATTTCCACCCGCCGGCGCTACAGCAGGTCTGGCTTCGTTGCGCGCCGCTCCAGGATATTCTATTGCGATTGGGTCAGGCTTAACGCCCGTGACACTTGCGAGCCACGCCTGCGGCTGCCCCACATGCGGCGGCGCTTCCCTGTTCCACCAGCCTCCGCCCAAGGCCTGAAACAGCCCGGCGGTGTCGGCATAGCGGTTCGCCTGCGCCTGGATGACGACGAGCGAGGCCTGCAAATAGATGGTCTGCGCCGCCA
>JBKQQS010000077.1:0-22520 GCA_052144215.1 Rhodomicrobium sp.
CTTCGGATCGACACCGGTTGCCATCGCGGTGGCTTCCGGGCTGTTCTTCGGCAGCGCGACGAAGTTGGCCCAATCCTGGAACTCGCTCCAGTCGCAGCGCTCACGCACGAAGGCCTCATCGACGAGACCTTCGGTGACGATGACATGCGCCATCGCCGTCAGCACGGCCACGTTGGTGCCGGGCATCAGCGGCAGATGATGCTGCGCCTCGATATGCGCCGAACGCACGACGTCGGTACGGCGTGGATCGACCACGATCAGCTTGGCGCCAGCGCGCAGGCGCTTCTTCAGACGCGAAGCAAACACGGGATGCGCATCGGTCGGATTGGCGCCGATGATCATCACCACATCGGTTTGCTCGACCGAATCGAAGTCCTGGGTGCCGGCCGAGGTGCCGAAGGTGGTGGCCAGCCCATAGCCGGTCGGCGAATGGCAGACACGGGCGCAGGTGTCGACATTGTTGTTGCCGAAACCGGCGCGGATCAGCTGCTGCACCAGATAGGTTTCTTCGTTGGTGCAGCGCGAGGAGGTAATGCCGCCGACGGAATCGCGGCCGTAGTTGGCCTGGATTCGCTTGAACTCGGAGGCCGCGTAGTCGAATGCTTCGTCCCACGACACTTCGCGCCACGGATCGGTGATTTTTTCACGGATCATCGGATGGAGGATGCGCTCCTTGTGGGTGGTGTAACCCCAGGCGAAGCGGCCCTTGACGCAGGAATGGCCGCGATTGGCCTTGCCGTCCTTGTAAGGCACCATGCGTATGAGCTCATCGCCGCGCATCTCCGCCCTGAACGTGCAGCCGACGCCGCAATAAGCGCAAGTGGTTACAATAGAATGCTCTGGCGTTCCAATTTCATAGACCGGTTTCTCGATCAGTGTCGCGGTCGGACAAGCTTGCACGCACGCACCGCAGGACACGCATTCCGATTGAAGGAACGGCTCGGCCATGCCGGCCGAGACGCGGCTGCCGAAGCCGCGGCCGGAAATCGTCAGCGCGAACGTTCCCTGCACTTCCTCGCAGGCGCGCACGCAGCGCGAGCAGACGATGCATTTCGAGGGATCGTAGGTAAAATAGGGGTTCGACTGATCCTTGGCAGCCTTGGTGTGGTTCTCGCCCTCGTAACCGTAGCGCACCTCACGCAAACCCACCGCGCCCGCCATATCCTGCAGCTCGCAGTCGCCGTTCGCCGCGCAAGTGAGGCAATCGAGCGGATGGTCGGAGATGTAAAGCTCCATCACGCCTTTGCGGATGCGCTTGAGGCGCTCGGTTTGCGTCCTGACCACGATGCCCTCGGCGACGGGCGTCGTGCAGGAGGCTGGCGTGCCGTTGCGGCCGTCGATCTCGACAAGGCAGAGGCGGCAAGATCCGAACTCCTTAACCATGTCGGTCGCACAAAGCTTCGGGATATTATTACCGGCGAGGGCGGCGGCGCGCATGATCGAGGTGCCGGCTGGGACGGTTACCTTCATGCCGTCGATGGTGAGCGTTACCTGCTCCTTCGCATTCGAAGCAGGTGTGCCGTAATCGGGCTCGTGAACGAGAGACATAATGTCCTCCTACTCCGCCGCGGCGAGGCGCCGCTGGATGCCGAAATCTTCGGGGAAATGGGCGATTGCGCTCAGGACGGGATAGGGCGTGAAGCCTCCAAGTGCACAGAGCGAGCCGAATTTGAGAGTCTCGCAGAGATCTTCGAGGAGTGCGAGCTTCAACGCTGCTTCGGTACCGGCACGTATCTCATCGAGGGTCTCAACTCCCCGCTTGGAGCCGATGCGGCATGGCGTGCACTTGCCGCAGCTTTCAAAGGCGCAAAACTCGAAGGCGAAGCGCGCCTGCTCGAGCATGTTGACGGTGTCGTCGAAGACGACGATGCCGCCATGGCCGATGAGCCCGTCGCGGGCGGCGAACGCTTCGTAATCGAAAGGCGTATCGAACAGCGCGCGCGGGAAGTAGGCGCCGAGCGGCCCGCCAACCTGCACGGCGCGCACGGGCCGGCCGGTTGCGGTGCCTCCGCCGATATCGTCCACGAGCTCGCCGAGCGTGATACCGAAGGCTGTCTCGAACAGGCCGCTATGCTTGATATTGCCGGCGAGCTGGACCGGCATCGTGCCGCGGCTCCGCCCCATGCCGAAATCGCGATAGGCCGCACCGCCCTCCGCAAGGATGAACGGCACCGACGCCAGAGAGATGACGTTATTCACTACGGTCGGCTTGCCGAACAGTCCAACATGGGCCGGCAGCGGCGGTTTGGCCCGGACCTGTCCGCGCTTACCTTCCAGGCTGTCGAGCAGCGCCGTCTCCTCGCCGCAAACATAGGCGCCTGCGCCGATCCGCACCTCCATATCGAAGGCGTAAGCGGAACCGAGCAGATGGCCGCCGAGCAAGCCATACCGGCGTGCCCGCGCTATAGCTTGGTTCATTGCCGCGGCGGCATGCGGATATTCCGAGCGGAGGTAGACGTAGCCCTTGGTTGCGCCAACCGCGAGACCCGCAATCGCCATGCCCTCGATCAGGCAGAAGGGATCTCCCTCCATCATCATACGGTCGGCAAATGTGCCGCTATCGCCTTCGTCGGCGTTACAAACGATGTATTTTTGCGGCCCCTTAGCCTCGGCTACCGTCCGCCATTTGATGCCGGTGGGAAAGCCCGCACCGCCGCGCCCGCGCAAACCGGAGCTTATGACCTCCTCGACCGTTGCTGCCGGACCGATGGCGATCGCGCGCTCGAGGCCCTTGAGGCCGCCCTGGCGGCGATAATCGTCGAGCGACAACGGATCGGCGATGCCGCAGCGGGCAAAGGCGAGCCGCGTCTGCCGCTTGAGGAAAGGATGCTCCTCTGGCCTGCCGATGCGCAACGGATGGGGCGCGCCATCGAGAAAGCCGGTATCGAACAATCCCGCTACGCCATCCACCTCCACCGGTCCGTAAGCGATACGGCCGTACGGCGTCTCCGCCTCCACCAGCGGCTCAAGCCAAAGCATGCCTCGCGACCCGTTGCGGACAATCTCAACGTGAAGGCCGCGGACACGGGCTGCGTCCAATATCGCCGCCGCCACGTCATCGGCGCCAACTGCAATAGCGGCGGCATCGCATGGCACGAAAACCTTCATCGCGCGGTCTCCGCGATGATCGCGTCGAGCTTTTGCGGCGTGAGCCGGCCAATAAGCTTACCGTCGACCGTTGCAGAAGGCGCGCAGGCGCAAAGCCCGAGGCAGAACGTCTGCTCCAGCGTGACCTGGCCATCGGCCGTCGTCTCGCCGAAGTCCACGCCGAGCCGCGCCTTGGCTCTTTCGGCGAGTGCAACGCCGCCCATGGATTGGCACGCCTCAGCCCTGCACAGAGTGAGCGTGTGCTTGCCGCGCGGCTCCAGGTGGAAATCGTGATAGAAGGTTGCGACGCCATAAATCTCGGCGCGCGAGACATTCAGCGCGTCTGCAACCATGGGCAGCGTTTCCTCGGGCAGGTATCCAAACTCTGCCTGAAGGGCATGCAGGATCGGCAAGGCCGCGCCTTCATGCGCAAGATGCCGCGCGATGATAGCGCGCGTAACGTCGTCGATTGCCGCGGTCACGTTCCATCCCTGCTTTCTTATTTCTGCAATTAGACCAGAAAACTTAGAGAAGGATCAATAAAGCCGTTTCGTGGGTCGATAGACAAAATCTATCGACAGCTTTTAAGCCAGATAAATTCAAACATGCATATGCTTCTATGCTAGGAAATGGAGTCTTCTATTTTTACGATTACGGACTTCGTGCGTGTCATGATTTTTAGTTTATTGTCCGATGCGTATCTTTGCTTAGCACCGTTGCGTCTAGTTCGCGTGCAACGCGCTTCGCCTCCCGCATGAAGGCAGACACGAGCGGCGTTATCGGCTCCCGCGGACCCGCAACGAGGCCGATTGTGTACATCGTATCCGGCCGCACGATCGGGACGGCCCTGATTGCGGGCGAAAGCCCAAAAATCCCGGTTAGCTTCTCCGGCATAATCCCGGACCATTGGCCGGTCTGGATATGTGCGAACAGGACGATCATCGAGTCGCTTTCGAGCTTGGCCGAGGCCGTCGCGCCAGCCTGCTGCAGGTGCCGGTCGATGATGCGGCGGTTTTGCATGTCGCGCGTGAGCAGGCACAAGGGGATGCTGGCGACCTCGGCCCAGGTCACGGTCTCCCGCTTTGCGAACTCATTCTCTTGCGTTGTCAAGAGACAGTACCTCTCACGGTAAAGCGGGATCGCGCTGACTTTGCCGAGGGGCTCATTATCGAGGTAGGTGAGGCCCGCATCGATTTCCAGATTTGCGATAAGCTCCAGGATTTCCTCCGATGTGCGCGACAGAACGGTGTAGTGCACCTCGGGATAGCGGGCGTGAAACGGCGTCGTGATAGCAGCGACCATGGGGAGCGCGGTGGGAACGGCGGCAATCCTAAGATGGCCGGTGAGCCCGCGCTTGAGCTGATCGACGTCCTGCTTCAGCGCACGTACGTCGGAAACGATGCGCCGGGCCCATTCAAGGACGCGCTCGCCTTCCCCTGTAAAGCCGAGAAAGCGCGAGCCCCGGCGGACGAGCAGCACACCCAGCGTTTCCTCAAGCTGTTTCACACCAGCCGAAAGCGTGGGCTGAGTCACCCCGCAAGCCTCAGCCGCCCTGCCGAAATGTTTTTCTTGGGCGATAGCGATCAGAAACTCAAGTTTATCGATCATGGCGAATGGAACAGCCAAAAAGTTTGTAAGCTTGAAAGCATAGCCATAGACCTGCCAGCGGCGCAATTAGCGGAAAGGACCGGCCAGAAGATAAAGGACCGCTGGGAATTCTCGCGATTGTGTGCTTCGGGGAGGGCATGCCGCGCCTGCGTCTGCCGGACTCTTCGCCGGGGTGCCAAGCTTGGCTTGCCCGCTTAATGGCACTATCGCTCGATTAAGTGCGCAGCCGCTTCCTTGCTTCGCGGTTATGCGATATAGGCATGAGTGCAGAAGCTGGCAATCATGCCAAAGCGGGATCACGATGTCTCATAGCGGTAAAGGGCGAGCGCAGGTCCACGTGCGGATCGCATTCCCCAATGGCGGCAGCCTCGCCGAGGCCGACATCGAATTGATAGAGACCATCGAGCGATGCCGCTCCATTCTGCGCACGAGCAAGCTCATGGGCCTTTCCTATCGCAAGACCTGGCTCATGACCGATGCCTTGAACCGCACCTTCGAATCCAAAGTTATCGAAACATTTCCTGGAAGGCGCGGGGCCGGCGCGGAGGTGACGGTCTTCGGGCAGAGGCTCGTTGCGCTGTTCCGGTCCATCGAGCGCCGCTCCTCCACGGCTGCGGCGGCCGCAATCGGTGAGCTTACGGCTTCTCTTGACTGGTCTTTTGAGACCCAAGCCCCGGCCGTGGTTGAGGAAGCTCATCAGGATTAAGATCCATCTTCGAGATCGCCACCGTTTTGACCATCGCCCAAGCTCTCACGCCGGGCTCCAGGGCGAGACGCTCCACCGACTCCCAAGTGACAAGTGAGTGAAGGCGGGTGACGCCAAGGTCGAAAGTGACGCGCGCGAAAGGTGCCGCGAGATACTCGACCTCGATAATCGTTCCGGGCAGCCGGTTGGTGATAGAGACGTCCATGGGCCGCGATAGGGCAATGGAGACGTCGCTGGCGTCAATGTGCACGGCAACGCCTGTGCCGGGCGGAGCATCCACCTTTGGGACCCGCAGTTCCCCGTCGTCGAAGTAAAGCGTTGAAAGCCCGATATCTGCGTTATGGCGCAGAACGCGGGCGTGAAGTGTGGTGGATAGCCGGATCATGACGTGGCGCAGAATGTCGCTTTGTGAAGCATGGTTCGAAACTACCTGCAATTTCCATGCAAAACTAGCCGGTCCTTGGCGGGCAGGCGGAGATGCAGCTTCAATCGTATAAACAGATAAGGGCGCGCAAAAACTGCCCTGCGGCCGCCTCGAATGTTTAGGCGGGAAACAGCGCCGGACTCTTCAGAACTGGCTAGCGAAGCGGCACTGCCCGGATTACGCCGCGCCGGGCAGTTTTTTCTCGAAGGCGATGATAATGCTGTAATCTTGAGGCACTGTGCCCTCTTTGATTTGAATCGTCACGTCGCGAACCTGCGCGAAATAAGAGATCGGATTTTCCCTTGTGATCGTCACGTTGAAGGTGAATGGCTCGGCTGTCACCTTATTCTTAGTCTTATCGAGGACTTGTATCGTGACCGGCAGCGCGATCGTTCCGGGTTTGCCCTTTGGCCCGAGCAGAACGCGCCCTGCAACGCCGTACTTCACCTGAACCATGCCACCAGTGAGCTGGCACTCGCGCGCCGTTTTGGTGATCTCGGCGCGATGAACGAGTGCCCCGCTGTTGCCGACGCGGTTGCCTTCGAAGACCGCGACATTGCGCTGGCCGCCTTCAACCTGCACGACCGGGCAGCCGTTGGCGGCCGCCATTTCAAGCGGACCGTCGGAATTGGTGCGCGCGGCGGCCATCATGCTTTCCTCGGTAATGATGGGCGTCCAGGAGACGCTGTCCGTCTTCTTGCCGGAGGAAAAGATGCCGCCATCTCCGATGGATGGGATGTGAGAAAAGCCGCAGCCACTCAGAAACGCGGCCATAAGCGCAGCAAAGAATACCCTGGAAACCGACCGTTCAAGAACCCCCATCTGCCCTTCCAGTTCCTCTTCGCACCGTTGCAATGCACGCAAAGGAACCGCGACTTTCGGGGCCCTTGCTTTTTTTGGGTTTGTCGCGCTCATAATCGTTGCAAGAAAGGCACCGGACTTCGAACGCGCTTGTCGCGAACCTAGCGGGCTATGGGAGCGGCCGCAAGCTTCGACGCTCCCTTCCCTTCCAAATTTGACCTTTTTGCGGATTTCCGCTTGGCTTTCGCAACGGCTCTGCATTGGAGATAGGCCTTATGACAATCAAACCACACCTTGACGTGCTCCTCGCCGCGCCGCGGGGATTTTGCGCCGGGGTCGACAGGGCCATTCAAATCGTAGAGCTTGCAATAGAAAAATTCGGCGCGCCCGTTTATGTCCGGCACGAGATCGTTCACAACCGCACCGTGGTCGAGAGCCTCGTGGCCAAAGGCGCGGTGTTTGTCGAGGAGCTCAGCGAGATTCCAAATACCGCATCGCCGGTAATCTTCTCGGCACATGGCGTGCCGAAGGCCGTTCCTGAAGAGGCAGGCCTGCGGAATTTCTTCTATCTCGACGCAACGTGCCCGCTCGTCTCCAAGGTGCATTCTGAAGCCGCGCGCCATTATGCGAACGGGCTCGAAATTGTCCTGATCGGTCATTCGGGGCATCCGGAGGTGATTGGGACGTTGGGGCAACTTCCGCAAGGCGCGGTCACGCTCCTCGAGACGGCGGAGGATGTGAGCAAGCTTAGTCCCCGCAACCCGGCAAAGCTTGCTTACATCACTCAAACCACGCTCTCGGTCGACGATACGGCTGGCATCGTCGAGGCGCTGAAAGCGCGGTTCCCGCTCATTCAGGGGCCGCAGAAGCACGATATTTGCTACGCCACCACAAACAGGCAAAGCGCGGTGAAGGCGATAGCAAACCGCTGCGACGCGATCCTCGTCGTTGGCGCACCGAATAGCTCGAATTCGAAACGCCTCGTCGAGGTGGCCTTGCGGGCCGGATGTCCGAATGCGATGCTGGTGCAAAAGGCTTCGGAGATTCCTTGGAGCGTTCTTGAGAGCATCAAAACGATAGGGATTACAGCTGGCGCATCGGCACCGGAGCTTCTCGTAGACGAGATCATCGATAGATTCAAAGACCGGTACGACGTGGCGCTCGAGATTGTCAGAACCGCGACCGAGGACGTGATCTTCAAGATCCCGCGCGCCTTGCAAGCGGCGGCAGCGCAGTAACGCACATGGCGGTCTATACCGAAGTTACAGCCGAGGAGCTGGATGCGCTCTTGGAGCGCTACGATATCGGCGAGCTGAGGGCCTGCAAGGGCATCGCCGAAGGTGTCGAGAACAGCAATTTTTTCCTTGGCACGGACAGAGCGCAGTTCATCCTCACACTTTACGAAAAGCGCGTCTCTCCCGGCGATTTGCCGTTCTTTCTTGGCCTGATGGAGCACCTTGCGCAAAACGGAGTGAGCTGCCCTACGCCCGTCCACGACCGCAGCGGCCAGGTTTTGCAAACCGTCGCCGGCAGGCCCGCAGCAATCGTGACTTTTCTATCGGGATATGCGCTGCTGAAGCCGCAGCCGTCGCATTGCTTTGCGCTAGGTTCCGCGCTCGCCGCCCTCCATGAAAGCGGCTTGACATTTCCGCTAAGGCGCGACAACGCCCTTTCTTTGGCCGGGTGGGAGAAGCTCTTCGCCGCGCTCGGCGGAATGGCCGGCAAGCTTCAGCCCGGCATGCCGGAAAGCATCGGTGCCGAGCTGCAAACGCTTCGCCGGGAATGGCCGCAAAACCTCCCCGCCGGAGTTATTCACGCCGATCTCTTCCCGGATAACGTCTTCTTTTTGAACGATAAGGTATCGGGGGTGATCGATTTTTATTTCGCCTGCAACGACTTGCTCGCCTACGACTTGGCCATTTGCCTGAACGCTTGGTGTTTTGAGCCCGACCGCGCTTTCAACGTGACCAAGGCCCGCGCGCTGCTCAATGGCTATAACTCCGTGCGGCAGCTTGCGCCGGAGGAGCTTGAGGCGCTGCCGCTTCTTGCCAGAGGCTCGGCGCTGCGCTTTTTGCTTACCCGCCTCTACGATTGGTTCAACACGCCGGACACGGCATTTGTGAAGCGCAAGGATCCGATGGAATATTGGCGCAAGCTCAAGTTTCATCAGGACGTGCGGACGCCTGGTGCCTATGGATTCTAGCGCTCCCGGCAAGGCGCAACCAGGCGCCGTCACCATCTACACCGACGGCGGTTGCAAAGGCAATCCGGGGCCTGGCGGCTGGGGCGCGCTGCTCGTTTATAATGGGCGCGAACGTGAAATCTGGGGCGGCGAGCCGCACACCACCAACAATCGCATGGAGCTTATGGCGGCTATCGTGGCGCTCGAAACGCTGAAACGGCCTTGCCGCGTCGAGCTTTACACGGATTCGCAATATTTGAGGAACGGCATCACTGCATGGATCGGCGGCTGGAAGGCCAAGGGCTGGAAAACCGCGCAGAACCAGCCGGTGAAAAATGCGGATCTTTGGCAGCGCCTCGACGAAGCGCGGCGGCGTCACGATGTGAGCTGGCATTGGGTGCGCGGCCATTCGGGCCACGCGGAAAACGAGCGGGTGGATAGATTGGCGCAGCGCGGCATCGCCGAGCAGGAGGCGGGCGCGAAAGAGGGCGGCACAGGCGCGCCGCCGCCGGGGAGAACTTAGTGGCGAATTCGCCCCTCAACTTGGAGGTAGCCGCTGTCTAGCGCATCCAGGCTCTCGGGCTCAATTACCCGGTGCGCTAAGCGCGCATGACCTGGTTGCGCACCAGAGATTTTCTAATAAGTACGTAGCCCGCAGCGGCCACAAGCAACGTTGCGATAATATCAAACCTACTGGTCATTGGCATATATCCAGGAACGAAGGGACCCGCAGGATAAGATGCCGAAATCCACGTATATCGCTCGATCCACGTTCCCAGCATGATGCTACAGGCTATAAGCGCGATCATCGATACCGAATGACGTGTATAGTCGAATATCAATAGTGAAAACGGAAAGAAGAATTTAAGAACGATAAATGTCCACCATAGGACCGAATAATCTCCATCTTCCATTTCCACAATGCGATTGTTTTCCTGAGGAAGGTTTCCATACCAAATTGTAAGATACTGAGCGAAGAATGTATAGGCCCACAGCATCGTGAATGCCAGCAACATCTGGGCGACGTAGTTAAAGACGTAATGAGGCATAGGCGCAATAAGCCTTCCGCTGCTACAAAGAATATAAACAAGCACAATCGTGAACGACATGAACATGCCGAAATTGCTGATGAAATGGTACATTGCGTAGATGGCACTATGCCATTCCGGCAGCAGCGTCATTTCAAAATCCCATGCGATCATCGTGCCATAAAGCACGTACGTACAAAGTATGTAGTATGCCAGCTTCCTTGTGCGCTTCGGATCGCGGATATTCTTGATATACCGCCGGAACAAGAATGTTACGAGTGCAAACCCAGCGATTTGGCGCACAATAAGAAATTGATAATTGTTCCATTCTGGCAGGGTTACGTGCTTAAGAAGGGGAAACGGGTAATTATGCCATTCGGGTTCACTCGAGCCAATCCAAGGGAATGTGGTCTTTCCTGCTGCGAGCAAGATCACAAGGAGAATAAGGACAAGCGGATAGAGGCCGAATAGCGATACGGCAACGCTTCGCAGCTCATTCTGCCACCGGGCGCCAGCCAGTTGCAAAATAGCTGAAAGTGTCACACCCCCCAGCATGATATAAAGAACAATTAGAAAGTCAGTAGTCAACACCGACCAGCTCGCGAACGGGACCATCGACCCTCCTTATTTTGTCTGGCCAGCTTCCTGCTGAGGTGCCGCCGGCACCAAGCCATGATGTAAAAAGTTGATCACATGCCAACGCTCTGTTGGAGACAAATCGTTCGCAAAGTTCGGCATAACCGTGCCGCCATAGGTCAGATAACCGAAAATGAAGCCATCGGGCAGAGATTGCACCATGTCGCTTGTTAGATCGAACGGCCGGGCCGAGAGTTTCTCTCCGACCGTTCCGTTTCCGGTGCCGGACGTTCCATGACATGGAGTGCAGTAAATCATGAACATCTGCTTGCCCTTATGGATGGACTCTGGCGACGGCTGTATTGGATTAGGCATATTACTTGCGGCATCCTGGCCGGCCGGCCGCATGGTGGCAGTGCCAGGCACCGGGACAGAACGCTGCGGGAACGGAAGAGGATTAGCCTGAGGCTTGATGCTGATTTGATGCACCATTTCAGACCAAATCAGCCACGCATGTGCAGGCGCAGGGACCACAATAATCAGCGCAAGCCAGTAAACGTATTTTCTCATTCTATAACCTCTTCAGTTATGCTGATCGCGAGGTGCTTCTCAAAAATTTTCTTAATCTCGGCAATAGTACGAGCGTCGGATTTCACCAAGACCCCAATTTGGTCTTCGGAAATTTTAGTGTTATAGAGTTCGCTCTTCATGCGTGCCGGCAGTCCAGCGCTAATTAAAAATCCGAGCACTGTGATGTATACCCCGCCCAAAATCAGCATTTCATAGGTAAGGACGATGTCTGGCGGGAACGGAATGATCGGCTTACCGCCTTTTTGCTGAGCGAAAAAGTTACCTTGGGATGAAGCAAGAAAGAGAAAGCCGAGAATACCGCCAAGCAGCGAACCGATCAGGGTGTATCTGCGGATTGGAGCCGGGCGGTATCCAAGCAGCTCTTCGACATCGGGATGCTCGATCGGAGATTTTATGGTGATGTCATCTCTATTTAGCGCCGGTAGATAAGCATCGCGCACCTCTCGAAGTGCATAGGATGCGAGGTCGAAATCGTTAAACAATCCCAGAATTCGTACCGTACTCATGCTTCCCTCGCATACTTCTTTTGAGCCAGCGTCCGGTGATATACCATCTCCTTAACTTCATACATCGAGACGGATGGCACAAGTTTGCAGAACAGCATAAACAGTAGACCGAACCAGCCAAAACTTCCTAGCACCATCCCCCATTGCACAAAACTCGGCCACTGGTTGTGATCCATTGTCCAGGGATAGTAACCGTGCGAAAAGGTCGGCGCTACGATCATCCAGCGCTCAAGCCACATTCCCAGGTTAAGAAGCAGAGAAATAATCATCATTGCCGTTAAGTTGCCGCGTACCGTTTTTGAGATCAATAAGAACGGGATGACGGAGCCGCAAAAATTCATCGTCCACCAGAACGGTGAGTAGGGGCCCGTTGCTTTTTGGATCAAAAGATCCTTAGCATACATGTCATCCCCATACCATACGGATGCATATTCAACAAAATTCAGGTAAGTCCAAACCATTGCAATTACAAAGGTCAAGCGACCTATTTTGTCTAATATAGGCAAAGTCATGTATTCTTCAAATCGAAATGTGTGCCGCAACACAATAAATAAGGTAATGATCGCTGCGCAGCCAGAATATAGCGCCCCCGCTACGAAATATGGTGGAAACGATGTTACATGCCATCCGGGTTGTTGCGACATAGCGAAATCGGAGGCGACGATAGAGTGCACCGATACGGCCAATGGGATCAGGAAGCACGCTATCGTGAGGTAAGTAACGCGAAAATTGCGCCACTGGCGGTCGGTGCCCATCCAGCCCAGTGAAAGCCATGAATAGAAGTGTTTGCGCCACCCTGTAGCATTGTCACGGCATATAGCGAAATCTGGGATTGCGCCGACGTAAAGAAATAATATCGACGAAGTCAGATAGGTAAATATTGCCATTGCATCCCATAATAACGGGGACTGGAAATTTGGCCAGGTCCAGCGTTCGTTTGGGTATGGCAGAGAATAATAGAATTTCCAGAGGCGTCCTAAATGGACCATTACAAACAAACCGGCTGTCATCAGCGAAAACGTTGTCATAGCCTCGGCAAATCGGTAAATCGGCTTGCGCCAATCGGCATGAATGATATGCAAAATCGCCGACAACAGCGTGCCGGAGTGGCTCATGCCAATCCAGAATATGAAGCTTGCAATATACAGTCCCCATACATGGGGATTATCGAAATTAGCGACGCCCAAACCTTTGCGCCATTGATAGACTTCGCAGGCGACGCCGATCAAAAATAAACAACCGGCAAAACAAAATAGCAGCCAAAATGAGAGGCGCGGCTTCTCAATACTCCGTAGTACGTCGACATTGATCTGCGCCCACGCGATATCGTCTCTGATATCTTTTTCTTCCATCACTCTTTTTCCTCAGCAGGAGACGTTTCAAGCTTTACGCATTCGTATCGCGCACCCGTTCGAGATACATGATCGACGGGTAAGCTCGTAATTCTTCTAGAACGCGATAACCGCGAACTCCGCCATTATCGCCGGTTTTATCTTTATCCTGCCGGTCCTTGTGCAATTCCACTTGCTGCTGCCGCCACATTTTCGCGACTTGAGAATAGGGATCGGCCAAGTTACCGAATGTGATAGCGCCGGTTGGGCAAGCTTGAGCGCACGCAGTCGTGACCTCGCCGTCTTTAACCAGACGGCCTTCGGTGCGTGCAGTGCTTTGCGCTGTCCTCAAACGCTGAATGCAAAACGTGCACTTCTCCATGATCCCTTTGGTGCGGACCGTTATATCGGGGTTCAACTGCATGGGGAGTGGCTCAGGCCACGCAATTTCCTGTTCCGGATAGTCGTACCAATTGAAATAACGAACTTTATAGGGACAGTTGGCGGAGCAGTAACGCGAGCCGATGCACCTGTTGTAGATCTGGGAATTGAGACCGTCTGGCGTGTGGTTGGTGGCGCCTACCGGGCAAACAGTTTCGCAAGGAGCCGCTTCACATTGCTGGCACATCATCGGCAAGAACTGTGCCCCTTGGTGCGGAGTATCGGCATCTTCATCGTTCCAATAACGTTCGATGCGGATCCAGTGCATGGTCTGGCCATGGTCGAACCTCTCCTTGCCCACTACCGGCACATTGTTTTCGGCATAGCAGGCCACTACGCATGCATTGCAGCCGGTGCAGGTATCGAGATCGATCGCCATCGCCCATTTGTATTCGGGATGGTCCTTGTGCAGATCTCCGGATGGATGGGTAGTGCGATACTTCTCCCAATTCTCCAACATAGTGCGAATCGACATTAGTCCTCCCGGAAAACCGCGACCTTGCTGGCCGCCATCGTCACGACTATCTTGCGATTTAACTGCGTATTAATCGCCCCCGGTCTCCATCCTTCGTCCTTAACCACGTTTACGCGTTCGTTCGTCTTGCGGATTTTAACGCGTGTGGCGTACATGGCGATTTCGCCCGTGGACCCTTCAAAAACCGGCTCGAGGATTTTCATCGGATTAACGCCGGCGCCCTTTGCGTAACGGCCCATCGCTTCGTGTCCTTGGCCGATGGGGATCGCAACGGTGTCGCGTTGAAGGCCGGGAAACAGATAGGCTTGAGTCTTAAGAGCGCCAGTTTTCGACGAGATTTCGAGAATATCGCCTTCGCTTATCCCCAGGCGTTGCGCTGTGGCCGGATGTATTTCGATCCACGAATCCCAAACGATTGTTGTCAAGGGATCGGGCGTTTCCTGCAGCCATGGCAGATTTGCGTGGCGGCCATCTCGCAAATTGGAGCGAACCGATGGCACGAGTTGGAAGGGATACTCTTGATCTTGTTCGGGAGAGCCCGGCAAGGCCAGATTCAACGATTTGAGATCTGGCGTTATGCGCTGCTCTTGCGCATTCTTTACATCCAGCACCCCGTGACTCAGTGTCTGATACCAAAACTCCTCATCGTCTTCCGCCGCGTCCTTGAAGGATGGCTTGTTCTGGATCATTGCACTTTTTAAATAAGCATAATAGTCGGGCCACTGCTTGTATTCATCCGGGTGCCGCTGCTTCAATAAGGTCAACAAAACATCGCCCAGAGAACGAGTGCTATCCGGGTAGAGCCTTTCCATAAGCGGCTGCTGCATATGAAGTTGCACGCCGTCGGGTTGATAGGCGGCAAGATGAGTTCCCCAGTCTTCCATGGCGGAATCGAGAGGAAGAATAAGATCGGCTGCTTCGGCCGTTTCATCGCGATAGTGGGCAAAAGCAACCCTGAATGGCGCCTTCTTCAAGTTTTCGTGCAGTTTCATGAAGCCGGGTGCGGTAAAAGCCGGGTTAACGCTATACGTAATAACGGTCTGAAAGCGGCCCTGCGCCAAGCCATCGTTAAACGCACTCAGCGCCGCCGTATCGCCCTCGGCTGGAGCGATCTGCGGGAACGGATTCTTCGCCGGAGCGGTAATTGTCTTGCCGATGTTGCCTAAAACGACATTGAGCAGCATTATAGCGGCCGCGTTCTGAGCCCCATGAACGTGGCCTTCGGCAGAGGGACCGGACAAAACTAGACTTGGGCTGCGTTGGCGCAGTAACGCGAGCACACGGTCGAACACCTCGCCGCCGGCACCTGCCTCTTTATCGACCCGCGCTTTGCTGTAACCGCGAACGGCTTCAGCGATCGGGGCCGGAACATTCTTGGAATAGGCGGGGTCCTCTAAGAGTGCATTGACTAGCCCCAATGCGAACACACCGTCGCTGCCTGGGCGTATCGGTATCCATCGATCGGCATTTGCGCCGGTCAAGGTCATTTTAGGCTCGGCCTGAATAAGGACGCCGCGCGATTTGCTATCGTTGGCTTTTCGAAACTGCGCATATTGTCCGGAGAAATGGACAGGAGAATTCCAGGTATCCAGGAAATCTGCGCCGAAGGAAAGAATGACTTTCGCCTCGCCGATTTGAAAGAGCGGGTTTGCAATGCCGTAGATTTGTTCGCTTATCGAACGATTAACTTTGTTGGCCAGCGGGTCATATATGAAATGATTCTTTGAGCCCAGGCTTTCAACGTAGTTTTGTATTAGTACTTTTAAATGCCCGCTTAGCGGGCCGGTCAGAAATGCGAATTTATCGCCAGCATCATGGGTTCTTTCAACCAGAAGATTTATGGCGTTCGCCCAGGTTGTTGGCTGGAGATTTCCATTTTGGCGAAGAAGAGGCTCCTTCAAGCGGTCGGGGTTGTAATGATGTTGGACGGCCGCCTGGCCCAAGCTGCATATCCGGCCTTTGCCGATTAACGATTCCGGGCTGCCCTCCAGCTTCAGAATACGGCCTTCCCGCACCCGGCCCTTGATACCGCACCCCGCGTCGCATTGCGTACAAGTAGAGGCGTAGTAAATGCCAACGCCCGGCACCATGAAATCCTGCGGCTGCGAGTATGACTTGACATCTTCGACCCCGGATTCGACGGAGTTTTCGCATCCGGTAAGCGCGAGAGAAGCGCTGCTCCATCCCAGAAGTCTTAAAAGGTTTCTGCGGCTAATATCGTTCATATTCGTCAGACCTGCTGCCTTTTTGCGCATACTATTTGTGGCAATACGAGCAATCGTTCGGGCCATTGGTGGTTTTCGCCGTGGCGGTATCGACATGATGATCCTGCTCGTGGCACGAAACGCACCAGCCCATTGTAATTGGCTTGACCTTCTCAGCAACAGTCATGCTTTTCACATCTCCGTGGCAAAAGCCGCACACCTCCTCAATCGGGCGCCCTTGTTGAAAATAAAAGCGCTGAATGTGCCGCTCGTGATTAAAGCGCACGAAATCTGGGAGATCGTGCACCTTCTTCCACGGGATAGGTTGCTTTGTTTTCCAGTACTCAAATAACTTTTTAATGCGTGGCTTATCTTTTACGGAATCAATGTTTTCATGGCAGTCGATGCATTTTTTCAGGGGCGGGATTCCGGACACGGCGCTCCGCCGGGCATAGGTGTGACAGAACATGCAGTTAATGCCCATTTTTCCGGCATGTATGTCGTGTGGAAATTCGATTGGCTGGCCGATTTTGTCGCCGGCGGCGGCCACAGAGGAACCGAGCGCCGTTGCTGTAAGCAAAAGCAAACCAGCCGCTCCGTAATGGACAGCGAGCGCGGCGATACGATTGCTAACGCGAATAGCGAAGCACAAAAAAAGCGTCAAGTTCTCTCCCCCCCCATGTTCGCGTTGGCGCGGACATGCCATTATCGGCTGGCGCAACTTATCGTTCGTCCTGTTTTGCTACGCTCGGCTAAGAGAAATAATGCTTGATGGCGTTAATTAAGCAAAATAGAATAAACCTCACAACGCATTCGGAAAAACCTTCATGGTGAATATGCGGGATGTAACGATCCGCCAGCTCCGGGCCGTGGCCGCAATCGCGCGAAACGGAAAGATCACGCTCGCGGCCGGCGAACTGTGCCTAACGTCCCCTGCGGTAACCGAGCAGCTTAAATTGCTAGAAGACCGTCTGGGGGTTCGTCTTTTCCATCGCACGAGAATTGGGCTGCGGGCAACCGATGCGGGCCTTCGTCTGGTCGAAACGGCCGCGCGAATGGAAGCGCTCCTCGCCGACTGCCGCGAGCAATTGCGCGCGATAAAGGGGCTCGCGGGGGGACGCGTTACCATCGGCGTCGTCGGTACAGCCAAATATTATGCGCCGCGCATTATTGCGTCCTTCGCGGAAAGGTATCCGCAAATAGAGCTGCAGCTGCTCATTGGCAACCGCGCGGAAACCACAGAGGCGGTGCGGAATTATGAAATCGATGTCGCCATTATGGGCCGTCCCCCGGACGGCTTCCCGGTGAAAGAAGCGGTGTTCGGACCTCACCCTCACGTCGTCATCGCTCCGCCAAGCCACCCTCTCGTTGCCAGCACGGCCCCGATTGCGCGTCATTGCCTTTCAGGCGAGAAGCTTTTGCTGCGCGAAGTGGGATCTGGAACGCGTCAGCTCTTTGAAATGCTTTTCTGCGGCATTGAATTAGCAGAGCCGGCAATCAGGATCGAAATCGGTTCCAATGAAACGATCAAGCAAGCCGTAATGGCGGGATTGGGCCTCGCATTTATATCCGCCCACACCATAGAACTCGAAGTCAAAACGGGGCGGCTCGCCATTTTAAACATCAAGGACTTGCCCGCGATACGCGAGTGGTATCTCGTGCATCGGCAGGATAAGGAGCTGACGCCTGCGGCCACAGCTTTTTGGCATTATGTTCTGAAAGAGGGCCAGAGTTTCCTGCCTCGCGTCTCTGGGATCGGGCCGCGGTGATAGACGGGCAGCAAGGGCCCCAACAAACACTCGCGGCCGGCTCCCTCTCCCCATCCGCATTCGCCTGCGAATGCGGACATTCTAAGTGGCAAGCTCGCCAAGGCGAGCTTGCTGGGAGAGGCTGGGGTGAGGGGGTCTTGAAGGTACAAACCGGGCTGATTGCTGACAATTCAGACCGGGTTGAGTCCTGACAGGGCTATTCGGTTTTAGCGACCGAGCTTTTTTGTAACGACTCGGCTTCCTTGAAAAGAACGTCAGTCCGCATTCCGGGCAAAAGCGGAACGCCGTCGTCGAGATCGAGAATGACCTCCAGAACGTCTACGTCCATTGGCTTGCGCTGCGCCCGGGCCAAGAGTTGCGGTGCGGCGAGAGCTCTTGCCATGACAGACACCCGTGCATCGAAGGAGCGGTTTGGAAAGGCATCGGATTTCACGATGGCTGCCTGTCCGGGGTATATTTTGCGGACGTCCCGTTCTTGCACCTCGGCGCGCACTTGCAGATGTGTGGTATCGCCGAGCACGAGCAGAGGGGTATCGGCGGCTGGACTTGCCATCTCCCCGAGCTTTGCATGCAGCTCAAGAACCGAAGCTTCGACGGGGGAGCGGATATGTGTGCGCTCAAGGGCGGTGCTTACGATGGCAACCTCTGCGCGCGCGGCAGATAGCGCCGCCTCCTCGCGGGTTAGAGCGGGGAGATTTTTGCTTTGCACATGCTTAAGATTGCCGCGCTCTTGCTCGACCTTGCGGTCGGCCGCCGTGACAGCGGCGCGGCCTTTCTCCACTTCCTCGGCTGAAACCTGGTTTTCCTTTGCAAGCGAGATGAGGCGGTCGAACTCGATCCTCGCGTCGAAAGCGCCGCGCTCGGCAGAGTAAAGGTTGTCCTCCGCCTTGCGGCGATCGAGTGCGGCACCCTTAACCTCGTTGGAGTCTCTTTCGGCGAGCCGGACGGCCGCCCCGGCTTTCGCTGCAGCGAGCTTAGCTTTCAATTCCTCGTCGTCGAGCCTGATAAGCAGGTCCCCGGTCTTAACGCGATCGTTGAGCTGGACGAGAACCTCTTTGATGGCAGCAGGCGCCGAAGCTCCGAGGTGAAGCTCGCTTCCTTTGGGCTCGACACGCCCAGGCGCTGCAGCTGCCCACGCCGGTTCAAGGGAAGCGGGCTGCTCGGAGCGGGCGGGCGTTGAGCCTAAAGAAAACAGCCCAGCTGCGCCCATGGCGCCAATTCCGAACGTTAGAACGCCCAGGACCAGCAAGAAAGAGGTGGGCTTGATTCTACGCATGGACATGTCGCTTTCTTCTTTGATTGCTTTTGACTTTTTCGCTCCCCGCCCGGTGTTCGGCGATGTTATGAGGCGCTTCAGCGCCCTTCTTTTGTCCGGAAATCCGTCCGTCCTCGATTTCGATCACGCGATCCGCAAAAGGAATGGTCCTCGGATCGTGCGTCACGGCAAGAATCGTGCGGTTTTCATCTTTGGCGAGCTTTGCGAGCAGCGCCATAATAGCGTGTCCGTTCTCCGTATCGAGCGCGGAGGTCGGCTCATCTGCCAGCACGATGGTCGGCGAGGACGCAATCGCGCGCGCGATTGCGACGCGCTGCTTTTCGCCTCCGCTGAGGGTTCCGGGATAGCTATTCAGGCGGTGGCTGAGCCCCACGTCACGGAGCGCAGCTTCCGCCCGCTCCCGGCGTTCCGCGGCACCAAATCCGCGAACGTCGAGCGCAATTTTGACGTTGTCCAGGGCATTCAGGGTTGGAAATAGATTGTACGCTTGAAAGATAAAGCCGAAATGCCGCCGCCGCAAATCGGCGAGTTCTTCGGCCGATCGTCCCGTCGCGCACTCGCCCGAGACTGTGAGGGTTCCGGAGGTCGGCGACAAGATGCATCCGAGGATCGAGAGCAGCGTCGTCTTTCCGCTGCCGGACGGTCCCATCAAAAGCGTGAATTCGCCCGGGAAGAGCGTGAGATTGACTCCCTTCAAGGCTTGGATCTTGGCATCGCCTTGGCCAAGCTCCTTAACGATGTGCCGCGCCTCGAGAATAGGGACCCTTTTCATCGCGCGAACACCATGGCGGGGTCGATTTTCGTGACCTTAAGAATGGACGACACGGCCGAGACGACGCACATGGCCAGCGTCACGGCAAAAAGAAACGCCGCCAGCCCTGGCGTGAAAACGATCGGTAGCGCCGTTTCGCCGCTGAAGGCCGCGATTGCAAGCGACACGCCGGCGCCGAGCGTGTAACCGGCAAATGCGCTGACCGCCGCTTGGGTCAAAATGACCTTGTGGATGTAATAGGAGGATGAACCGAGCGCCCTCAGCGTGGCGAACTCGCCCAGGTGATCTTTTGTGCTTGAATAGAGCGTCTGGGCGACGATCACCGTTCCTATGATGAGCCCGAGAAGCGCGCCGCCAAGCAGTGCGACGCCAGCGCCGGTGCCGAAGAGCCAATAATCGAGGTTGCGCTGCACGAATTCGGCTTTCGTGTACACCGAGGCGCCGGGCAAGCGCGACGCAAGCTCGCGCTTCACCTCAGCGGCCGCCGCGCCAGGCGCAAGCTTCACAAGGTAGAAGGTGGCCTGATCGGACGGGATCGACAAAAGCTTGTGGGCCTTGTTAAGGGACGTAAACACGTAGGGCGAGGTGGTGAAAGACCGGATGCCGTTCGTCAACGCTTCCACCCTGACGCGCTTTCCCTCGATCTCTCCGATTTCGCCCACTCCAGATACGCCGAGAGACTTCGCATAGGTGCGGTCGACGATCACCCCATCTGGTGACGTTGAGGTGACCACCCCCTCTACGATATCCCAGGGTTCGAGGCTCGCTTCGTCCTCGTCGGAGCCGATCACGACGACATTCGTGGTGCTCGAATCTGCGCGGCGCCAATCGGAGAAGGATACGAGGAGCGGCGTCACGGCTACCACGCCCGGCACCGAGAGAGCGGTGAACCGCTCCCGCCCGGTGAGAAGCGGAGCCTGCTCGAAACTTTCAGCACCGTAGGCGGCTATCCAAATGTCGCCCTTGGCGTGATCGATCATGCCGGTTATCATTATACGCGCGCCAAAGTACATCCCGAGCTGCACTGCGACGAGCACCACGGCGAACAGAATACCAACCAAAGTGACAAGGAAACGGGCCCGGTCGTGAAACAGGTTCCGTATCGCTAGTTTAATAATCATCTGCTTAGGGAGCGATCCTATGGGTTAAGAGAGCGATGCAAGGCTTGCAATGGCTAAGCCGCACAGGGCACAGCTAGAAAGCGCTGATAGGCCCTATATATAGCGCATGAGTGTTGAACAAATAAGTATGGCAGCATCCGGGCAGCCGTTGTGGCGCGCGGGACACATAATTGTGACTAACCTGTAACAATCCATTTATGGAACGTGGAAAATTTAGCCCCTGTAGCGGGGCTCATTTCTACGCGTGCCCCGAAATCCCGACGAGATGCGACGGATCGATGCCGAGTAGCCGCAAGGCGCGCGCATATTTGTTTTCAAGGTCGCAATCGAAAACGATGTCGAAGTCGGCGGGGCAATTCAGCCAGCCATTCGACTGAATTTCCCTTTCGAGCTGCCCGGGCGCCCATCCGGCATATCCTAACGCCAGAATTGCCTTGTTCGGGCCGCTTCCTTTGGCGATTGCCTTCAGGATGTCCACGGTCGCTGTCAAGCAAACGCTCTCGTTGATCGGCAGGGTGCTATCCGCCGCAAAATAATCCGAGCTATGCAGGACGAAGCCGCGGCTCGTTTCAACCGGCCCCCCAAAATGCACAGCCATAGCCCCGCCCTCGCTGGCGGCAGGGTGCGAACCGGCGGTTGAAATATCGAGCTGATCGAGAAGCCTTGGCAGCGTGATGTGGGGCGCGCGCTGATTGATAACCAATCCCATCGCACCTTCCGGCGAATGCGCGCACATATAGATCACCGCGCGGTGGAAGCGCGGATCCGTCATTGACGGCATCGCGATCAGGAGTTGTCCATCGAGATAACCGTCGGAGCTTAAGAGGCCAATACCAGCTTTCGTTCTCGCCATAGTGTATGGTAACGCTTCTGACTGCTTTTTGTGAAGGGGTGAAATTTAGTGACGCACTCGCTTTTAACGGGAATGAGCGCGAAGGCTTAAGAGAGTTCCAGGTTGACAGATCGCCGGGCCGCGTTGTCTCATGGGCCTTGGCCCCGGGGGAAAACTGGACAGCTCACCATAATCGCCGCATGATCGCTATGCGGGGCAGCCTACGGAATTCCATCGCTATGGCGGCGGAAGAAAAGGCATATATGCCTCTTCGACGAACAGCAGCATTCCTTGGTGAGATGTCAAAGGGGCAAATGCATGCAATTTCTCAACCAGCTGCTGCAGCTTTTGCAACAAGGGCTTGCAGCCATCTTTCGCTTTATCGGGTTGATTTGGCAGTGGACGATTGCACAAATTAGCGCGGTCCCGTGGAACCGGCTTAACGAATTATCGACCCTGAAAGTCGTCGTGCTCATAATCATCGGCGTAGTGGTGGTTTATTTGCTCTACCGCGCGGCACGGGAGCTTTTGGAAGCAGGAGAGAAGCTGCTTACAGCGTTCGTCACTCTGCTGACCGTGTTTGTCCGGACGCTGCCGTACATACTGATTGCCGGCGTCGCGGCTGCGGGGGGTGCCTGGTTTATCAATCACGTGAATATTTGAAAAACACAAGAAGCGTGCCGCCGGCGAGGGTAGCAGCTCATTTGCATTGGCGGTTCTTCCGCGTGCATTTGCCAATGTTGCGCTGCGATATTTTTTTGTGCATCGCACAAACGCTTTGATCCTTGTC
>JBKQQS010000078.1:0-23511 GCA_052144215.1 Rhodomicrobium sp.
TCCAGTGCTTGATCTTGGCGAAGGCCTGCTCGATTGGGTTGAGGTCCGGAGAATAGGGCGGCAGGAACAAGAGCCTGGCTCCGGCCTTTTGGATGGCCTGCCGGACCGCCTTGCTCTTATGGCTGCCAAGATTGTCCATGATCACGATGTCGCCAGGCTCGAGAACAGGCGCCAGCTGCTGCTCAACATAGGCCAAAAAGCACTCGCCGTTGATAGGCCCGTCGAAGACGCAAGGTGCGGTGAGCCGGTCCAGGCGCAGCGCGCCGATAAACGTCAGCGTGCGCCAATGGCCATGCGGAGCGTAAGCGCGCAACCGCTTGCCTTTCGGCCCCCAGCCGCGCAGCGGAGCCATGTTGGTTTTGATCCAGGTTTCGTCGATGAAGACCAGCTTCTTCGGATCAAGGCTAGCCCGCCGGGCCTTCCAGCACCGGCGCCGCTGGGCGACATCGGCGCGCGCCTGTTCGAGGGCGAGCAGCGTTTTTTTTGAAGCGCAAGCCCTCGCGCCGCAGGAACTCCCATACCGCGTTGTGCGAGACGAACACCCCGCGCGTGGCAAGTTCGTCCTTCAAAGCGTGCAGCGTGAGGTGCGGCACCTCTTTGAGCCGCCCCTGGATGAAGCCGCGGTGCGGCTCCAGAACCCGTTTGCGGTGCCCGCCCATCTTTCCCGGCGCCACCGAGCCCGTCGCCCGGTAGCGCTGCATCAGCTTCACCACGCTGGAAACCGCCACATCGAAGCGGGACGCGGCCTGCCGGCGGCTCATGCCCCCAAGAACCGCCGCAACTACACGCTCACGAAGATCGTTCGAAAGGGGACGTGTCATGGATGCTGGCCTCCGCCCAGCCAGCATCTTGAATCACTGTTCGCAGGAAAATGGAATCCCCTACGATTCGGTTAATCGGTGAAACGCTCTAAAGGTTCTTGAAGAGATTGTTTCGCCGATTGCGGCCTCCGCTTTGTGCATGACACACAAAGCCGCGCACATGAGGCACCCGTCACGAGGTTAGGCGGCGCCGAAGGTTTCCACGAGGCGCCCGCAGAGCCAGAATTCGCCCTCGACGATCATGCCCGGCTGCAATGGCTGAGGCAAAACCGTATCGTCTGCGACCAGGTCGAACGTGCCACCTGCGGTGCCGATAAGGGCCCAGGTGAAGTCCTGCCCGGTCTCGGGGTTCTTGCGGCGCTCTGTCTTTTGCACTTCTCCGGTGAGGAAGGCTCGCGCCGGCGCACGGAAATCCTCCGCCTCCGGGTCGAGGAAAACGATGTCGCCCGATCCGCCGCCGCCAACGAACAGCCCGCTCGCCAAAAAGGAGCGGGGGGTGAATTTAACCTTTTTGTCCGCCTGAGTGGCCTGAAACGCCGCCTCGTTTTCGAAGACCGCAAGATCGTGGGGAAAGGCCACGATTTGCGCGATCGCCATGAAAGGGACGGGCTTGCCGGCGAAGCGGGCGAAATCCACCACATCGATCAGCGCGATGGTGGGGCCGAGCTCCACATAGAAAGCGCCCTCGAACAAATTATCGTCCGGGCGCTGCCGCATGGCGCGAACGCGGATGGGCGTGCGGCCTTCGCCCTCGAAAAAAGGCGTGATGCCAACTGCGACATAGGGATCGGCGTCCGGCTCCTGTCCGGCGGCCTTTTGCATATGAACCCAAAGCTCAGACCCGGCCGGAGAGCGGAGCCGGTGATAGTAGCCGGCGGCGCAGGGCTGCTTTTCCCCGCCCTTCTGCAAAAGGTTGTTCACGAGCGCAGACAGTGCTTCGGCCGAACTCGCCTTAAAACCTATGACACTGAAGTGATCCGCCATCACCCCGTAATCTCCCTGAAATACTTGGCCACGGTTCTTTAGTGTCTAAAGTTGTGCCAGACGTTCAAGCTCAGCTAAAATCGCGTTGCCCATTCCGGCGGTCGAAACCTGCGTCATGCCGTTCTGCATAATATCTGCCGTCCGGAGCCCCTTGCCTAGAGCGCCTGCGATAGCGGCATCGAGGAGATCCGCCTCTGCCGCCATCCCGAAGGAATAGCGAAGCGCCATCCCGAAGCTAGCGATGGTGGCGATCGGATTGGCGACGCCCCGGCCTGCGATATCGGGGGCGCTGCCATGGACGGGCTCGTAGAGGGCGGCCCGGCCGCCGCTCGCGTCCTTCGCGCCGAGAGAGGCCGAGGGCAGCATACCGAGCGAGCCCGTTGCCATCGCAGCCTGATCGGACAGGATGTCGCCGAAGAGATTATCGGTCACGATCACGTCAAATTGCTTCGGCCAGCGGACGAGCTGCATCGCGCAATTATCGGCAAGAATATGCGTCAGCTCGACATCGGGGTATTCGGCGGCGTGAACGCGGCTTACAACCTGGTTCCACAGGACGCCGGTCTTCATGACGTTGCGCTTGTCGGCCGAGGCCACGCGCTTGCCTCGCGCTCTTGCGAGGTCGAATGCGACCCGCGCGATCCGCTCGATCTCGTGCTCTGTGTAAACCTGGGTGTCGACCGCGCGCTTCTCGCCGCTTTCAAGCGTCACGATCTCTTTCGGCTCGCCGAAATAAACGCCGCCGGTCAGCTCCCGGACGATCATGAGATCGAGGCCTTCCACCACCTCGCGTTTGAGGCTTGAGGCTTCGGTGAGCGCCGGGTAGCAGATGGCGGGCCTTAGATTGGCGAACAGCCCCAAATCCTTGCGCAGGCGCAGAAGCCCGGCCTCGGGACGCTGGGCGTAAGGCACCTTGTCCCATTTCGGGCCACCGACGGCGCCTAAAATGACCGCGTCCGCGGCTTTGGCCTTGGCCATGGCCGCATCGGAGATCGCCTCGCCATGCGCGTCGTAGGCACAGCCGCCAACGAGGTCTTGCTCAACCTCGAACTTGGCGCGGCCCGTTTGCTCAAGCCAGGCGATCACGCGTCTAACTTCGGCCATGACCTCAGGGCCGATGCCGTCGCCGGGGAGAAGGAGCAGCTTTTTCGTTGTCATGAAAGGAAACAGGGTACTCAGGCTGGTTACTTTTTTAGAACGGCAGCGATACCGCTGGTCCCACGCACTGGAAGTACAACACACGCTGTGGCGCAAATCACGCGCTTTGCGGCAACTCTGCACAACTTTGTGTGAGCATGCCACCAAGGTGCAACGTGACACGGAGCGCCATTCCGGGAAGATGGTCATGCAAAGACTTGGAGGGGAGGCGGCTATGAGCGCACTCGGCCCGTTCACCTATATCGTCGTTGGCGCAGGCTCGGCGGGTTGCGTGCTGGCGAACCGGCTTAGCGCCGATCCGCGCAACACCGTCGCGCTCCTCGAAGCTGGCGGCCATAGCAATCACCTCTGGGTGCATATCCCCGTCGGCTACCTCTATTGCATGGGCAATCCCAAGATGGATTGGCGCTACAAAACCGAGGCCGAGCCGGGGCTGAACGGGCGCGCGCTCAATTATCCGCGCGGGCGCCTGCTCGGCGGCTGCTCCGCCATCAACGGCATGATCTATATGCGCGGCCAGGCGGCCGATTACGATCATTGGCGCCAGCTCGGGCTTGCGGGGTGGGGCTGGGACGATGTGCTGCCCTATTTCAAGAAGTCCGAGGACAATGCCGCCGGCGCCGATGAGGTGCACGGGGCAGGCGGGGAGTGGCGCGTTGAGGATCAGCGCCTGCATTGGCCGATCCTCGATGCGGTGCAGGATGCTTGCGAAGAGGTAGGCATCCCGCGGATCGAGGACTTCAACCGCGGCAACAATTTTGGCACCGCCTACTTCAAGGTGAACCAGCGGCGCGGGCTCCGGGTGACGGCGGCCAAGGCGTTTCTCGATCCCGTCCGCGGGCGCAAGAATCTTAAGGTTTTCACCGATGCGCAGGTGAAGGCGCTCGAATTCGAGGGCAAGCGCGCGGTTGGCGTGCGCTTTGTGCGCGGCGGCGAGGAGGCAACGATCCGCAGCGAAAGCGAGATCGTCCTCGCTGCCGGAGCTATCGGCTCGCCGCAAATCCTTCAGCTCTCGGGCATAGGTCCGGGCGCGCTGCTTTCGCGCCTCGGCATTCCGGTGCTCGCGGAGCTTGCGCAGGTGGGCGAGAACCTGCAAGACCACTTGCAGCTCCGGCTCATCTACAAGATCGAAAACGCGCGGACTCTCAACCAGCGGGCCGGCTCGCTCTTGGGCAAGGCGCTCATCGCCGCGGAGTATGCGCTGAAGCGCTCGGGCCCGATGTCGATGGCGCCGAGCCAGCTTGGCATTTTCGCGCGCTCCGGCCCGGAATTTGCCACCCCGAACCTCGAATATCATGTGCAGCCGCTCTCGCTCGACAGATTCGGCGAGCCGCTGCACCCCTTCCCCGCCATCACCATGAGCGTCTGCAATTTGCGCCCCGAGGCGCGCGGGTCGGTGCGGATCAAGAGCGCGGACTTCCGCGATCATCCGGCGATCCAACCGAATTACCTATCGAACGAGGCGGACCGGCGCGTGGCCGCCGATGCGATCCGGCTCACGCGGCGCATCGTGCGCACGCGCGCGCTTTCGCGGTTCCGGCCGGACGAATATTTGCCCGGGCCGCATGTGCAGGCGGACGAAGAGCTGGCGAAAGCGGCGGGCGATATCGGCACGACGATCTTCCACCCGGTCGGCACCTGCCGGATGGGTGCGGACGCGCAGGCCGTGGTGGACGGCGCGTTGTGCGTGCGAGGGCTGAGCGGCCTGCGCATCGCCGACGCCTCGGTCATGCCCGCGATCACGTCCGGCAACACCAATTCGCCCACGATCATGATCGCGGAGAAGGCGGCCGATATGATTTTGGCGGGCGGCTAGTTAGGTACTATCGCGCGTGTTTAATTTATTGTAAATTTCCGGCGCTGCCCAGCTTGAGACTTTAGGATCGCCGATGACCGAGCAAATCCGCGCCAAAGATTACGACGTGTTCATCAGCTATAAACGCGCGGATGATGCCGCCCGCGAGGTCCTGTGCGAGGCACTCGAAAAGCGTGGCTACGAGGTATTCTGGGATGCCAAGCTCGGTGTCGACGATTGGAAAAGCGAGCTGCGCGATGAGATCAAGCGCTCAAAGCTCGTCATCGTTCTGTGGTCGGTCAAGGCGGCGCAGTCCGAGAATGTCAAAGCCGAGGCCTATGGCGCCTTCCAGTTGAAGAAGCTCATGTCCGCGCTTATCGAGGACGCGTCGGTTGTTCCGGACTACTTCAAGAATACTAATCTGCACTCGTTCCAGGGTTGGGCGGACGCGAGCGCGCGAAAAGCGCAGCTGGCCAAGATCTTGGACACCGTCGAACGGTTCACCGGCGGGCCGGCACGGAAACCCCAGCCCTTCATCACCGCCGCCATCCCTGTCGAGCTGGGCGACCTGCCGGCGGCGCCGGACAAGCTGATCGGCCGCGACAAGGAAATGGAGCTGCTGCGCGGCGCCTGGGAAAGCGGCAAGAACGCCGTCGTGCTGCATGCGCTGGGCGGGGCCGGCAAATCGGCGCTGCTCCGCGCCTTCGTCAACGAGCGCCTCGCCAAGGGCGGCAACGGCGCCGCGCGCATCTATGGCTGGTCGGCCTATAGCCAGGGCTCCGGCGAGCAAAAGCGCGCCGACGCCGACAGCTTCATGGCCCGCGCACTCTCCGATTTCGGCTATGAGGGCCCGCCGATCAAGGACAGCGTGGAGCGCGCCCGCACACTCGCCAAGCTGGTCCAGAAGGAACGCGTGCTGCTCCTGCTCGACGGGCTGGAGCCGCTGCAAGACCCGCCGAGCCTCAATCGGGGCCGCTTCAAGGACAAGGGGCTCGCCGCGCTCGTCAAGGCGCTGGGCGCGCAGAACCCCGGCCTGATGGTGCTGACCTCGCGACAGGAGGTGCCGGAGCTGGAGGGGTTCGGCGATCTCATCATTCATCATGAGCTGGAAAAGCTATCGGATGAGGCGGGCGCCGATTTGCTGGTCGAGCTGGGCGTGCGGGGCAGGCCGCGCGAGCTGCAAGCGGCGGTCCACGACGTCGAGGGACACGCGCTGTCCGTGACGCTGCTCGGCACCTATCTCGCCGAGGTCTGCGGCGGCGACATCCGCCACCGCGATCAATTCGACTTCGCCCATATCGTGCTGTCGCCGGCAGAGCAAAGCGAGCTGCTGACGGACAAGACCATCGTCCCGGCGAAGCGCGCGGCCAAGGTGATGCGCGGCTATCTGAAGCAGTTCGAGAAGCTGGCGAAGGATAACGCGACGGCGGGGCTCGGCGGCCCAGAGCGGGCGATCCTCAACCTGCTCGGCCTGTTCGACCGGCCGGCGGATGGGCCCGCCGTCGATGCGCTGCTCGCGAAACACATTCCAGGGCTCACGGACGATCTGTTCTTCGAGCGCATGGAGAAGGCATCCGGCTGGCTGTTCAAGTCACCGAAGATCGTACTGGAACGGCTCCCCGAGGCCAAGCGCATCGCGCGCATTCGCGAGGCGAAGGGCCGCTTGCGCAAGCTGCGGCTCTTGTCCAAGGCCAATCCGAAGGACCCGCACGAGCTGGATGCACATCCGGTTGTGCGCGCCTTCTTCGCCGGCCGGCTCGAAGAGACGGCGCCGGAAGCCGCCAAGGCCGCGCACGAGGTCCTTTATCGCCACTATGCCGCCGCTGCGCCGGACCTGCCCGACACGCTCGACGAGATGCAGCCGCTCTTCCACGCTGTCCAGCATGGCGTGCGGGGCGGGCACGCACAGGCGGCTTACGATGAAATATTCCAGCGACGGATGATGCGACATAACGACTTTCACTTACTTCATGTACTTGGTGCCTTTGCTCCCCTCATCGCGACCTGCGCCAGTTTTTTCGAGGCGCCGTGGCGGACGCCGCGCCGCGATCTCCGTCCGCGGGAACAGGCGTGGCTGCTTGGTGCCGCAGCATCAGCACTGGCGTCTCTGGGACGCTCGCGTGACTCTGTCGAGCCGCGACGCGCGAGCCTCGATATGTGCGTTGATCTGGGAAATTGGCGTGATGCTGCCAACGCAGCAAATTCACTATGTCAAGATCTCCTCATACAAGGCAAAGTAAATGATGCAATTCAAATCGGTAATTTGGCGGTGAACTATGCAAATCGCGCCCAAAGCACGCAAATGCTTGGCTTCGCCCTTTCTGACTTAGCCAACGCGTGCACTCAGGCTGGCGCATTCGATATCGCCATTGAGCTCAGTCAGAAGCTTGAGGAGACGCTTGGTACGGCGGCATATGGATTCCAGGGGTACAAGTACGGCGACCTCCTCCTCGCGCGTGGAGAGGTGACGGAAGCGCTCACTCGCGGCCGTTATCAACTTGACCTTGCAGAGCGATACCTCGGCAAGGGCTTGGGCCTCCACGATATAGGGTATGCCCACCTGTTGATGGGCCTAGCGCAGGACGCGCTCGGCGATAGAGAGGCCACTGTCTCGTTTGATGCCGCCGTTACCGGCTTTCGCAAGTCGGGCATGACCGACGAACTGCCCAAAGCCCTCCTCGCCCGCGCGGCGCACCGGCGCCGCCGCGCCGCAGCCGGCGAGACGAGCCTCGTCGAGGGCATCCGCGCCGATCTCGCCGAGGTGGAGGACATCGCCGGCGAGGAGATGCGGCTCTACCTCACGGACCTGGCGCTTGAGCGCGCCCGCCTCGCTCTCGACGTGCCCGCCGCCTTCGACAGCGCGCAAGCCGCCCGCGCCGAGGCCCAGGCCCAGACCGCCAAGGCCGCCGCCCTCATCGCCGAGACCGGCTACCGCCGCCGCGATGGCGAACTCGCCGAGCTCAAGGCGCGCCTCGCCGCCGCATGATGCCGCATCCGGCTGAACAGTTCGCTGCCGTCATCCCGGAACCGCCGCAGGCGGTATCCGGGATCTTGCAACATTCAAAGCGCCCATAAAGTAAAGATCCCGGATACGGCGCGAAGAGCGCCGTTCCGGGATGACAACAGGGGGCGGGCGAAGCAATCAACTCTCGTATTATACATCGAAGATCGCGGATAAGCGCGAAGCGCTTTCCGCGATGACACTGCTTCCGTCAAACCCGATAGCGCTTTACGATTGCGGCGCAACCGGCCGGAGCACGTCTTCCAAATCGATCCCATCGAGCGCGGCATCGCCCAGCAAATGCCCGCCCTTGTCGCGCTTGGCGGCCAGATATTTCGCGTTATGGGCTGTTTGCCGGGCGAGCACGCGGTGCGTCGAGACCACTTCAAGGCCGGCCTCGCGCAACGCCGCGATCTTGCGCGGATTGTTCGTCATGAGCCGGACCGACGTGAACCCAAGCTGCTTCAGCATCTCCGCGGCAAAATCGAACCGGCGCTGATCCTGGCCGAAGCCGAGGAGTTCGTCGGCGTCGTAGGTGTCGAAGCCTTCCTCCTGCAAGCAATAGGCGCGGATTTTGTTGGCGATCCCGTTGCCGCGCCCCTCCTGGTCGAGATATAGCACGATGCCGCCGCCCTGCTCGGCCATGGCCCTCACCGTGCCGCGCAGTTGATCGCCGCAATCGCATTTCAGGCTGCCGAACAGATCGCCGGTGAGACACGCGGAATGGATGCGCGCCAGCACGGGGCGCTTCGGCGAGGGATCGCCGACGACGACCGCGATCTGGTCGCGAAAACCGTCGCCGCCCCTAAAGACGGCGAACTCGCATTGGCCCGCGCCCTCCAAGGGAACGAAGGTGCGGGCGATGATTTTGAGCGATTTGGCTTCCCGGTCGCGAAACTGAATGACGTCCTGCGCGTCCACGGCAAGGACCGGCAAGCGCTCCAAATCGGCTGCGCTCAAATCCGCGACGATGACGGCGGGCAGGAGGAGCGAGAGATTAGCCAGAGCGAGCGCGGCAAGGCCGGCCTCGTCCGGCGCGGACAAAACGGCGCTATAGGCGCAAGCGCCATTCGCCGCGCCATCCGTCGCGTGACTAACATAAGCCTCTACGGTTTCGAGCGTGAGCGGATCGAGCCGGACGGCTGCAGCCGCCTCATCCCATGCTGCCTGCGGCCTCACCTTTTCCCCTGGAATGATAAGCCGCGCGTTGCGGCCTGCGGCTTGCAAGAAAGGTATCTGCTTTTCCGTCAACCCCTCGGCCGGACAGGCAAGAGCGAACGCGCCGCCGGACCTGATGGCCACCGGCCGGGCAGCGCGGAACTCCGACAATGCACGTTCCACGGCAACCTGATGGGCATCGCCGAAATAATCCAAGGGCATTTCGCTTTTCATGGCCTTTCCTAGCGGAGCTTCTCCGAAGCCGGTTTTCCGGCGCGGCTCTGCAGCCGCCAACATATAGGTGCGATATGGCCCGCTGGGAACGCGTTTTGCATTTCTTGCGGGCTGCCTTATGACGCACGGCAGCGTTAAGGTAGCGCCATTATCGGTTTATGTGGAGAGCATATATGGTTTCAATGCCATTATCGCGCCGCCGGAGCCTCTTCGGCTTGGCCGCCGGCGCGATACTGCCCGCTTTGGCGCCTGCGCGTGCCGGGGCGGGGTGTGCAGACGGGCTCGTGATTTTGACCGTTGGCGGGCTTGCCGGAGCGCCGAACCGCGGGGCGCTCGATCCAAAGCGCGACCGCTTGTTCGATCGCAATAATGTCAGCTTCCAAAACGCGCGCACGTTCAATGCCGGCGAGCTTTCGGCCCTCCCCCATCGGACTGTCGAGTCCATCAACTACGGCATCGAGATGCGATGCAAGGGACCGCTCCTTCACCATGTGCTGGCCGCCGCAAACCCCGCTGCTACGGCGAAGACCGCGCGCCTTTCCGCACTCGATGGCTATGCCGCGGAATTGCCGCTGGCCGATATTCTCAGCCAGCAATGGATTTTGGCGATGGAGTCCGGCGGCCAGGCTTTTGCACTCGGCAATTTCGGCCCGCTCTACGCGATGCGGCAGCTCACGCCCGATGAAAAGAAAACCGATGAGGAAGAGGCCAAATGGGTGCATTCGGTCTATTACATCGAGCTGATGGCTTGACATCTCACGAAACCGCCGTCATAGGGCACCCGTCATTGCGAGCGAAGCCAAGCAATCCAGAACCGCGAGCTTAAGTTGCGATTTTCTGGGTCGCCACGGCGGCAAATGCCGCTTCGCGATGACGGTTACGGAGACCCGCTTCGCAATTTCGGCCTTAAGCTAACGGAAGCGCTTATGACACGATCGGTTCTGGGAATTATCGGCGGCTCGGGACTTTACGATCTCCCGGGGCTGGAGAATAAGCGCGAAGAGGCGGTTGCCTCGCCGTGGGGTCAGCCCTCCTCGGACGTGCATCTGGGCGAGATCGGCGGCTTGCCGGTCGCCTTCATCCCGCGTCACGGAGCGGGCCATCCCTTACCGCCAACATCGATCAACTATCGCGCCAACGTCGATGTACTGAAACGCGTGGGCGTGACCGATCTCATCTCCGTCTCGGCGTGCGGTTCGCTGCGCGAGGACCTGCCGCCCGGCACCTTCGCGATCGTCGATCAATTCATCGACCGCACTTTCGGCCGCGAGAAGAGTTTCTTCGGTACGGGCTGCGTGGCGCATGTGGCTTTGGCCGATCCCATTAGTCCCAAGCTCGCCGATAGGGTCGAGGCGGCGGCAGAGGCCGAGGACATCCCTTACAGCCGCGGCGGCACCTATATCGTGATGGAAGGCCCGCAATTTTCGACACGGGCGGAGTCCTTCCTCTATAAATCTTGGGGTTGCAGCGTCATCGGCATGACCAACATGCCGGAGGCCAAGCTCGCCCGCGAGGCGGAGCTTTGCTACGCAACGGTTGCGATGGTGACCGATTTCGATTGCTGGCACGACGATCACACCGACGTGGACATTGCCGATATCCTGCGGGTGATGAAGGAGAATTCGGAAAAGGCCGGCAGGCTCATCGCGCGGCTTGCGGCGGACTTTCCGAGGGAGCACGAGGCCTGCCCGCTCGGTTCCGACCGCGCGCTCGAGCACGCCATCATCACGGCGCCCGAGGCCCGCGACCCCGCGCTCGTCGCCAAGCTCGACGCCATTGCAGGACGCGTGTTGAACCGCGGCTGAGACGCCGCGCCGGCGCTAAGGTCCCCCTCATCCTGAGCCCGTTGCCCCGCCCGTAGCCGGAGAAAAGTGGGGCTCTGATATTGATTGGCCAGATAATTGGCGGAAGAGCGAGTAGTACGGGCGTCACAATGATCCCCTCGTTCCGGGATTGTTCGCCCCTAAGGTGAATAATCCCGGCAATTTTTCCGGCCTCAAAGGTTTGAGGCGCCGTCGCGGATGGTGTAGATAATCCCGTTCGGATTATCGGCCCCCGCGACGGCATCGATAACGGCCGGAACGCATCGATACGCGCGAAGTCTTGGAAGCGGCCGTCAGCAAATGGAATTTTCTGCCTTTCAAGCCAGGTTTCGCCGGCGGACATTGTGTCGGCGAATTGTCCCGATATGCGCAACTCCAAGGTGAGCGATGGCATGAATGAGTTCAAAGAGTTCAATGCGACCGCCGGTGCACGATCCGTGGGCGGATCCGAAGTAAGCGCGCCGCGAGTATGGGCTTACCCTGCTATCCGGCGATCCGCCGCTGGCAGCCCACGATGCCATCGTCATCGCGGCCGCTCGCCGGAACTATACAGATGGGCAGAGGCGATCTGCGCCTTAAGCAAGCCCGGGGGCGGTTCTGTTCGATGTGAAGGGTCTCCTCCCGAAGAAGACCAGCGAAAGGTGGATTTGAGATGAAAGTTCTGGTTACCGGTGCAGCAGGCTTCATAGGCTTTCATCTCGCTAAGTCGCTGCTTCTTCGCGGCGACGAGGTCGTTGGCTTCGACTGCGTCAACTCCTATTACGATCCCGCCCTTAAGGAAGCACGCCTCGGGCTTTTGGAGCAAACGGCTAGCCAAACGAACAGCGGCTACAGCTTCATCCGGGCTGATCTCGCAGACAGAGCTGAAGTGGAAGCCTGTTTCGCGAACCACCGCTTCGACCGCGTCATTCATCTCGCTGCGCAAGCCGGCGTTCGCCACAGCGTCGACCATCCGCACGACTACGTGCAATCCAATCTGGTCGGCTTTGCGAATATCTTGGAGGGCTGCCGGCATAGCGGTACGCCGCACCTCACCTACGCGTCCACCTCCAGTATTTACGGCGCCAACACGCGGATGCCATTTTCAGAGCACCACGGCGTCAATCATCCCCTGCAGCTCTACGCGGCGACGAAGCGCGCGAATGAGCTTATGGCGCACGCTTATAGTCACATGTTCGGCCTGCCGACGACGGGACTGCGGTTCTTTACCGTCTATGGACCGTGGGGCCGGCCGGATATGGCGCTATTTCTGTTCACAAAGAACATTCTGGAGGGCAAGCCGATTCCCGTATTCAATTACGGAAAGCACTCACGCGATTTCACTTATATAGACGATATCGTCGAAGGCGTGCTCCGCGTGAGCGATAAGATCGCGGAACCGGATGACGCGTGGCACGCCGATGCGCCGGACCCAGCAACGTCGAATGCGCCCTTCCGGATCTATAACATCGGGAATAATTCTCCCGTCGAGCTGGGAACGTATATCGAAGCCGTCGAGCAAGAGCTTGGCCGCAAAGCCGAAAGACAGCTCCTTCCCTTGCAGAAGGGAGACGTGCCGGACACTTTCGCAGACGTAAGCGAACTCGTCGCTGCGGTGAACTACAAGCCGGCAACGCCTGTCGCAACCGGCGTTGCCCGCTTCGTGCAATGGTATCGCGAATATTACCAGGTGTAATGCCAAGCGCAGAAAGTCTTGACCGGTCCCGGCGTCGTCACCGCGAAGGCGGTGACCCAGTAAACACATCCCTATATCATTGATTTCGTCATTCTTTACCGCACCGATTACTGCATTCCTGCCTTCGCGGGAATGACACCATTCAGGCCGGCACTTATGTCCTCTGGTATAATATCTCTGATGCCGAACCTTTCTGGCACCAAGCTCTTAATGCCGGCCCAGCTGCGTAACCGGCCGGCTCAGCCACGGGCTGCACTGCGGGCTCTCCTAGCCAACTTGAGCCACGTTAGGCCGGTCTTGTCCGGCGGCGACCAGCGGATTCGAAACGCAACTGGCGGTTACGGATAAAGCCTCTGCTTCGTCCAGGGCGCATCCGGGCTTTCGCGCGAAAATAGAATGCGGTCGTGGAGGCGATACGGCCGGTCGGCCCAAAACTCAATATGCAGCGGGACCACGCGAAAGCCGGACCAGTAGCGAGGCCGCGCCGGATTCATGCCCTCGAACTCCTTTTCGAAGCGCGCGACAGCCTGTTTCAGCGCGGCGCGGCTTTCGAGCGGCCGCGATTGCTGGCTTGCCCAGGCACCTATGCGGCTTCCGAGCGGGCGGCTTGCGTAATAGGCGTCGGCTTCCGCGCCGCTAACCTGCTCGGCCACTCCCCTTATGCGAACTTGGCGCCGCAAGGATTTCCAATGAAAGCACAGCGCAGCCTTGGGGCTGGCCAGAAGCTCCCGCCCCTTTGCGCTCTCGAGATTGCCATAGAAGACGAACCCGCGCGCATCCACCCCCTTGAGGAGGACGATTCGGGCGTTGGGCATGCCGGAAGCATCGGCGGTTGCCAGCGTCATCGCGTTGGCGTCGTTGATCTCGCTGCGCTCTGCCTCATCGAACCAAGCATTGAAGAGAGGCTCTGGCTGGCTGGCCTCGGTGAAGTCGTCTAGATCTGCATTCGAGTTCATTTTGGGAAACCTGATTGAAGAGGGCTATCGAGACTTGGCGCGAAGACTTGCGTCTCGCCAAGCGCGTGGCGCATGTTATCGCGAACGCAGCCGCCCTTGCACCCCATTCTTGACAAGTTTTTTGCAAAGCACGCCGTTACATCCCGAAAACGGCAGGGAAACGCGTGGTATCCGGCGCAAAAGCTAACACTTTACGGCGTCTTCTTAATGTGTAGGATGCAACGCGATAAACATTGGGGAGTGAACGTGGCTCAAGCAGGACCATTGATGCAAGGCAAGCGCGGCTTGGTCATGGGCATCGCGAATAACCGTTCTATCGCATGGGGGATAGCGAAGGCTGCCGCGGACCAAGGCGCGGAGCTTGCTTTCACCTATCAAGGCGAGGCGCTGAAAAAGCGCGTAGAGCCGCTTGCCGCGGAGGTTGGCGTGAAGCACGTGCTTCCGTGCGACGTCACCGATGCCGCTTCTATCGACGCCACGTTCGAAACTTTAAGGGAAAGCTGGGGCACCCTGGATTTTGTGGTGCACGCCATCGCCTATTCGAACAAGGAGGAGCTCGACGGCCGCTACGTCGATACGACCGCGGAGAACTTCTCCAACACGCTCCTGATCTCCTGCTATTCCTTCACAGCGATCGCCCAGCGCGCCGAAAAGCTGATGAAAAACGGCGGCTCGCTGCTCACGCTGACCTATTACGGAGCGGAGAAGGTCATGCCGCACTATAATGTGATGGGAGTGGCCAAGGCGGCGCTGGAGGCCAGCGTCCGCTATCTCGCCGAGGATTTGGGCCGGCAGAGCATCCGGGTCAATGCGATCTCGGCAGGGCCGATCAAGACGCTTGCGGCCTCGGGCATCGCCGACTTCCGCTACATTCTGAAATGGAACGAATATAACTCCCCGCTTAGGCGCGTCGTGTCGATCGAGGATGTCGGCGGGGCTGGCGTCTATCTCCTTTCGGATTTGAGCCGCGGCGTGACCGGTGAGGTCCATCACGTCGATTCCGGCTACCATATTGTCGGCATGAAAGCGGAGGACGCTCCAGATATTGCCGTCGTTCAGTCATCGAATAGCTAGAATCCAAGAAAATAGTCATAATCACGTCTATTTTCTTGCGTCGGGGTGACCGGAATCCATGGAACCATTCAAAGCGCTTACCTTTCTTGCGGCGGCGGGCGTTGCTTCGCTCATCGGCGTGGGAGCTGTAGGTTTTTACGCGGGCTATTCGGCCGGCCGCGGCAACCTTAACGAGATCAAAGCGCAAATCGCAAATGCGCCGGTCGCCATCGCGACCGGACCGGGCGGCGCCGTTTCGCTGAAGCCCGTGCTCGAGGACATCAGAGCGCTCTCGAGGCAGGTCGAAGCCCTCGCCGTTGCGAACGGGCGCCCGGCCGCCGATTCCAGTCAGACCGCCAAACCGGTGCTTGATGAAATCAAGGCTTTGGCGCGCCAGGTCGAAGCGTTGAAGGCAATGGGAATGCCCGCGGCCCGCGCGCCGGAGAGCCAGGCATCTGCTGCCGGTCCCGACTACACAGAATCCCTCGAGGATATCCGCGAGCAAATCCGCGCCTTGAACACAAAGTTCGAGAAGCAGGAGCCGAAGGCGCCAAGGGCGCTCATCGATGAAATCCGCTCGCTCAGCGCATCGGTCCAGGCCCAGGAGCCAAATGCACGGCGCGCCATCGCCGAAGAGCTTCGCTCCGCTGTGGCGGCATTGCAGAATGCCGAGCCCAAGGTCCCAAAAGCTCTTATGGACGAAATCCGCAACATATCCGCCAATGTCCGCACCCAGGACTCCCGGCCGCAGCCGGCAGTCAGCGACCAGATCAAGGTGCTGGCAGCCTCCATAGAGTCTCTTAGGTCCAGGCTTTCCGAGAATAGTGCCCCAAGAAGCGGCGACAGCGGCCTAGGCTCCGATATCGCTCAGCTTCACCAGCTGGTCGCCATGGCTTCGGATCAGTTCGGAAAGTGCCAGACGCAGCTCGTTTCCCTTGCAGGCGGCTCGCTGGCACAGCAGCCGGTGGCGCCGGCCGCGAACACAGTGGCTGTTTCTCAAACCGTGCACCATGAACCTTCGACGGTCGTGTTCTACGACAACGTGATGTTGAAGAAGGATCAAGAAAAACAATACGATGAAATCGGCGTCAGGCTCGCGCTTCAATCGGTCGGCCCGCGTCAGGTGCGCGTCGCGGTGAACCGCCAGGGCTTCGGCCTGGCGTTCGGCGAGCGCAAAGTGTTCCGGAGCCAGGACGTGGAGTGCGAACTCAATCTTATGGAGACGAACTTGAACGACTCACAGGCTCGCGTCACCATCTCGTGCAAGCGCTGATTTTCAGCTGAATGCCGCTGATCTATTTCGTAAGGCACGGTCAGACCGATTATAACGCGGCCCGGCGCATCCAGGGTGTTATCGACGTGCCAATCAATGCGCACGGCCGCACTCAAGCTCAGCGAAATGGCGGCGTTCTGAACGAGCTGATCGGCGAGAAGCTGCGATTCGATTTTGTGGCGAGCCCGCTTCTTAGAACGCGTCAAACCATGGAGATCGTCCGCACCGCGATGGGGCTCGCTCCCAGCGTCTATCGCACCGATGACCGTCTCCAGGAAATCCATTTCGGGGCATGGGGCGGTATGACCATGGCCCAGATCGCTGCGAGCGATCCTGAGAATTACACGCGCCGCAGCGCGGACCCTTGGAATGTTGCGCCGCCCGGTGGCGAGTGCCTGCGCGACCTTTACGCCCACGTGATGGACTGGCTCGCGGGCGTTTCCGCCGACACCGTCGTTGTTTCGCACGGCGGTGTAAACCGGTGCCTGCGCGGGCATTTTCTCAAGCTCGCGCCGCAGGAGATGCTGCATCTTGACGTGCCGCAAGATAAGGTGCTGATGATTGAAGGCGATAGACTGACTTGGCTCTGATAAGGCCGCCTCACCATGTCCTACAACAGCTTCGGCCATATGTTTCGCGTCACCACATGGGGCGAGAGCCACGGTCCCGCGATCGGTTGTGTCATCGATGGCTGTCCTCCGGGCATTCCGCTATCTGAGGAGGATATTCAGCCCTATCTCGATAAGCGCCGGCCGGGGCAGTCGCGCTTCACGACGCAGCGCCAGGAGGCAGACCGGGTCAAAATCCTGTCGGGCGTGTTTGCAGACGATTCCGGCATTCAAGTCACCACCGGCACGCCCGTTGCACTTGTCATTGAAAACGAGGACCAGCGGTCCAAGGATTATTCGCAGATCAAGGACAAATTCCGTCCCGGTCATGCGGACTATACGTACCTCGCGAAGTACGGCATTCGCGACTATCGCGGGGGCGGCCGCTCCTCGGCGCGCGAAACCGCTATGCGGGTGGCTGCCGGTGCTGTGGCACGCAAAGTGCTGCCGGGCGTGACGGTCCGCGGCGCGCTCATACAGATGGGCACCGAAAAGATCGACCGCGCGAAATGGGATTGGGACGAAGTGGATCGCAACCCCTTCTTCACGCCGGACCTGGGCGTGGTGCAAGGATGGGAAGCCTATCTCGACGAGGTCCGCAAAAGAGGCTCGTCTTGCGGTGCCATCGTGGAGGTCGTTGCGCAAGGCGTGCCGGCCGGCCTTGGCGCGCCCATCTACGGCAAGCTCGATTCCGACATCGCCGCCGCGTTGATGAGCATAAACGCGGTGAAGGGCGTTGAGATCGGCGCCGGTTTCGCATCCGCCGCTTTTTCGGGCGAAGACAATGCCGACGAAATGCGCATCGGGCCAGATGGGAAGCCCGTGTTCCTCTCAAATCATGCCGGCGGCATTTTGGGCGGGATCTCGACAGGGCAGGCTATTGTCGCCCGTTTCGCAGTCAAACCAACCTCTTCGATCCTCAGTCCGCGCCGCACGATCGATACCCAAGGCCAGGAGACGGACGTCCACACCAAAGGCCGGCACGATCCTTGCGTAGGCATACGGGCAGTGCCGGTCGGGGAGGCTATGGTTGCGCTCGTGCTTGCCGATCATTTTCTTAGGCATCGCGGACAAACCGGCCGCTAGCCCTCGAACCGGCCTTTTGGGCATGGAACGAGACTGAGCTATGGCCCGGCGCCCCGAACTGCCTGCCTATTTGCAGGAAGGCTTCATCCTTCCCTACAACCGCGCCGAAGCCGCACGTTTCCACGTGCTTGCGGCGATTGCGGCGGCAACGTTTGCCGCCTGGCTGACCTGGGGCTATCAACTCCTTTCGATAACCGCCATCCTTGCCGGCTGCTCGGCCTATTACTTCTTTCCCTTCACGGAAAACCGGCCGCGCCTCGGCGCGAACCAGTACGGGCTTTTCATCGATGGGTTCGGGCTTATCGCCTGGCGGGCGATATCGGACATTAGCCTCGTCACCTATTCGGTGCGCACGCTCGAAATGGAGGAGCTTCATATCAAGCTCAAGCAGCCGGTGAATTCTGCGCTGCTCGCCGATTGGCGAAGGCTTTCCGTTTGGCGGCTCTTGATGCGCCTGCCTTGGTCGATGGGCTACGATAATATTGTGCGCATCAATCTCCAGCCTTTCGCCCCGTCCGCCGAGGAGATCGACCGCACGATCCAGCGCATGTGGCGGTATTACCGCTAATACCAGCGGATATAGGTGCTGACCTTGATGGTGCCATTCCCGGCGCCGGGACCGGTCAAGACTTTCGGCGCTTGGTAAGCCCTCCGGCAGGGCGAGAGTCCCGCCCATTGCGGGATTTCAAACTGAGGCACCACCGGCCAGACCTATGCCTTGCAAGCTGCCGCTGCGGCTGCAAAAATAAAAAGGGAGCCGGCCCAGGATGCAGCTATCGAACCGATAGAGGAAAAAGCGCCCGGCCGTTGGAGGAGGAAAAATATTATGGCACCATCGCATGCGGCAGCTTCCCCGCCGGCCCCTCCTCACCAGCCTTTTTACAAACATCTCTATGTAAAAGTGCTGGCAGCGATCTTCATCGGCGTGGTTCTCGGCATCTTGTCGCCGTCGGACCCCAAAACGGTGCCCGATGGGCTGAAACCTTTGATCCTCTTGCCCCTCGGCTGGGCCGAGGCGATGAAACCCTTCGGCGATGCGTTCATCAAGATGATCAAGATGCTGATTGCGCCGATCATTTTCTGCACCGTCGTGCACGGCATCGCCAGCATGAAGAACATGCGAAAGGTCGGAAGCGTCGGCATCAAGGCTTTGCTCTATTTCGAGGGCGTGACCACCCTGGCGCTCGCTATCGGCGTCATCTTAAGCAATGTCTGGCGGCCCGGCGCCGGCATGAATGTCGACGTCAGCGCGCTCAACGCCAATGCCGTCGCCGGCTACATGGCCAAGGCCAAGGAGCACAGCTTCATCGACTACCTTCTCAACATCATTCCCAACACCGTGGTGGGAGCTTTCTCGGAAGGCGAGATTTTACAGGTGCTGTTCCTAGCGATCCTCTTCGGATTTGCCCTCTTCTCCCTTGGCGAGCGCGGCAAGCCGCTTCTTTCCATCATCGACCAGACCGCGCACACCTTTTTCGGCATCGTCGGGATCATCATGAAATTAGCGCCGCTGGGCGCTTTCGGGGCGATGGCGTTCACCATCGGCAAATACGGCATCGGCACCTTGCTCTCGCTCGGCGCGCTGATGCTGTGTTTCTATGCGACGTGCCTCGTTTTCATCTTCGCGGTGCTCGGCTCGATCGCGGCGCTAGCTGGCTTCAATATTTTGAAGTTCATCCGCTACATCAAGGAGGAGCTGCTGATCGTGCTCGGCACATCGTCATCGGAATCGGTGCTGCCGCGCATGATATCCAAGATGGAAACACTCGGCTGCGAGGAGTCCTTGGTCGGCCTCGTGATTCCCGCAGGCTATTCGTTCAACCTCGATGGAACCTGCATCTATCTGACGATGGCAACGCTGTTCCTGGCGCAGGCCACGAACACCGATCTCACGCTCTGGCAGCAGCTTGGCATCCTCGCTATCCTCTTGTTGACGTCGAAAGGCGCGGCCGGAGTAACCGGGTCGGGATTCGTTGTGCTCGCCGCGACGCTCTCTTCGGTTGGCACCATCCCGGTGGCCTCGATCGCGCTTATTCTCGGCGTGGACCGTTTCATGTCGGAGGCCCGGGCGCTCACGAACTTGATCGGCAATGGCGTGGCGACAATCGTGGTTGCCAAATGGGAAGGGGCGCTCGACGCGGAGCGGATGCATCGTCAACTTTCGCGGGAGGCTGGCGCGGCGGAGGAGGAGCCCCAAGAGGCCGTCGCCTGACCGGCGCTGGCAAACCTGCTCAGGACGCGGCACGCTCTAAGGCGCCGGCGATGATTGCGGCAGTCGCGGGCCACGCCGGAAGCGTCTGCCCGTGCTGCCAGGCGGCCTCCGCTTTGGCTCGCCTCAGAGCTGCATCGGACAGAAGGCAACGCAACGCGGCGGCGATGGCGAGCACGCCGGGCGCGCACACAAATCCCGCTTCGGCCGGGACCGTACCGGCCACGGCCCCGCCGCCTGAGGCCACGATAGGCAGGCCATGGGCCATCGCCTCGGCGAACGCCATGCCATAGCCTTCGTAATAGCTTGCAAGCGCGAATATATCGGCCGAGCTGTACAGCGCCGAGACCGCCGCCTCATCGAGCTGCCCCGCGAACCGGATCCGGTCCTGCAACCCGCAAGCGGCGATTTCTCGCTGCACCTGCGCCGCGGTTGCGGGCGCAACGTCGAGCGAGCCGGCAATCGTCGCGCGCCAGGCAAGCGCGCGAACCTCGTCCATCGCGCGAACGAGCACGTCGAAGCCTTTGCGGGGCGTGAGCGTGCCCACGCTGACGATATGGAGGGGCTCGCCCGCCGGCGATCCCAACGCGCGCCGTCCGCGCAGGATTCCCGGCTCCGCGACGGCGATCTTCTGCACCGGCACACCGAAATGCCAGGCGAGCTCCTGCGCGGTGGCAGGGCTCGGCACGATAACGCTTCGCGCAAGTGCGAGCGCCGCGCATTCGAGGCTGAAGAAGCGGGTCCTTTCCGCGGCGCTCAAATCCCCGTCGAGCGCAAGCGGATGGTGGACAAGCGCGACGGCGGGAGACGTGACGCTTAAGATGAGATCGGCGGGCATTGCCCCAAAGGCGAGCCCGTCGATCAGAAAAACCGTGCCTGGCCGGTCGGCCGAGCTGAGCGCGTGCGCCGTCTCCTGCAACTCCGCTTGCGATGGAAAGGGAAAGCCCGCAGGAAGCGGGCAGATCTGCGTCTCCATCCTCGCCGCGAGCAGCGGCAGGACCTTGCGCGCATAGACATAGCCCCCGGCTGGCCCTTCCAAGCCGCCCGGGATCGCGAACACACACCGCGTCATGGCGCAAACGGTCCTCTAGCCAGAGCGCCGCCGCACGCTTTAGGAGCACACATTTCAAGCGCAAATCCCTAGCTGCCCGGTTTCCGCTGCCATCGATAAGCATCTTGCCCAAACTTGCAAGCTGAATGGCGCCCGGCCGCGTTTCCCATTGGAGGCCGGCATAGAGTTCAAGTTTCCTTAGTTTGTTCCGCATAATTTATGTGAACATCGAAAAAAAAGAGGCGGTCTTACCTTGAGACTGCCATAAATGCTTGTGTCCGCGTTAAAACGATGCTTAGCTATAACGCAGCGGGTATGGAGGATGCCATAATTCGGGCGAAAGCGAATACGCGCGGCCATGCGGGCAGCTCTGGGCTTGGCGATACCGCCGGCAGCCGGCGGGACGGCACCTATGAGCGCAGGTTCGGGGACACTCTTAAGAGCACCCCCGTTTTCACACAAAACCGGACAGGGCAAAGCGCGCAAGGCGCCCCGAAGAAACCCGTTGCGGCCGTTGCGAACGCGTTCGGGCCGCTCGTTAACGAAATTCTCTCCTCACCTGCCCCAAAAATTGCAGCCTTGCCTGCAAACGAGGACGAAGATCGTTCCGGCCGGCGGCTGGCCGCCAGATTTGTCCGCAATGCCCAAGGCCGGCCCGCCGAGATCCAGCCGCGCAGGTCGATGGCGGCTCTGAGGCCCTACCTCGCCGGCGCTGCGTTTTTAATTATTCTCGCGGCCGGTTTGACAGGCTATTTCTTCAAATCGGAAGCGTCCACTGGATGGAGCCCCGCGGGAAGCGCATATGCGGCTGCCGTGTCGGGCGATCCATCCGGCGCGGCCGCAATCCGGCAGGAACCGGACACCGCCTCGCCGGTGCCGGCCGGTGCCGATAGCTGGCCCGCGGCCGTGGAGACCTTCAGGCTTCTCGCCGCGCAGGCGGCCGCTCAGCAAGTCAAGGCGGCAAAATCAGAGAATGAGCGTCTGCTGGAACGGCTCGCCGCCTGGCGCAGCGCCAGCGCGGCCCGGTAGCCCCTCTGGGCCGGCCTTCTCCCCCGGTAAGTTTCCGGTGTTGAAAAAGAGAATGCGGCTCTCGCGAAAGAGGCAGGGTGAACGATATCTTAAAGCCCCCTTTCGACTCCATCGAAAGGGGGCTTTAAGTTTTTGTTTTGGCGTGCGTCTTGCCGGAAAAAACCGCTCACACTTTTTCCGGACGCACTCTACCGCTTAAGCTATCTTTATCCCGATTTTGCTTTTGCAACCGCGCCGCGCTTGCGTCAGCGCGGAGCCATCGCTATCTTTTGTGCGTTGCGTCAAATTTTATTGCGCCGCACAATTAACGCTTTTGAGTGTTGCGTTATGAAGTTCACTGGCATTCAAGAACTGGAACAGCACTGAATGGCAAATGAGCCACGCCTGCGCCGCTTTCAAAGTCTCGGCCCCCACGGTTTCCACGAGATCGCCTACGCCGAATGGGGCAATCCCAACTCCAGCCGCCTCGTCTTCTGCGTCCACGGCTTCACCCGGAACGCCCGCGATTTCGATGCGCTGGCTGCCGCCCTCTCCGATGACTGCTATGTCGTCTGCATGGACGTGGCCGGCCGCGGTCAAAGCGAATGGCTGCCGCACAAGCGCGATTATTCCTTCGGGCTCTATCTCGCCGACGCCGCTGCCCTGCTCGCGCGCGTGACCGCGCCTGGAGAAGCCTCGCGCGTCCGCCGCATGCTCGGCGGCGCCCCCCGGCCGCCACGGCGCCATGTCGATTGGGTCGGCACCTCCATGGGCGGGCTCATGGGCATGATGCTCGCGGCCAAGCGGCATTCGCCGATCCGCAGGCTCGTGCTCAACGATGTCGGCCCGCTTGTACCCTGGCCGGCGCTCGTGCAGATGAAGCAGGCCCATTCCGGCCTGCACCTCAGCTTCGCAACCCTCGACGACGTGGAGGGCTATCTGCGCAACGCCTGCGCGCCCTTCGGACCGCTGCGCAACACGCAATGGCGGCATGTCGCGCGGCATGGCTCCATGCGCAAAGCCAATGGCGGCTACATTCTGGCCTTCGATCCCGCCATCATCACCCATATGCGCGGCGGCACGGTGGCCGGGGTGGATTTCGGCAGCGAGTTTCTATTCGGCGTCGATCTGTGGCCGACCTACGACGCCATCCGCTGCCCGACGCTCGTGCTGCGCGGCGCGGAATCCAATCTCCTGCCCAGGAAAACCGCCGAGGAAATGAAGCGGCGCGGGCCGAAGGCGGAGGTGGTCGAGTTTGCCGGCATCGGACACGCGCCCTGGCTCATGGCGGAGGACCAGATCAAGGCGGTGCGCGATTTTTTGCTCGCAGAGCCGGCGAAGGAGCCGGCGGTTAGCGCGGCGCAGGGGGCGCTGGCGCACGCTTAGCGGGGTTAAGGTTCCCGAGCGGCCGGCCGGAAGTGCCGGGGCAAAGCTAACGGTTTGAGCATTCTACTCAAGATTCCGGTTTAGACACAACTGCTGCCGCGCGAGCTGTCGGTAGCACATGATATGTCCGGTTTAGGTAGCGCACGATCTGTCCGGTAAGTTCTGAGCCTTTCGAGGTTTGGGATGCGCCGGTCGGAAGCCCATCAGGGTGTGCGAATGATCAAATTTTTGG
>JBKQQS010000079.1:0-17673 GCA_052144215.1 Rhodomicrobium sp.
GGCAAGCATAGCCGCACCACACGCGGCCAGCCAGCGCGGTGACAAGGAAAAGTGCAAGCGCGGATAATACGAGAATGCCGGTAACGTAATAGAATTCCTGCGCCCAGATTTCGAGGCCGAAGAAATAGAGACGCTGATGGGCGAAATCGAGCAGGAACGCCTGATCCGGGAGCGTGGGGCCGCGATCCCAGCGGAGCCATGGCAATCCATAATAGATGCCGAGCGTCACGATCATGACTGCCCACTTGATGTTGCGGAACTTGCCGCGAACCAGCTTTGGGTAGACGGGCTCGCGCGCCTTATAGAGCGAGCGGTTCTCTTTTGCGTTTACGGCCCTCGCATCGATCTTAGTTACGCCCGGCGCGGCTTCCTGGGCAGGCGGGGTCACGGTCGGCATTTCTGTCATAGTAAACTCCAAGGCCAAGGCACAGGCATAAAACGCGTCGCAACGCACGCCGATGCAGCGTTGGACGGCTGAAGCAGTCCAAGCCAGCCGCCGCCCCGTCTGCTATTTTCGAAAAAGGCGCCATGATGCATCCGCGGGTATTGCCAACCCATGGTGTGAAGTCCTCCCCTATAGCCCACACTTTTCTTGCGGCGTTGAAAATGCCGGAAGAGGTCGCCTATGACTGTTTTTTTTCGGCCGTTACGGCGCCGGCGTTCTTTGCAGTAGGGGCTACCGAGCGTGTGGACATATCTTGATCGCTAAAGGCAAGTTCCGTGCCAGCGCAGCCGTGACCCGAGATTCGTCGAATTCAGGGGATTGCGCCTTTTCGCTCTGACGGAGGACCGCCAACCGCCAAGCTTTGGCAGAAATTGTGCCAAAATTGGCAGTGAGTGGCATCTGAAAGCAGATGCGCTGGCTGGCCTTGTTTCTGGAAGACCCTGCCGGAGTAGTGAATGGTCATGGCAAGCGCTTGAATTGACGGTGGAGCGAAGCGGCCAAGCCGAATTCATGCGAAGTGGCACATCTCCTGCTTCACGGAATCTTCATGAGCGCCGATCAGCCGGGTCACGCTTGCTCTTGACCGCCGGCCACCTCATCACGAGAGCCAGTGCCTCATGTCTTGCTGCATCCAGAAGCGTGCATTTTTCGCCCGGCTCGCTGCCATCGCAAAGGCGATGGCAAACGAGCACCGCCTTAAGCTTCTTGAGCTTATGGCCCAACGCGAGTGCAGCGTGCAGACGCTCGTGCAATGCTCGGGGCTCTCGATCGCCAGCGCCTCGCGGTATCTCCAGCAGTTGAGGCGCGCAGGCCTTGTGACGGCGCGGCGCAAAGCCAAGCCGGTGCTCTACCGCTTGGCGAACGACGCCGTGCTGATCATGCTTGCGGTCACGCGTGAAGTGGCCGATGGGAACTTCGCTGGCGCCGAGCACATCCTGCGCAGCTATTTCCTTGATCGCGATAATCTGGCGCCTGTATCCCGCAGCGAGCTTATCCGGCAAATGAAGAAGGGCGTTGTTACCGTGCTCGACGTGCGGCCCGAGGATGAGTTTGCCTTTGGACATATTCCCGGCGCGCGAAACCTTCCACTAAGCCAGCTCGGCAAAGAGCTGCCCAAGCTCGATCCTGAGACCGAGATTATCGCCTATTGCCGCTGCCCATTGTGTATTTTGTCCTTCGAAGCTGTGGCGCAGCTCCGTAAGCTCGGATTCAAGGCACGAAGGCTGGCTGACGGTTTTCCTCAGTGGAAAGCCGAAGGGTTGCCTGTAGAAACGAGCTCACTTTCTTAGGTCCATTGAATTCTAACGAGTTGCAGGAGGAAGCGAACGAACATGGAACCCGTCGAAACGATCGTTTGCCCATCTTGCGGAGCCGTCAACAGGGCACCCGCTTCCCGGCTCGCCGCGGGCGCCCGGCCGACATGCGGCAGCTGCCACCGGCCACTTTTCACGGGCGAGCCGCACGAGGTTAGCGCGGACAACGAGCTGCATAGGCTTCTTGCTCAGACCTCGATACCGGTCCTCTTAGACTTCTGGGCGCCTTGGTGCGGGTTTTGCATCCAAATGGCACCGCATTTCCGGGCAGCGGCGCAGGCGCTGGAGCCGCGAATCAGGCTCTTGAAGGTGGATACGGAAGGCCTGCCCGGCGCCGCCGCCGGTAATGGCATCAGAAGTATTCCAACTCTGATCCTTTTCCTGAAAGGACGCGAGATCGCACGTCAAAGCGGTGCCATGCCAGCGAAAGCGATTGAGCAATGGGTCAAGCAACGGCTCACCTAAGCGGCGCGCATCGTGACATTCCCAGGGGCCTCCGGAGTGCCGGGGTCAGAGCCGGTCGCGAAACACAGGGACGCCCGCCGATATCTCAACAATCGTACCGCGAGGCAAAGGCTCCCATGCCTCGTCCGAAAGCGGCACGCTCGCAACGATAGCCACGTTCAAGGCCCCGCCCGTGATGACGGCCGGCGAAACTTGCTCCGCCAATGCATCGCCAGCAACGCATTCACGCTCCAGCAGCCAAAGGCCCGGCGGCCACCAGAACGCCTTCGCCCTGCGTTCGCGGCCTTTTTCGGGCGCAACGCAGATGACCGCCGGCTCTTCGCGGGATCTTAGTTTACGCGGTTATTGCTTTTCATCCCCGGCGGCTCTTGCGTCTGCGAGCTTACGGTAGAGCGTGCGTTCGCTGAGGCCCAGTCTGCGCGCCAGCTCCCTGCGTGTGCCGCCCCTTGCGAGCGCCCGCCGCAGTTCGTCAGCTGAAATACCCGTCTCGTATGAAGAGCTTCTGGAAACGGCAGCAGAAGTCTCAGCACCAACGTCCATCTGCCTGCAACCGCGCACCTCCTCAGCCAAGTGCCCGGGCTGCAATTCACCGCCGTCGCAGAGGAGACTGGCCCGCTCTAAAAGATTGCGTAGCTCGCGTATATTGCCGGGGTAGTCATAGGCACAAAGCAGACTCATGGCTTCAGGCGAAATGCGAATTTTGCGAGCTGTTACGCGGGATAGCAAGGACTCCGCAAGTAACGGGATATCCTCGCGGCGTTCGCGGAGGCTAGGCAGAAAGATGGGAAAGGTGTTGAGCCGGAAATAAAGATCCTGGCGGAACTTGCCCTCGGACATCAGACGGCGCATCGGCTGGTGGGTCGCTGAGATCAGACGGAAATCGGTCTTGCGCAATTCCGTGCTGCCAACGCGGCGGTAAGTTCCCGTCTCAAGGAGGCGCAGCAGCTTCACCTGCATGGGAAAAGGTATGTCGCCGACCTCGTCCAGAAACAGCGTTCCGCCGCTCGCTGCCTCCACAAGGCCATCTCTTCGCGCCGCGGCGCCCGTGAAGGCGCCGCGCTCATGGCCGAACAGCTCGCTCTCGAACAGCGCTTCTGGCAGGCCCGAGCAATCAAGCACCACAAACGGCGCCCTGGAGCGGCGGCTGGCGTCATGGATCGCCTGAGCCACCAATTCCTTGCCGGTTCCGGAATCCCCTTGCAAGAGGACGCTGGCGTCCGATGGCGCAACACGGGCCATGAGCTCAAGCATATTTTTGAAAGCCGGCGAGCGCCCAACGAGGCCTTGCGCATGTGCCAAGCCTTTCGCAACGGGGATCTCCTCCAGCTTTTCGACGAAATGGGTTATTTCGCCCTGCCCATTCTTTATTGGGGAAAGCTCGATGCTTTCGTAAAGCTCGCCCGCAGAGCCGTAATGCAGATGGACTACACGCTCGCGTTGACCGGATACGAGGCTCCGCGCAAGCGGGCAGGACTCCCCCGCTTGATCGCAAGGCGCACCGTAACGGTGCGAAACCTGATAGCAGGTCTTTCCCAGCACCTCAGCGAAATGCGCGCATTTCCCGCGATAGGCCGCGTTCGCAGCGACGATGCGGTAGTCGCGGCCGCAGAGGATATGCGGCTCCGGCAGGGTCTCCAGAAACGAAGCCAGTTCGAACAGCCCATCAGTTTTCATATGTCACACACTGCCAATTTTGGCACAGTTCCTGCCAAAGTTTGGCGGCCGGCGGAAATCTGTCAAGGCTGCAAGGCCCAAATCCCTTTAAATTCGGCCATTTCTGCTCACGGCCGCGTTGGCACGGAACTTGTTGTTAGCGATCAAGGGCGCTTTCCGCGCGCCCGCCGGCTTTGTTCCAAAGATCCGTCTATTCCAGAAAATGACGGTTACCGGGCCATACGCACCCGGGAGAGCGGGGCGGCAGTCCTCCCCGCCGCCCCGCACATGAAATCTCGCGAAGGAGAAATCGCATGACCTGTGCCGCTCCATCCGCCACCGCCTATGATCTTATTGGCGGCGAGCCGGGCATCGAGGCCTTTGTCTCGCGCCTTTACGACATCATGGCCAGCGAACCCGAGGCCGAATATATTTGGAAGTGGCATCCTGCAGATATGGATGAAGTGAAGGCGCGGCTCACCGCCTTCCTTAGCGGCTGGCTCGGCGGCCCGGTTCTTTATCCGCAATCCTACGGCCCGCCGATGATGCGGCGGCGTCACATGGCGTTCCCGATCGGGCCCAAAGAGCGCGATATCTGGCTCAGCTGCGCGCGGCGGTCGCTTGCCGAAACCGTACCGGACGCTGCGTTGCGCAATCTCCTCGACGAAGCACTGACCGCCATGGCTGAGCACATGCGCAACCGCGACGAAAGCGGCCGCCCCGAGGGGGCCGGCTGTTGCGGAAGCTGCGGATCGTGACAGCTGCCGGCATCGCCGGAATTCGCACAGAAGACGTTCGCGGCAAGGCACGGATGTGGCCGCGAGCGAATGAAAAACAACGGCAGAAAACGCCGCTACGGAGGAAACTTATGCTTTTCAACCTGCTGCCCCGCGCATCGATCGCCATAGCGGCGATTGTGAGCCTTCTCGCATTTCCGCTCGGCACAACGTCAATTGTAGCCGGCGAGCTTCAGGGGGAGCAGGGCGAAGCCCCCCCGCAACCTGTCAAACCCGAGCACCCTCCTGCCCGGAGCACGAATTCAACGGCGGATCACAGCAAATTCGACGCGCTGAAAGGACCGTTCGCCAATGGCTCTGAAGTCACGAAGGCTTGCCTTACATGCCACAACGAGGCTGGCCATCAGTTCATGAAGTCCATTCACTGGACACTGGAATATAAAAATCAAAAAACCGGTCAGACTCTCGGTAAACACAATCTAGTTAATAACTTCTGCACAAATGCGCGCGGTAATGAAGGCATGTGCGCGATGTGCCATGCCAGCTACAACTGGACGAGCGCGAATTTCGACTTCAAGAACCAGCAGAACATCGACTGCCTCGTCTGCCACGAGCAAACCGGCACCTATTACAAGGTACCGCCGACAAGGGGCAACGCGGCCTGCAGCATCATGTTCGAGGGGTTGCAGCCCATCGATTGGATGAAGGTCGCACAAAGCGTCGGGCGGCCGGAAAGAGCCAATTGCGGCACCTGCCATTTCAACGGCGGCGGAGGCGACGGCGTAAAGCATGGCGATCTCGACTCCTCGCTCATCAATCCGCCGCGCGAGCTCGATGTGCATATGGCGAGCAAGGGGCTGAACTTCGCCTGCTCCCAGTGCCACCTCTCGAAACAGCACATCATCACCGGCAGCCGTTACGACATCAACGCCAAGGACACAGAAGGCACCGGTAAGCCGGGACTGCGCCGCGACGTCGCGACCTGCGAGTCCTGTCATGGTGGCGCGCCGCATCCGAAAACGGAGCTGATCGGCATCAAGCTCAACGGCCACATAAACAAGGTGGCCTGCCAAACATGCCACATCCCGGCGCTCGCACGCGGCGGCGTGGCGACCATCGTCGACTGGGATTGGCGCGAAGCCGGCAAAGTGAAGGACGGCGCTGGCTTCAGCGAAGAAAACTACGTACAGGGGAACGGCGAGCATCGCCACACCTACCGCTCGATCAAGGGCAGCTTCACCTATGGCGAGACCTGGCCCGCGAAAGGCCGCACCCTCCTGCCCTATTACGCTTGGTTCGACGGTCAGATGCGCTACACGACCATCGATAACAAGTTCGATCCGGCAAAGCAGCCGATCCCAATCAACGCCTTCTCAGGCTCGTATGACGATCCAAAATCGCGCATCTGGCCGTTCAAGCGGATGCACACCGTCCAGCCCTACGACAAAGGCAACAATACCCTCGTCTATATGCATCTTTGGGGCGAGGACAAAGACGCCTACTGGGGAAATTACGACTTCGGCAGGGCGATCGAAGTTGGGATGAAGGAAAACGGCAAGCCCTATAGCGGGCAATACGGCTTCGTCCAAACCTACTCCTATTGGCCGTCCACGCACATGGTTGCTCCGAAAGAGCAGGCGCTCGCTTGCGGCGAATGCCATGCCAAGAACGGACGGCTGGCGGCCCTCGCGGGCTTCTACATGCCTGGGCGCGACAATTTCAAATGGCTCGATTTGGCCGGCTATCTCCTCATTGCCGGCTCGTTTGCGGGCGTGATGCTGCACGCAATGCTGCGCGGCTTAGCTCGCCGCTACCGGAAGGGACAGAACAATGACTGACGAAACCGTGTTGACTCAATATCTGGAACCGGAGCCGCAACGCGTCTTCAAGCGCGACGTGATGATCTACTCGCGCTACGAGCGGTTCTGGCATTGGTCGCAGGCCGCGCTGATCTTCACGCTGTTCTTCTCTGGGCTCGGCTTGCACGGAGCGCATGGCCTGTTAAGCTTCCGCATGGCTGTGACGGTCCACAGCTTCGCGGCAATCGCGCTGATCGTGCTGTGGGTCTTCGCCACGTTCTGGAATTTCACCACCGGCCAATGGAAGCAATATTTGTTCAAGAAGGGTATTTGGCCGGTCATCCGGTTCTACGCTTGGGGTATTCTGAAGGGGGAGCCGCATCCATATAAGAAAAGCCTGCAGCGCAAGCAGAACGCGTTGCAGTCGCTCGCTTATATGAGCTTCATGGTCATCGTCGGCCCAGCGCTCTGGTCAACCGGGATCGTCTATCTGCTCTACGATTTATGGAGCCATTATTCCTGGGCGGGGGACGCGCTTACGCTCACAGCTTTCGTGCATACCGCCGCAGCGTTCGTCATGGCAGCGTTCGTCATCATCCATGTCTACATGACCACGACCGGCAAGACGGTGCTCCACTATATCCGGACCATGATTACTGGATACGACAAAATCGAGTTGTCGGAGGTCGAAGAGGCCTATCTTGAGCAGACCAAGATGGTTCCCATGAAGTAGATAAACGTTGCTGGCTGAAGCGGTCGATCCGCTTCAGCTTTCGCGCAAGCGGCCTTTGCTTATTGCACCGGCTTCGACAGAGTGAACGCTCCGCGTATATCGCCCAATTTAAAGCCCGTGGCCCGATCGTTTGGATAAAGCTCGGCGAGCTTCGCTTTCACGGGTTCTTTTACTTCGCTGCCATGGCAGGTCAGGCACGGCTCGGCTGTGGGTATCGCCTTCATGTAACGGAAGGTGCGCACGCCGTTAACATCGGCGATTTCGGAGCGCTCGAGTTTGGTCACATCGGCGCCCTTGGCCTTCTCCGCCTCGAATAGCTCTAGCGTCTGCTTCTCCCATTCATTGGGTTTACTCTTCGCATTGCGCAGCTTGAGGGAGGTACGCCCAACGGACCAGCCCTCCGTCGAGACCTCGCCCGCGATTGCTGGAGCCGCAACCTTGCACACCTCGATAGCCTTGACCGGGCCTTCCGCCTTCATTGCGCCAACAAGCTGACTTTTCAGCTTTTCGGAGAATTGGCCAACAATGCTGCGCGCTTGCGCTACGAGGGAGTCGCTGGGAACCGGCTTTTCTTCGGCCATTGCACCTGCAGAGAGGGCGAGTGTTGCGGCAACGCCAGCCGCGCAGGTTGTCAGTGTCTTTCTAATGCTGGTGCACATGGAGCCTCTTCTTGATGCATGGGAGTTAAGCGTTGGCGATGTGTCCGCCGCTCGCAGCCTGGGCATTGCCGGGCAGGCCATATGGAAAAGCCACCCTTACGCACCATCTTCGGCGAAAACCGGCAGCCGGCAAGCAGAAACTGAGCGCTCGCCTGGGGCAAATCGCCCGGATATTCTAACAGACGCGGCATTCGAGGGGCTGCCATATACCTCCAAGCCCTTGGACTGCGGCGTGATCAATTTGGCCGCGTCACGAAACTGGATTCGACCGCTGGCGACGGTCAGTCCTGCTCGCGCTCATCGATAACACCAAGCCGCGCGAGCCTCATCCGGCCCATTGAGCCCCTTTCGCCGGCGTTGGCGAGGGCGAAGCCAGCAACATAGTCAACCTACGCTGCGGCCAGGCAAGAGGTCCAATTTGGGACAATTGGGACCGCTTTGGTCATGGCCGGGAGTTTCGTGAACGTTTCCAACGCGCCTGCTTTTGGATCCCTGAGCGCGCCACGCCGAAATCGGCTGCGATCTGGCGCTCGGGGCCATGTGTGGTAATGGGAGGCATGTCCCAGCTAGCCGGTATTTAATGGCAAAGAAATCTGAGGTCGAGACATAACTAATCGTGCCCCTTCATAAAGGGCGGGATGCTCATCATAGACAGCGGCATTGCCGAGTCTTCTGCAAGAGCAGTGGCTTCGGCGCCAGTGATGGCTTTGCCAGCGCTGTTTGCTGATCAGGGCCGAGCGTTGCGGGATGGGCAATGGTTAGTGATCCCGGCAGGAGATCTCGTGCGCGGTGTTGCGCCCGTGCGCCTTGTAGAGATAGGCTCAAGGCACATCTAAACGCTATAAAAAAGCGTATATTTGAATATTTTCCCATATGTGAGGGAGGACAGCTGTGACCTTAGCTAACACGGCGCGCAGGCCCGACGATGCGGGCGCCGCTATCCAAAATGTGCTCGAAGCCGACCGGCAGGGCGCGCAGCGAGTTGCGCAATGTCACCGGCTTGCAGCGCAGAAACTCGCTGCCGCCCGGACGCGGGCTGAGGCGATCTCACGGCGCGCAGACGAACGTGTCGCTCAACTGCAGGTGCGTTACCTGAAGCTTACCGACGAGCGCGTAGCGCTTTTGGAGGGGGCCGCCCTGCAGACGGCCGCCACGCCATCCGCCGAGATTGAGCCTGTCACGGCGGCCGCCGAGCAGCTGGCGGTTATGCTAACGAGCTCGCAATGACAGGCGGAGCAATCTTCTGCTACGTTCAGGCACGCTTACAAGCCCGTCACGGAGCGCGGCTGGAGGAGGCGCATTGGCAGGCGCTTGAGGGTGCAAGGTCTTTCAGCAGCTATATCGATCGCACCAAAACCAACGCTTTGAGGCGATTTACAGAGGGCATCCCGCTGGATGCTTCTGCGCATGTTATTGAGAAAAGGTTGCGCCAGGCTCGCCGCGGCTACGCGGGGGAGATCGCAAGCTGGATGCCGGTATCCTGGCAGCCGGCCGTGCGGTGGGCAGCGCTTCTGCCAGACCTTCCAATTTTATCCTATCTCTTGAAGGGTGGCGCGGCTTGGCCATGGATGGCGGAAGATCCAGTGTTGGCGGCGCTGCCGCACGCGCCGCCAGCTATCAGGAGCGAACGGTTGAAAGAGGCCGGCCTTGGAGCGCTTGCAGCGAGCGCCGGCGAGGGCGCGCTGCTCAAGGAGTGGCTTAAGCACTGGTGCCTGCTTTGGCCCGCGATCTCTCGCACCGAAGGGCGAGACCTTCATACTCTTATAACAGGGGTAGCGCTCTCCTTCGAACGTTCTGCGAACCAAGCGAGCACCACGCTTCGCCGCGATCTTGCCGCTCATCTCATCCGGCGTTTTCGTGCGAGTGCTGCAAGGCCTGCCGCTGTATTCTGCCATTTGGGGCTCGCCTTTCTCGATATCGAAAGGCTAAGGGGCGGCCTCCTTCGCCGTTTGCTCCTTGAAGGCGTAGCGCCGGTGGAGGCAGCATGAGCTTCCGGCCTGTCCCAGCAAACTGGTTCGAAGCGGTCACCACCCGTAATCAGTTGGCCCAAGTGATCGCCTGTTTGGCCCGGACCGGCGCCGTCGAACTTGAGTCACAAGACGGCGATAGCCATCAACCCGCTGTTCCCAACCTCGACGCGGCCCTTAAAGAGTGGGTTGGCCTATCGCACCGCAACAGTACGTATTGGCCTCCGGCACATCTCCCCGAACTTCATGAGGAGCCGGCTCTGGAACTTGAGCGGGCACTCGGCATGCTTAGGGCTTGGCAATCTGAGGCTGACCCTCTCATAAACCGTCTGGAGCAGCTAAGCGCGGAATCGAAAGCGCTGCTCGGCTTGGGTGAAGCCATCTCAGCCATAGGCAGCAAACTCCCTCCCCTCAGTCTGCTTGCAAATGCGGGACCTCGCCTGTGCGTATGCCTTGTCATGTTTCCAGACCAAACTCCGCGCGAACTCCCGCTGCTGCTTTCCAAGACGGTCCATGCCGCCAACGCTGTCTATGTCTTGATGGTTGGACGTCCGTCTGATGTCCGGGAAGTGGAGGCGGTGGCGGCAGGCCTGAAGGGGGTGATGATCGCCCTCCCAAAATGGCTGCCGGACACAGCTAAGACCGGCCTTGAGGAAATTTCGCGCAAGCAAGCCGCGCTGGCTTCAGAGCGGGCGGAACTGGACGCAAAGCTTGCTGGCCTCTCCAAGAGGCACGGCGTTGCTGAAGCCTTAGGCACAATCAACCTCATGGAGTGGCTAAGTCAACAGGCGAGGTCACTGAACGCCGGCGAGCGTCTTGTGGTGGTGACGGGCTGGACCGCAGATGGAGACGGCACCGCGCTTGCGGCAGCACTCCGGGCGGCCGGCCTAAGCGCGCTCGTTCATATTGGTGAGGCGCCTCCTGGACATCAGGTCCCGATCCTCATGAAGAATCCATATTGGGTGAAGGATTTCGAAGCGTTCGTCCGGCTGCTCGGCACCCCGGCGCCAAGCGAAGCCGACCCGAGCCAACTGCTGGCCTTCATCGCGCCGGTGCTTTTTGGGTTTATGTTTGGCGACGTTGGGCAAGGCCTCGTTCTGGCCGTTGCAGGACTCTTTCTCCAGCACCATACGCCCTTTTTGCGCATGCTTATTCCCGGCGGTCTGGCGGCTGCCCTGTTCGGCGCGCTCTACGGCAGCGTTTTTGCCAGGGAAGACATCATCCCAGCGCTTTGGGTGCATCCAATCTCCCATCCTGTGCTCTTCCTAAAAATTGCGCTTGGAGCCGGCGCCGTAATTCTTTCTCTCGGCCTCCTGCTCGATGCCGTTCAAGCCTATTGGCGGGGCGAGGCTCCGCACTGGTGGAGAAACCGCGGCGGTCTGGCCGCCGCTTATGCCGGGCTTCTTGCTTCGCCCCTGTCAGCATCCAGCCTCTGGTTGTGCGCCGCCGGGGCCTTTTGGTTCGTTCTTGGAGCCGTCTTCGAAGCCCCAGCCGGACGGCGGCTGGGAGCTATTCTCACCGGCGCCTTCGAGTTTCTCGAACAGGGCATGCAGCTAGTAATGAACACGATCTCCTTTACCCGTGTGGGAGCGTTCGCGCTTGCTCACGCAGGACTCTCGACAGCAGTTGTGGCCATTTCCGCCTCTGCCGGAAGCGTCGGCTCTTTAATCGTGCTTGTGCTCGGCAATGTGCTAATCATCGCTCTTGAGGGACTCGTTGTGGCGATCCAGACGACCCGCCTCATCCTTTTCGAGTTCTTCATCCGCTTCCTAAAGGGGGGCGGACGTGCATTCAAGCCTTTGGCTCCTCCCAGCATCACTGGGTGGGGCTCCTCCGAAAGCCTTTGGAGATTCTAGGAGCTTGCCATGACCAGACTGGTTCGCATTCTGGGCCCCGTTCTAGGAGGCGTGCTCATAATTGCGGGGACCCTCACGGCTGCTTTGCTTTGGCTTCCTCCAGCAAAGGCCGCCGAGGGAATGGTTGCGGCGACGGCCAACGGAAGCGTAGCTCAATGGGCCATGATGGCTGCGGCTGTTGCCGCCGGTCTTTCGTCTCTTGGGGCGGGCATTGCGGTGGCCTCAGTCGGGAGCGCAGCTGTTGGGGCTCTCGCGGAAAAGCCGGAGCTCCTCGGGCGCGTGCTCATAATCGTAGGGCTAGCAGAGGGTATCGCGATCTACGGCCTGATCGTGGCCATCCTAATCCTGAGCAGGGTCGGCTAAGCCATGAGCGCGGTGTTTTTTATCGGTGACGAGCTGAGCGCAACTGGCTTCCGGCTCGCAGGGCTCGAGATTTTGGGGGCGGCGGGCGGGGAGGCCTCCGCTATGCTGGCGGAGGCGAGACGCGGCGCAGGCGCGGTTTTGATCGCTGCCGCTGCAGCCGCCGAGGTGCAGAAACAGGAACTTGACGAGGCGTTGCTGGCCCTCCGGTCCCCTACCGCAATCGTGCCAGATATTCTTGGCGCTGCGTTGCCGCCGGATCTTGCTCGCAGGCTCAAAGTAACCCTGGGGATTGAGGGTTGACGGTATGCTGTCTTCAAACGAAGCGCTGGCGAGATCGCTTATCGAGGAAGTGCAAATGCAGGTCGAGTCGGAGTGCGCCGAGGTGCTGAAATCCGCTGAGGACGAAGCAAAGGATATCGTTGCGGCTGCTTTCGCTTCCGCCCATGCCCGCGGGTATGAGGCCATTATGGCTATGCGCCAGGAAGGCAGGCGCCGCCTCATACAAGCGGAGGCGAGGCGCCAAACCCGGGAACGTATGCTCAAGGAGACGATGGCGGCCGAGGCATTGCGCTACGGACTGCCTCTCTTAGAGAAGGCAGTGCTAAAGCGTTGGCAGGATTCCGCCAGCCGGCGTTTATGGCTTGAGGCGGCTGCGCGCCAGGCCTCCTCGCGGCTTATACCCGGCCGTTGGACGGTAGAGCATCCGCTCGATGTGAGCAGCGAGGAAAAGCAACACTTCCTCGCATTCTTAGGAGATGTTGATGCGGGCAGCGTCGGCTTTGAGACAACTTCGGCGCTGAAAGCTGGAATTCGCGTTCACGCCGAGGGGGCTGTGCTCGATGCCTCCTCCTATGGGCTGCTCGCGGACAAACATGCCATCGAGGCAATGCTTCTCGCCGAGCTCTCCCATGCCTTCACTCCGGCGAAAGACGCCGTTAAGGGTCCGTCATGAGCGAAGCCATTATCCGCTCGATTAGCGGGCCCGTCTTGCATGCTGCTGTGAAAGGACCGTTCCGGGCCGGCGAGGCCATTGAAGTTGGCCCGCGCCAGCTCCGGGGCGAGGTCATCCGGCTCAGAGGGGATACATTCGTAGCCCAGGTTTACGAGGATACGACCGGGCTACGGCCCGGAGACCCGGTAAAGGGCACTGGACGCCCTCTCTCGATCCCCCTTGGCCCAAATCTCTTGGGCCGCATCTTTGATGGTTTGATGCGTCCCCTCGATATCGAAGCGGGAGCTGCCGGCGCAGGCTCTCCGGCCCAAAGGCGCGTTGCCTTCCGTCCCCTCGTGAAACCGGGGGCACGCGTTAAGGGCGGCTCGATAGCCGGTGCAATCGAAAATTCAAGCATCCCTCAATATTGTTTGGTGCCGCCAGAGCTGGAGGGTGCGGTTGAGAGCATTGCTTGCGATGGCAGTTACGGGGAGGACGCGGCCCTATGCTCGGTCCGCGCAGACTCGGGCGCGCTGGTTGAATTTGGCTTTATCCAACTCTGGCCTGTCCGGGTTCCGAGACCCATAGCCGAGCGCTTGCCGGCCGACGAGCCTCTCGTAACGAGTCAAAGAATTCTCGACACGCTCTTTCCGGTCGCCCGGGGCGGACGGGCAGCGCTTCCGGGAGGGTTCGGTACCGGCAAGACCGTTCTGCAGGAAACGATTGCGAAGGGTTGCGACGCCGACGTTATCGTCTATGTCGGCTGCGGCGAACGCGGTAACGAGATGGCCGAGGTGCTCCACGAGTTCCCCGAACTGAGCGATCCCCGCACCGGCCGCAAGCTGATGGAGCGCACCGTTATCATTGCCAACACATCGAATATGGCGGTGGCGGCGCGCGAAGCGAGTATCTACACTGCAGTCACCGTCGGTGAATTTTTCCGCGATCAGGGTCTCGATGTCGCTTTGATGGCTGACTCGACGAGCCGCTGGGCCGAGGCGCTCCGCGAAGTTGCCGGCCGGCTGGGGGAGCTTCCGGGCGAGGCGGGCTACCCCGCTTACCTTAGCTCCCGGCTTGCAGAGTTTTACGAGCGTGCGGCCCGGGTGAAGACGCTCTCAGGGTCCACGGGTTCGCTCACCATCATTGGCGCAGTCAGCCCTCCCGCCGGCGATTTCTCCGAGCCCGTGACGAGCCATACCAAACGTTTTGTAAATTGCTTTTGGGGCCTAGACCGGGAGCGAGCGCAGGCGCGCTTTTATCCGGCCGTGCATCCGCTGCAATCCTACTCCGATGGAGCGTCGCGGTTCGGCCCTTGGTGGGCAGCGCAGGGCAATCCGAGCTGGGCCGCAGATCGCGAAAAGCTCTTGTCCATCCTTGAGGCGCAGGCGAACCTCGAACGCATGGCACGCATCGTTGGCCGGGACGCTTTGCCTCCGGGCCAGCAACTCACACTGCTTTGCGCCGACATCGTGAATGAAGCGCTGCTGCGGCAATCGGCCTTTTCGGATACGGATCGCTTTTGCTCGCCGAAGCGTCAGACCGCGATGCTCCGCCTTATCATGCGCTTCATCGAACTCGCCGAGCAGGCGTTAAGGAAAGGCGTGTCTCCGGCGGAGATCGGAGCACTTACGGTTGTGCGCCGCCTGCAGCGAATGGGTGAAGAAATAGGCGAGGATGCTCTCGACCACTACGGCTCGTTGCGGGTCGAGCTTGAAAGCGGCCTGGCGAGGCTAGAAAAGGGGCAGCGCCGTGCATCCTAGCGTTTATGCTCAGGGGACGGCAACCGCAATCGAAGGGCCGCTCCTGTTCCTGAAGAGAACCGTCAATGTGGGGCTCAACGAAGCGGTCGAGATCACGGGCGGGGACGGAAGACCACGTCTTGGGCGCATCGCCGCCTTAGACAATGACGCGTTGGTCATTGAAGTGCTCGAGTCGACCAGAGGGCTGGGATTGTATGACATTCGTGTCCGCTTCTATGGCGAGCCGCTTCACGCTGCGCTTGGGCCAGGCCTGCTCGGGCGCATCTTCAATGGCGTTGGACAGCCGATCGACGGAGGACCGCCAATCGCTGCAGCGGCAAGGCGGCGGATCGATGCACCCGCTATCAACCCGGCCACGCGCGACCTGCCTCGCGACTTCATAGAAACCGGAATCTCCGCGGTTGACCTCATGAATGCGCTCGTGCGCGGTCAGAAGCTTCCGCTCTTTTCGAACGCAGGCCTGCCCCATGACCGCATCGCCATCGACGTGGTGCAGAACGCGAAGCTCAGGCGCGCGGATGAGGGGAGCTTTGCCGTCGTCTTCGCCGGCATCGGTGTGTCTCATGATACGGCGGAAAGCTTCCGCAGGGCCATGCAGGATTGGGGTGCGATTGCCCATACGGCGATGTTTCTCAATCTCGCAAGCGAGCCTTCAACGCAGCGCCTGCTCACGCCGCGTTTTGCACTGACAGCCGCCGAGTATCTTGCCTTCGAGGAAGACCGGCACGTTCTTGTCGTCATGACGGACATGACCAATTACTGCGAAGCTTTGCGCGAGGTATCGGCTAGCCACGGCGAGATCCCGAGCCGCAAAGGCTACCCCGGCTACATGTATTCCGATCTAGCCTCGATCTATGAGCGCGCCGGTTGCATCAAAGGATTGAAGGGCACAGTGACGCAGCTGCCCATTCTCACGATGCCCGCCGATGATATCAGTCATCCGGTGCCGGACCTGACAGGATACATTACCGAAGGACAAGTCGTGCTCGACCGCACCCTCGATCATCAGGGAATCTATCCGCCTATCAATGTCCTTCCAAGCCTATCGCGCCTTATGGACCAAGGTATCGGAAAGGGCTTTACCGATCCCGACCACCCCGCGCTCGCTAACCAGCTTTTCGCATCTTACGCGAAAGCCGCGAAGGTTCGCGTTCTTGCAAGCGTTGTCGGTCAGGAAGGTTTGACAGAGCTCGACCGCAATTATCTCACCTTCGCCGATCAATTCGAACGTGGTCTTATCCATCAAACAAAGCCGCGCACCCTTGAGGAGAGCTTTTCCGCAGCGTGGGAATTGTTGCGCATTCTGCCTCAGTCCGAGCTGACACGCGTGTCCGACACTCAAATCGGCCGTCATTCAGCGCGCTTGCACGGGAGCCGGGCCCATGCGTGAGACAGCCCCGACAAAGAGCGAGGCTCTTGCGCTTTCCGAAGAGCGTAAGCTCATGCGCGACGGCTTTGGGTTTCTCGATGAAAAACGCATGCTGCTTGCGGGAGAGATCCTTCGCCAGCTGGCGCTTTTCGAGAGGCGGAATGCGGAACTGGAAACCGCACGCAAGGCGGCGCTGGCTGCACTCGGCGAGGCCATTGAACGCCATGGATTGGAGGAACTTCAGATAATGCAGCCGGTGGGGCCGTTTACGGCTCCCAAGACCGTTACATCCACCTATCTCGGTGTGACGCTACTGCATCACGCAGAAGCATTGGAGGGTGCCGCCACGTCCACAGTGGAAACCCTGAACCTCACCCCGGAAGCAAAGGCAGCAGGTAACGCATTCAAGCAGCTCGCTCAAATCATGCTAGAAGCCGGCCTGCTCTCAGGCAACCTGCTGAGGCTAGCCCGCGAATACAGACGAACTGAGCGGAGGGCAAGGGCACTGGAGAATGTATTGCTGCCGGAGGTCAGCGCTATCCTCAAGCATGTGACCGAGCAGCTCGATGCCCTGGATCAGGAGGAAGCGGTCCGCGCCCACACTTTTTCCGCTCGGCTTGAGCGCCCTTAGCAAGAGTACCGCAGCGATTGCGCCCGGAGCCTATCTTTCCAGCTTGTTGACAAGCATCAAGGGCCGGCCTGGCGCTGGAAGATGCTCAATGATAGGGCTTTCCAGCGCCGCACTTGCATGAACCTGCAAGGCAGCAAACGGGCGCCGGGCTAATGGGAAAAGCGAAGGCCGGAGGTGCTCCTTGAGCATTTGCTTGACTGAGGCTAACTCGATCAGGAGGCTATGATGGCAAATAGCATGCAAGAACTGGTAGTTATGGTCACACACGGACCTGAGAGCCCGGAAATGGCGACGACCCCATTCGTCATGGCGGCAACGGCAATCGCTATGAATGTGGAGGTGCTTGTCGGCCTGCAAGCGAGCGGCGTATTTCTTGGGATGAAAGGGACAACGGAACATGTCGCCGCGCCCGGGTTCCCGCCGTTGAAGGATCTGCTGAAGACCTACGTGGAGTCAGGCGGCAAAATCTATGTCTGCGGACCGTGTGCTGGTTCGCGGGCAATTCCTCAGCAGGACCTCACAGAAGGCGCGTCGATTGTCGGCGCTGCGACATTCGTCACGGAATGCCTCTCCGCGACAAACGTTCTGGTCTATTGATCCGATGACTATTGAGAAGCGCCGGTTTCTTCGCGCGCGGCTGCGCAGGAGATGGCGTTCGCACCCAGGGCTTGGACTAGCCAAGCCCTGGGATGCCAGTTAGGCCCGATGTCCGGGATGGGTCCAGGCCGCGTGAAAACGCTCTACAGGAGTCTGGGGCGGGTCGCGCGGGGCCGGCTGTTACCGGAATGGCCGTTTTGAGCAATTTTTCTCGTTGTAGGCTTTGGGCAAGCCGGATGCTGCGCCAGAGGGGTGTGTGTACCTCCGGGCCTAGAGCATTTCATGTTTTGACTGAAGCGTAGCCATCGTTTTCGAAGTAGTTTCTGCACTCGCCAGGGTCGATGGTTGCGACGAGGCCGCCGATATAGGTGCAGGCATCCTCGATGGTGCGCTTT
>JBKQQS010000080.1:0-6425 GCA_052144215.1 Rhodomicrobium sp.
GGCGAACCTGTGGACGGCATGGACAAGTCTGAAACTTGCCCACCCGCCCACAGCAGAACAAAAGCAGAAGCAGCGGACATTTGATGCGCTACCTAAACCGGCCAACTTAATTAGCTATCGACAGGCCGCCCCGGCGGACCGTCATGGCGCCGGGCGCACTCATGCCACCTTCTCAAGGCGCAGGATTGTGAACAGCCCGAGCGGCGGTAAATTCACCAGCTCGATCAGCCGGAAGCCGGGCGCGCCGGTCACATTGGTGAGCGAAAAGACGGGATGCCAGCCGAGCTGGTGCGAGAAGCGGGCGAGGCCGCGTTCCACGGCCGCGCGCAATCCCCGTTCGCGGCTGAAATGATTGACGACGATCGCTGTGCCGCCGGGGCGCAAAACGCGCCGCATCTCCGCCATGACGGCCGCGGGATCGGGCACAACGGTCATGACATACATGGCCACGGCGGCATCGAAGGTTCCGTCCGCGAAGGCGAGGCTGCTTGCGTCCATGACGGTCAGCGTGTGCTGTTTCAGCCCGAGCCGCCGGACGCGGGCCGCCGCCTTCGCCAGCATGTCGGGCGAAAGGTCGATTCCGGTCACCTCTAGGCCGGGCTTGTACCGTGGCAAGGACAGGCCGGTCCCAACGCCGATTTCAAGTATCCGTCCTTGCAGCGTGTTCAAAATCCGGACCGCAGCCCGCCGGCCGGGGCCGGAAACCAAGCCGAAACTGTAGTCGTAGACCGGTGCCCAGCCCTCGTAGGCTTGGCGCACGGCATTCTCGTCGAGACGTGGCTGATGAATAGGCATTGGACCCATTATTGTTAACCGGTTGCCGAAGCGATGAAGCCGCCGCCGAGAACGCGCGCCGAGCCGCTTCCATCGTCATAAAAGACGCAAGCCTGGCCGGCCGCAACGCCGAACTCCGAATTGACGAGCTCGACAGAAACGCCGGTATCATCCCCGGCGAGATGCGCCGGACGGGGCTCCTGCGTGGAGCGCACCTTAACGAAGAGCGCGCGCCGCACAGCGGCGGCCTCGGCAAGCGTTCCTGGGCCGATCCAATTGACCTCGCGCAAGGCAATCCGCGCGGTGCGCAACAGCTCCCGCGGTCCCACCACGACGCGGCGCGACGAGGGCTCGATGCGGATCACGAAGAGCGGCTCGCCGGCGGCAATGCCAAGGCCTTTGCGCTGCCCAACCGTGAAATTGACGATGCCCGGATGGGTCCCGAGCACGGTCCCATCGGCATGGACGATTTCGCCCGGCTCGGCGCTTTCCGGGCGCAGCTTGCGGATGACCGAGGCGTAATCTCCGGTTGGCGCGAAGCAGATGTCCTGGCTATCGGGTTTCGAGGCGACCGGCAGGCCTAGGCGCGCCGCGAGCGCGCGTGTCTGGCTCTTATGCAAAGAGCCCAGCGGAAAACGCAGGAAGTTGAGCTGCTCTTGCGTGGTCGCGAACAAAAAGTAGCTTTGGTCGCGACCGGCGCTCACGGCTTGAAACATCTCCCAGCCGGCCGGCCCCTGACGGCTTTGCACATAGTGCCCCGTGACGAGCGCCGAAGCTCCAAGATCGCGCGCGGTTCTCAAGAGATCGGAGAACTTCACCGACTGGTTGCAGCGGACGCAAGGGAGCGGTGTTTCGCCTGCCAGATAGCTCGCCGCAAAATCCTCAACGACCGCCTCTTGGAAACGATCCTCGTAATTCAGCACATAATGGGGGATGCCGAGCATGTCCGCCACGCGCCGGGCGTCCCTGATATCCTGCCCCGCGCAGCATGCGCCCTTCCGTGCCGTAGCGGCACCGTGGTCGTAAAGCTGAAGCGTGATGCCGGCCGTCTCGTACCCCGCGCGCGCCACGAGAGCCGCAGCGAGCGAGGAATCCACCCCGCCAGACATCGCCACAACGATACGATGCTCGCGCGCAAGGCCGCTCAGCCCCATGCATGCCGGGGTGAGGGCGGGTTCATCGATGGGATCGGTCCCTGGGACCGGCTTTACGTTAACTTTCGACATTAAGCATACTTGCGATGGATCGGCTGTGCGCAGAAGTCATATGGTGGCGCTGGCAAAAGTGCAAACCGGTATTGTGCGCTTAAAGCGGGCCACAACTGAACGGCGTTACGCAATCTAAAGTTGAAAACGAAGACCATTTTTATACCAGGCCCGTTAAGCACGTTTTAAGTGCCCGCGGTTACAGTGCCCTCAGGTCTTGATCGCGTGTGAGAGTACTATGACCGAAATGTTCCGTCCCCGCCTGCGTTATGTTCTTGGACCCGATGGCAGTCCGCTGACAATCGCAGATCTTCCACCACCGAATACGAAGCGTTGGGTCATCCGCAGGAAAGCGGAGGTTGTCGCCGCTGTGCGCGGCGGCCTTCTCAGCCTTGAGGATGCCTGCAACCGCTATAAGCTGACCATCGACGAATTCCTGAGCTGGCAGCGCCTCATCGACCGCCACGGACTTCCGGGGCTTCGGGCGACAAAAGTGCAAGATTACAGAAGCTGAGCAGCCAAAGCGGCGCCCGGACCTTGTCATTGGCGCTTTGGACAGCGGCAGCAGCAGGGCCTTGCCGGCTTGCTCCGCATTCGCTTGCGAATGCGGACGGGGAGAAGGAGTCTGCTGCGGCCCTCTCCCCAGGGGAAGAGCCTTTTCAGGCGCCCTCTCTCCCCTCGGAGAGAGAGAGTGTGTGAGTGAGTGAGGGGGGACTTCCGGTTTCCGCTTATATAGGACACACGCTAAGTTTCAGCGGGCCGCCTTGTTTTGATCCTCAGGGTTGTCGAGAAAGAGCAATCCCTCCTCCAGCGAAACGATTTCCGTACCGTCGAACTCGTAGTCTTCCCCGTCGGGCAGGCGGATGACGCAGCTCTTTTCACAAAGCTCGAGCTTTTCTCCGGCCTTGATGACGCGCTCGCTTTGCTGATCGCCTTCGATGAGGATGAACTTTTGGTCGGTCGCGTCGCGGTTTGTCAGTGTGATTGCACATGCGCCCGCCGGCCAAAAGGCAAGCGCCGCTAAAATTAGAAATCTATGAAAGAGCCGCATGGAGCCCCCGTCTTGGATTTGATCGATGCTGGTTAGGGGCCATGCTTATAGGAAAATGAGGAAAAAGGGGAAGAGAATCTCTTCCTCCTTTTTCACGCGGACCTATCTTATTTTTTGCCGGGCTTTTTGCCGCCCTTGTCGGCGGGCTTTTCGGCCGGCTTCGGGGCTTCTTTTGGCTTGGCTTCAGGTTTCTTTGCCATTTCCGTTCACCTATGAGAGCACGCCAAACTGCATTGGCGCATGTGAGAGTTTGCGAGCAATGCGGACATTACGCAATGAAAATTTACTCGGATTCTAGTGGAATCTGTGAACGGATCGTGAGAATAGAGGCACGCGCATCCGGCTGAAGCTGCCGATGTCCGGTATTCGCGCCGGCACTCTTCTTGCAAGCCTGGCACAGGCTCCCCTGGGCGGAAGGCAATGGCGTTGACGATGTGCGGCGGCGCAGCTGGGCCGTCAAACGCGAGGGGCCTGCGATGTTGGATTGGTCGAGACTTCTGCCGCAGACCGGCGCCCGCTATACCGGCCCAAGACCTCCTTTCTATTTCCTGATCCTCATCGCTGTGGCCGGCACGATCCGCAGCCTGATCCACATATTCGCGCCCGATGGCGGCGCCGCCAGCATCGCGGGCCTTGCCTTGGGTGCCGGAGGAGGAACGAACATCGCCGCCATTTTCGCGCAATGGGGGGCCAGCCAGATGCTGCTGGCTCTGTTCTATTGGGTTGCGATCCTGCGCTACCGTTTCTTAACCCCTCTCATGCTTCTGGCGGTTTTCATCGAGCAAGGCTTGCGTATCGCCGCAGGCAGTCTGAAACCGCTGCAGGCCGCGGCCCCGCCGCCTGGCGCCATCGCCACCTATGTGCTCTTGCCGCTCGCGCTTGCGATGTTCCTTTGGAGCCTATGGAACGCAAAACGCAGCAGCTAGCCTATGACATGAACAACCCAGCCTTATATGCTTGTAAGGCAGACCGCTTTCTCCAAAGGAAGAGTTGAGCTTGAACCGTAGCACCTACGCCGCTAGACCTCCCGGCATAACCATTACCGGGGCGTTCTCCATCGTATTCGGAGCGCTGGAGGTACTCACTGGCTTCAGGCACGAATTTGCAGGCATCGTCACGTCAGATAAGAGCGTCTTCACCTTTGTGGCTGCTGTTATCGGTATCTTATATATCGCATCCGGCCTTTTGATCTTGAGCATGCGCAAATGGGCGGCGGCAATCGCAATCATATTGCTGTTGCTCGATATTATCGGCCGCATTGCACTCGTCGCGACTGGTCTCTATCCCACGAATACACTCAAACAGACCTTCGCCATGGCTGCCGGTACCGCTATCGCAGCCATTTTTGCCATTTATATCGGGTTGAAGTGGAAGTCGTTCAGATAGCTTGCTAGCCGTTAGAAGGTCTGACAATAGCAACAAACCGCGATCGAGATTCCCAACTCATCCATGCAAGCTTTCGAACTCACAACTTACGATCTTGGCGCTGGCGTGCTGCGTCCGCTTTCGCCAGCAAACGCCTCGAGGCTCGGCGAGGCGCTGGCGGCCATGCCGCCCTGGTCGGTCATCGGCTGGCCGGCGGACCGGCTCACGCGAGCCTTCCAACGCGAGCATCCGTCCGTGCACAGGTTCGAGGTTCTTTGCAGGGACGAGCTTGCCGGCATCGTCACCATCCAAGCCCCCTTCCTGCACGGCCCTTATTTGCAGCTTCTGGCCATCTTGCCAGGTTTTCAGGGGCGCAATCTGGGCTTGCACGTCCTGCAATGGATGGAACGCCAAGCGCGGGCGGACGAGGCGCGCCAGCTATGGCTCTGCGTCTCAACCTTCAACGCGCGGGCGCGCATTTTTTACGAGCGCTTCGGCTTCGAGGAGGTCGCGGTGCTCGAGCAGCTCGCCTCCGATGCATCGGACGAACTCTTCATGCGCAAACGGCTGAACTATTCCAAAACGCAGCGGCGCTGACCTTTGCCATGCCGCCACGGCTTCGCCCGGCACCAGCGGTGAGATGGAATGCAAACCGAGGTGGGCCGCTCAACCTTCAACAGCGGGTGCGGCTGAAATTCACCCTTTGGGCCAGATTCGGCCGTTCCACCACCGCGCGCTATCAAGGCATGGTGCACGTTCCGGAACATCGCCTGCCTCAGCCGCCAAGTGTTCGAATGTTCGGCATGAGCGATCCACGCACCGATCCGTGCCCTAACCTTATCCTCCAAGACTGTGCCGTGTTGGCCACGCCCGGCAGCTACCCTTTTTCATAAGAACTAAAGTAGTCAAGATTTAAGGGGTAATCGTCCTGGCCAGCCGGAAGCCGAAGAAGCTGCTCCCGAAGTCTGAATGGACTCCAACGCGCTGCGCCGCGCGGAGGTTCCGTGGAGCGAAGATCCAGGAACCGCCGCGAAGAACACGCAGGTCGCAACCTATAGTCAAGTTTGCGGACCCATCCCTTGGAGCCTCTGCGTAGTCGCCTTCATAACAATCCTGCACCCATTGCCAAACATTGCCGTGCATTTGGTAGAGCCCGAAGGGATTGGGCTTGAACGTATCTACGGGAGCCGTTTGCTGACCGTCCCATTGGCTCTTGCATCCGTCGCAATTGGCCTTGCCCTCGCCGATCTCATTGCCCCACCAGTAGCTCGTTGTGGCGCCGGCGCGGGCCGCATATTCCCATTCGGCCTCAGACAAGAGGCGGTACGGCTTGCCGCTCACGCGCGAGAGCCAGCCTACATATTGCTGGGCATCGTCCCAGCTCAGATTGATGACAGGCCGCTTATCGCGGCCCCAGCCGCTGTCGATAGCCTTGCGGCAGGCGCCAGCGGCCGTGCAGGCATCCCATTCGGCAAAGGTCACCGTGAACTTGCCAACCGCAAAAGGCTTCGCAATCGTCACTTCATGTTGCGGGCCTTCATTTTGGTTGTGCCCCTCTTCGCTCTCAGGCGAGCCCATCATGAATTTCCCGGCTGGGATCACCACCATTTCCGGGCAGCCGGCATCGCATTCCTTGAAGGATCGAGCTTCGACCGGTTTTGTTGCGAGCGCGGCCAGGTCTTTTTCAGAGAGTGAGTGGCTACCCAACCTACCCCGCCACTGATAGACGTCGCGCAGATAATCGATTTTCAAGACGCTCACGCCCTCCGCCATGAGCAGCACGCCCAGTCCGCCGGCCAGCATCTTCCCGCTCAGAACCGCCACCGCTTCCCCCTGACCACTGGTATAATTTTGCTTAAGTATATCACCTCAGCCCCAGTCTGTCATGGAGGATGAGACACTTCTGTCGGTAGCACATGATATGTCCGGTTTAGGTAGCGCACGATCTGTCCGGTAAGTTCTGAGCCTTTCGAGGTTTGGGATGCGCCGGTCGGAAGCCCATCAGGGTGTGCGAATGATCAAATTTTTGG
>JBKQQS010000081.1:0-8991 GCA_052144215.1 Rhodomicrobium sp.
GAGAGGGGACGATGTTGCTCGCACAGCGCCATGTTCGGGCGTCCCTTCTCCCATCGCGTTGCAAGCAAACGCGATTGGGGGCCCGACGGGTTGAAGAGGATGGTCTCGGCCTTGCCTTTTTGCTTGCAGCGCAAGGCCTCGTCTATCGCGCAGATGGCGGGCGGCCCTGCGGGCGAGCGCGAACGGGGCGGCAGACCTTGGCAACAGCGCTGGTGCACCGGCTCACAGCCGCAACGCGCAACGTAGCCGGTTTCCAGCGGATAGGGGCCGGCGTATTCAATCCATGGGAGGGTCAGGCAGCGTCGCGCCTTATTTATCCGGCACAAGCCTAATCAGCACATCGATCCGGGCGACCTTCATGCCTTCGGGCAGCTTGCGCACGGCCACGGCCACTTCCTCATCCGGGCCTAGGTCGATAAGCCGGCCGTCATGCTCGAAATAAAAGTGCTGGTGATCGGTGATGGTCGTGTCGAAATAGGTCTTCGAGCCCTCGATGGCGACCTCGCGCAGGAGCCCTGCCCCGGCGAATTGGTTCAACGTGTTGTAAACGGTCGCGAGCGAGACGGAGACTTGGCGCTGGAGCGCCTCGGCGTGCAGCATCTCGGCGGTGACGTGCCGGTTGCCATTCCCGAACAGGAGGTCCGCCAAGTCCATGCGCTGCCGCGTCGGGCGAAGCCCTGCGTCACGCAGCTTCATTTCGATGGGGGATGTGGTCTCCTCGCCGTATTCCATTCGCCTTTCCTTCGCTGCCTTTTGCGCAACTTTATCACAACGCAACCACCGATACTACGAGACAAAGATCGCGATGCCAAGAAGATAAGGAGGGCTTCGCCCCGCTTGGTGCAAAGGGTGGCGTGCGTCCCATGAAGCGGGAACAGCTTCAAGCCCCCCTCACTCTGTCTCTCTCCCCAAGGGGAGAGAGAACGCCTGAAATTCCCTCTCCCCTCGGGGAGAGGGTTGGGGTGAGGAGGGCTCGCGACGGTTTCCACTTACATACGGCAAACGTTACCGCCGCGCGGCCTTCTGCACCGCTTCCTCCCGCGCAATCCAGCGCTCGAGGATCGCGACATGATCGCCCTCTTCCAGCACGAACTCCTTGGCCCGCTTGGCAAGCTCGGGGTTGTCGGAATTGTCCGCGATGGCAGTGTAAAAATCGTAGCCGCGCCGCTCGCCTTGCAGCGCCGCCCTTAGCGCGCCGAGCCTAGCCAGCGCCGGATCGCCGGCCCAGAGCTCGGTCCGGCCGGGCGTCGCGTGATGTGGCCAGACATAATGGGCGGGAAGCGTGCCGGCCGGCTTTCCGGCGAGCGCCTTGACCTCGCCGAGATGGATGCGCGAGTAATCGCCAAGCTGCAGGAAAAGATCCGCAACGTCCTTTTGGCCGGCCTTCTCCATGGCCGTGGCCAGCTCGCTATAATGATTGATCGCGTCCTTCTCGACCTGGATCGCATAGCCGTAGAATTCCTCGATGCTGCCGATGGGCGGGAGCTTGGCGGCCTTCACCGGCACGGCCGGGTCGCCCTCGAAAGAAACGATGATGTCCTCGTCGCGGATGAAGCATTGGCAGGCGAGGCGGTAGCGCGGCGGCATGTCGTTCACCTCGGCGGCGGCGATCTCCTCGCGGGTGATCTTGCCGAGCTGGCGGAGCAGCTCCTTTTCCTTGTCGGTCAGCGTGATGGCGTGCACAGGCGAGGTGTGTTTCACCTCGACCGCGCAGGAGCCGCATTCGCCGTCCTGACAGTTGAACGCGATGGGGATTCTGTGCGCCTTGGCCACGGAGAGGATGGTGCCGCGATGCCCGGCAACGGCGTAGACGGTGATGTCTCGCGGCATCGCCGGGGATGAAAATGTTACGTTAGCCATAATGCGCTCCTTGTTGCTCCCGGCCTTGCCCCGGAATAATCGACTGAAAGTTTTCTCCTGCCATCGGCGCAAAGCCGGAGACCTCGCGGGCACGCGCCACGATGGCGGGAAGAACCTCGAGCACGCGCTCGATCTCTGAGGGCGTGTTCTCGTGTGAGAAGGAAAAGCGGATGGCGCCGAGTGCCGCGGTGTACGGCACTTTCATCGCGCGCAGCACATGCGAAGGCTCTGTCGCTCCCGAGGCGCAGGCCGAGCCGGAGGAGGCCGCGATGCCGGCTTTGTTCAGCTCCGAGAGGATGACCTCGCCCAAGCCAGCGTCGAAGACGATGTTCGAGGTGTTGGGAAGCCGGTTCGTTCGATCACCCGCGATGAAGCAACCGGGGATGCGCTGGAGCACGCCGGCCTCGAAGCGGTCGCGCAGGGCGCTTACGCCGCTGAGCCTTGGAAGGCGCGCCAAGGCAAGCTCCGCGGCTTTGCCGAAGCCAACGATGCCCGGCACGTTTTCGGTGCCTGCCCGCCGCCCGCGCTCCTGTTTGCCGCCGCGGATCAGCGGATGAAAGCGCACGCCTTTCTTCACATAAAGCGCGCCGATGCCTTTGGGGCCGTGGAGCTTGTGCGCCGAAAGCGACAGCATATCGATGGCCGTCACCTTCACATCGATGGCTATGCGCCCGGCCGCCTGCACGGCGTCGGTATGAAAGAGCGCGCCGGCTTCGTGCGCCAGGCCTGCGAGTTCCGCAACCGGGAAGACCGTGCCGGTCTCGTTATTCGCCCACATGATCGACGCGATGGCGGTTTGCGGCCCGAGTGCCGCGCGGTAGGCATCGAGATCGAGCCGGCCTTGCCCATCGACGGGAATGGCGCGCACAACAATGCCGCGGTACTTCTCCAGATGCTGGACCAGCGCCAGCACTGCCGGATGCTCGACGGCCGAAACGATCACCTCGTTCTTCCCCGCTTGCGTTTCGAGCGCGGAGAGGATCGCTGCGTTGTCCGCTTCCGTGCCGCCCGAGGTGAAGACAACCTCGTGGCTGTGCTCCCCGCCGGTCAGTGCCTGCACCTTTGCGCGCGCGGATTTCACCGCTTCGCCGGCCGCCGCCCCGAAGCCATGCGCCGACGACGCATTGCCGAAATGCTCTGTGAAAAAGGGAGCCATCGCGGCGAGCACGGCCGCGTCCATCCGCGTCGTGGCATTGTTGTCGAGATAGACCGGAGGCATGGTCCGATTTCGCCTATCTGCCGCCCAGAGCCGGCACGATGCGGAGCGGAAACCCAAGCTTGGCGATCAGCTTCTCCTGGATGCCGTGGATGGTAACGGAGGCCAATTGGCAGCCCACGCAGGCGCCGGCCATCCTGATTTTCACGATGTTGCCTTCGACGCCCACGAGATGGCAATCGCCGCCATCGCGCTGCAAATGAGGGCGGAGCTCATCGATAGCCTGGGCCACTGCCCTGTACCTTGCCTCCTCCGCCGTTTCAACCTGAGGTTCCGGCGCCGGCGCTTCGATCTGTTCTGCGAATTCCAGCATGAGCTTTTTCCCTTTAGCCGAAAGACTTGCCGCAGGAGCCGCTCGATTTGGCTGGCGGATTGTCGACGGTTAATCCCGAATTCGGAAAGCCGATCACCAAATCGACCGTGGTGCCGGCGAGGAGGGGCAGGCTTTGCCGGTCCACGAACACTTTGACGCCTTCGCTCTCGACAACGGCGTCGTCCGGCTCGGCTTGCGCGACGAGCCCCATCATATATTTGAAGCCGGCGCAGCCTCCGGCATCGACCGCGATGCGCAAGCCTTCGAGCGGCACGCCCGCGCCGGAGATCGCGGAGCGGACGGCGTTTACGGCGCTTTCGGTGAGGTGGATCATGGTAGAGTCTTCCCGCCTGTTACGAGCTTTGCCCCTATCTCAGCAACTCCCGTGCCATCCGCATAACCGGCTGTTTCGATTGTTATTTCTTTTGCCTTCTCAGCCGCTCCCTGAATGAGTGTCGGGATTGCGACACGCCATGTCCGGGACGCCTCTTTGACAAAATGGCCATCGAATGGCTATATTTAGCCCATGAGCACACACAGCGTCGCCGAAGCGAAGAACAAACTGCCGGAGCTGATCGACCGCGCGTTGAAGGGCGAGGGGATCGTCATCACGCGCCATGGCCGCCCCGTCGCCGAATTAAGGCCCATTCCTGAGCCCGAGCGCCGGATCACGGACGAAGATATCGACTGGCTCGATAAGCACCGGATCCCCGCGCGCAAACCGTCAATTGACTCGGTAACGTTGATCCGTGAACTGCGCGACGAGGATGACGGGCATTGAGGGGCTATCTCGACGCTAATGTCCTTATCGCGCTCTTCTCAGACGACTTGTTCACGCCAAATGCCAAAAAATTTCTAAGGGCTGAGCAGCCTATTTTGCTCGTAAGCGATTTTGCCTGCGCTGAATTTGCTTCCGGCATCGCAATGCTTGTTCGAATGGAGACGTATGCCGTCAGCGATGCACAGGCAATCTTTTCCGATTTCGATGCATGGACGGCACGGGCAACCCAGCGTGTCGAGACTCTGACGGCGGATGTGAAAGCGGCCGAAGCCTTTTTGCGCCGCCTAGATCTCACGCTGCGGGCGCCCGATGCGTTGCATATCGCAATCGCGCAGCGCACGGCATCAGTCCTCATCACTTTCGATGAAAAGATGGCGTTGTGCGCGAGGGCTTTAGGAATGCCGGTAGCGCCTTGATTCCAGGTGATTAACCCGCCTCCGCCGCCCGCCGCACGCGCGCCAGGAGCGACTCACCCGTCTCCTCCCCGAAGCACGCCTCGAAATCGTCGCACTCGGCGCAGCTCGGCGCGGTGCAGAGCGTATAGCTCGCATCGGCGCAGATGAGCCGGTAGAGGAACCTCTTCCACTTCATGTCGCCCGTGTTGCGCATGGCGAGCGGCTTGAAATGGCGCGTCATGAGCTGGGAAAGCTCAGCCCGGTTGTTGAGGCCCAGATCCTGCCAGAGGTGATTGGGCCGCTGCGCGCGCCGGGCGATCATGGCCGCAAGTAGCGCCTCGAATGGGTCGCGCGAGCTGGTGCAGCGTTCGAGCAGATCGAGGAGGCAGGCTTCATCGTCGCTGCGCTCCACACATTCGCTTAAGCCGAACAAGCGCCAGGCGGCGGCTTTGGGAAAGAACTCCGCGACGAGCTCGCCAAATTGCCCGGCCGAGAGCCCGGCGGCGGCCGTTTGCGGCTGCGCCTGGGAACCGCCCTCACCAAAGGAGATCGCAAGGATGGATGCCAGCACATGCGCGTCAAACGCATCGCAGCCGGGCACGCGCGCGTCCATGAGATTGCGGTAAACAATCTCCGGTGAGAGAGGGTGAGAATCTGGGCAAAGAGCCCCCTCATCCTGTCCTTCTCCCGTCCCGCATCCGCTCGCGGATGCGGGCACTCCGGCTTGCAAGCTCGCCAAGGCGAGCTTGCCGGGAGAAGGGACGCTGTTGCGAGCGCGAGCTACTCCCTCTCCCCTCGCGGGAGAGGGCTGGGGTGAGGGGGCTCTTACAATCATCATGGACGGCGTACCTGCAATTACGCTGCCAACTCCAAAGCTGGCGGCGTAGCGGAATGCGACTGGCAATTGCGCGGGCACACGCGTGCGCACGCCCCGCAGCCAATGCAATTGCCGGCATCGGCCATGGTCATGATTTTGCGCTCGAATTCCTCATCTTCGTAATCGTCGTCCTCATCGGCGGAAGCGTCGATGTCGATCAGCTCCCCATCCTCCGTCATGGCTTTGAGGCTCATGACTTTGCGGCCGCAAACCTTAAAGCAGCGGCCGCAGCCGATGCAGGTTTTAGGATCGATAGCAATCAGAAATTCCGGCTCCCAAGCGCGGCCGTCGCGCGTCAGCAAAGACATTCCCCTCTCCTTCAATCTCGCGCTCAGGCGGTTTCGAGTTGCTTCAGATCGCTGCGTTTCTTTTCCAGAATCGCGAAGGCATCGTGCGCGCGCTGCGCCACTTCGAGGATGCTCTGCCAGTTCACCGGCAGCTCCTCGGAAAGATCGTGCAAGTCCATTTTGGCCTGTACGGCCTTGGCCGACAGCTTCTTGATTTCGGCTTTCAGGGTCTCGGTTTCGCTCATGGTTCTGTCCGTTGTTCCAACCCGATGTCATGGCCGGGCCTGACCCGGCCATCTGGCTGACCACTCAAGCTCCGGTGTTATTCTGAATGGCCGCATCAAGTGCGGCCATGACAGCAGAGATCAGTACCTCGCCACCTCGGGGAATTTCTCGATCATGGCCGTCGCCTCGCTCACGAGTTTCTCGCCTTCGGCCACGAGCTTCTCGAGGCTCTCGAAGCCGAAACGGTGCACGTCGCGCAGGTGCTTGTTGATGACGACGAGCCGGCCGGCCGTGAGCACCATGCGGCCGAAGCCCTCGTGATGCATCTTCATCATCGGCGAGACCATGACGCCCGTCGCGCGCTCCACCGCGAGCCCAACCGCGTTATAGAACAGCTCCAGCCGCCAAAGCGTCTCCGGATCCGGGTCGCCCATGATCGGGATCTCCCGGCGCTGCTCTTTGGTGACGATGTAGGGCGCGATCAGATCGAGATCGCTTTTCTTGTCCCACGCGCCGTGGGTGTCCTGCGCGCGCCATTGCTTGATCAGCTCGGCGAGGAAGACCGAGGCCGGCATTGCCTTCTTCTCAACTGCTGCCGCCTCAGCCATGGACGGCCTCTTCCTCGAGATCGAGCTCGCGTTCCTGGCCCTTCAGCATGGCCTTGCGCAGCCATGGCGGCGGCGTGCCTTTCAAAACGGCCACGAGCTTTTCGAGCAACTCGCCGATGTTTTCCGGCTGGTTGACCTTAATTGGGTGAATACCGGTGGCGACGACGCGCGCCGCGCCCGATCCGCCGATGGCCGCGACATAGAGAATGGCTACGTCCCTGATCGCGTCGATCTTGGGCGCCAGCTTATCCTCGTTGCCATCCTCTTTGAGATCGCCCTCGAACTGAAGCACCTCGACAAAGCGGTGCCCCTCCGGAGCGATCTCGTAGACCGCGATATTCTTGGCCCAGCCGAAATGGGCGTCTACGCGTTTTAGGTCTTCGGTTGCAAAGGCGACTTTCATGCTGCCGGCCCTTTCTGTTGCGTTGTCTTCACCGTCCATTCCTTTCCAAGGCCGGCTAATGAGCCGTAAGCGCCGCGCCATCATGGCTGTCACCGCGTGTAAGCCGCCAATCGTCCGGTGCCGGCTCGTGCACCTGCGCCATGAACATGTTCCCGATTTCGAAAATGAGATCGCGCGTACCGCGATAGCCAACGGAGAGCCGGTGAGCCGAGCCGAGCCGGTCGAAGATGGGAAGGCCGTAGCGGAAGAGCGGAATTCCGAGCCGCTCCGACATTTGCCGTCCATGGGCGTGGGTCACGATCAAATCGCAGCCTTCTGCGCGGTGTTCGAGGTCTTCAAGATCGCCGATCAGCACTTCGTCCGCGGGCACTTTTTCGAGCACCGGCGACTGGGTTGTGGTCACGGCCGCCGCTATAGTGCAGCCCATCTCCGCGAGCCAGCTGGACACGGCGAAGAGGAGATCGGGCTCAGCTCCCACGGCGATCTTCTTATTGCCGAAGGAGAAATGCCCGTCGAGCATCGCGTCGAGGAGCTGGCTCCGCTGGCGCCGGTATTTGTTGGGCACGGGCTTGCCGCTGATCTTCGCCAGGAACGCGATGAAAGCGTCGTTCGGCGCAAGGCCCGTGAGGCGGTCGAACAGCCGGAAGGGCACGCCGGCCTTTTTCTCAAGCGCCACGGCCGCATTGCGCATCTGCTCGCCGATCGCAATGGTCCAGGAGGCACGGCCCATGTCCGCGATCTCCTCGATGGAGATGCCGCCAATGGTGGTTGGCGTGAAATCGTCCGGGATGTGGCCGTCGAGCGAGCCGGAAAGGTCGGGCAGGAACGAAGGGACAAGGCCGAACGCCTCGACGATGTCGCGCAGCTCTTCGAGGTCGCCGGGGGTGAGATGCGAGCCGGGCAAAATGTTCACGCGGACGGGATCGCGCCGGGCCCCTTTCGGCGGCGTCTGGACCAGCTCCTCGATCATGCGGGTGACGGCCTTCGCCCAGCCGTCCTGGAACGCATCCTTGAAGTCCGGGGTCGAAACATAGACGAGCGGCAAGCGGTTCAGCTCGGGCCGGTTTTGCCGGATGAGCGAGATAAACCCGTCCACATCGTCGCCCTTGATCTCGGTGACGCCGGTGGAGCAGATTCCGATCATGGATGGCTTGGCGCGATTGGCGATGGTCACTACGGCCTGCTCGACATTTTCGTAACCGCCGAGCACGGTGGCAACCTCGCTCATGGCCGTGGTCTGCATCGGGATCGCTTCGCGGAAATGACGCACGAAGAGCACCAGCCCGAAGGAGGTGCAGCCCTGGCTGCCGTGCAGAAGCGGCATGCAACCCTTGACGCCCATGAAGGCGAGCGCGCCGCCGATGGGTTGGCTCATCTTCAGGGGGTTGACCGTGCAGGCTTTTTTGGAGATCGAGACCTTTGCCATGACGCCCTCACGCTGCCTGTGCCGAAGGAATCGCGGCGCTTTCATTGGGTGGGAGCAGCGTGGCTACGTGCCTGGCTGTGCCCGTAGCAAAATCCCCCTCACCCCTGCCCCTCTCCCGCGAGGGGAGAGGAGAACGTGCCGCTTCTTCCAGCGCTGTGGAATAGGGCACATCCTCTCCGCGGGCACGCCCTGCCCCCTCTCCCCTCGCGGGAGAGGGTTGGGGTGAGGGGGCCTTTGACGCAATCTCATGCTCTCTGATATTAACTTCATCCGCGCGCTGTTCCCAAGTCACCTCATCCCAAGGCGCGGGCGTGCGCACTTGCTGCCAGATGGGGTTCGACAGCGCCTTATCGATCTCGCGGACAAGATCCACCATGCCCTCGTAGCCGGCATAGGCGTAGTGGCGCTCCTGGTTGATATCGAGCCAAGGCATTTTGGCTTTCAGAGCCACGAATTGCGAGCGGCCGCCCGAAAGCATGATGTCCGCGCGCGCCTCTTTCAGAACGCGGTACATTTCGCGCGGCGGCATATCGTCGATCAAGTGCGCGTCCTGGCCCATGATCTCTTTGATCTTCTCTTTGTCTTCTTTCGTGGATTTCT
>JBKQQS010000082.1:0-37709 GCA_052144215.1 Rhodomicrobium sp.
AAAAATTTGATCATTCGCACACCCTGATGGGCTTCCGACCGGCGCATCCCAAACCTCGAAAGGCTCAGAACTTACCGGACAGATCGTGCGCTACCTAAACCGGACATATCATGTGCTACCGACACGCAAAACGAGCGAGGCTTGACGCCCATCAATACCCATGCTATCCCATAAATGCCCGTTCGGAAGGGGGCGATTCGGGGGGAGAAGAAAAGGCTTTAGTCGCGCAAGGCCACTGCGCGCAAGGTGTCTCCCTCCGATCCCTTCCGAAATGCGGGCAAGAGCGCATGTTTTGCTCATATTGTAACAATATTGCACGATTTGTTGCGGAAAAATGAAGGTCGAGCTTGAATTGATGCGATTTTGGGTTCCGGGTTTTTATGGGTATGATTGGGATCGTGGCTGAAGGCTGAGTGACAACTGCGGTGCGCGGCCGTCCGTGTGCGCGTTTTGGCGGAAGCGTAGGCTTGGGAGATGGATGAATTTGCCTCGCGCTTTGACAGCAAGATCGATCCAAGGGGACGCCTCGCCATCCCCGCGCCGTTTCGCGCCGTCCTCGCCCAAGAAGGCGCTGACGAAATACATTGCTACCCGCACCTCGACTGCGCCACGATCGAGGCTGGCGGTACGCGTTTGGTCGAAGAGATTAAAGGTATCGTCGCGCGCCAGCCCACGGGCTCTGCGCTTCGAGAAGCCCTTGAGCTTGTCTATTTCGGCGAGTGCGAAAAACTTAAAGTGGACCCAGACGGACGAACCATTTTGCCAAAGCGGCTCCGGGAGCATGCAGGCATCACGGACACAGCGGTTTTCGTTGGCTTTGGCAACAAATTTCAAATCTGGGCACCAGCAGCTTATGAAAAGTTTCGCGAAAGCGCGCGCGAGCAAGCGCTTGCGCTTCGCAGAGAGCTCGGCGCGGGGAGCCGCTGATGAAGCGGCTCAAACGAGGGGGCAAACGGGACGTGACGGACCGAGGGAGGCAGGTAGAGGGCCAGCCTCCCGAATGCGAACCGGTCCGTCACATCCCAGTCCTGCTTCGGGAGGTGCTGAAAGTGCTCGGCCCAAGGGCGGCCGGGCGCTTCATTGACGGCACATACGGTGCGGGCGGCTACACGCGCGCGATCCTCGATGCGGCGGATTGCGAGGTGCTGGCGCTCGACCGCGATCCCGCGGCCATTGCGGCTGGCCGCGGGCTCGAAGCTTCCTTTTGCGGGCGGCTGAAGCTCGCTGAGACACCGTTTTCCCAGATGGAAGACGCGGCGCACGCCATTGGCTGGACCTTCGTGGACGGCGTGGTTCTCGATCTTGGCGTCTCGTCCATGCAGCTCGACGAGGGGAGCCGCGGCTTCTCCTTCATGCGCGACGGGCCGCTCGATATGCGCATGTCGGGGCAGGGCCTCTCCGCCGCCGATGTGGTCAACACCTTCGAAAAAGACGAGATCGCAAACATCTTGTACGAGCTTGGCGAGGAGCGCCGCTCGCGCGCGATCGCTGCGGCCATCGTGAAGGATCGCGAAACGGCGCCTTTCGAGCGAACCGGTCAGCTCGCGGGCCTCGTGGCGCGCGTGCTGGGACACAAGCCGGGCGAGCCGAAGCATCCTGCGACGCGCACTTTTCAGGCGCTCCGCCTTTATGTGAACGATGAGCTTGGCGAGCTCGAGCGCGCGCTTCTCGCGGCGGAACGCATCTTGAAGCCCGGCGGCCGGCTCGCTGTGGTCAGTTTCCACTCCCTCGAAGACCGCATCGTGAAGCAGTTTTTCGCGGAACGTTCCGGCAAGCGGCCGCAGGCCTCGCGTCATTTGCCTGCCGAGGCGCACGGCCCCGCGCCCACCTTCGAACTCAAAGACCGGCACGGCATCGAACCTTCCGAAGACGAAACCGCCGCAAACCCCCGCGCTCGCTCCGCGCGGCTGCGCTGGGCCGTCCGGACGGATGCGCCGCCGCGGCCAGGCGGTATGCGGTGAGAGAGCCTTCGGCACGCCAAGACTCCTCTTTACAATCGCAGTGTGCTAATGGCCTTCTCTTTAGGATCTCAAGGATCTCAGGAAGCCTCCATGCGCAGCCTTCTTATTTCTTTCCTCGCCGCCTTCCTAGCTGCGGCCTTAGCTTATCTGCTTTTAGCGCCCATTCGCGTCGAGCCCGTCGCCTGGCAGCCGCAGCCCGCGCCCGCGTCCGATGCGGGTCCCTATGCGAAGAATGAGCTGCTCAAAGCCGTGGAGCGGATAGCCCGCAACATCGGGAAAGGGCCGGAAGCGATCGCGTTCGACGCGCAAGGGCGGATTTACACAGGGCTAGACGATGGGCGCATCGTACGCTTCGAAGAGGACGGCAGCGGCTATACGCTGATTGCGAATACCGGCGGCAGGCCGCTCGGCGTCTTCATCCATCCAGATGGCAGCGTGATCGTTTGCGATGCCAAGAAGGGGCTCCTAAAGGTCAGTGAAGACGGGCAAATCGCCGTGCTTGCCACGGCCGCAGAGGGCATACCGTTCCGTTTCACCAACGACCTTGCGGTCACGGCGGACGGCTCGAAGGCCTATTTCACCGACTCGTCGTGGAAGTTCGGGTATATGCATTCCACCGAGGACATCGTGGAGCATGGGGCGCATGGCCGCTTCCTGGTCTACGATTTTGCCAGCGGCAAAGCAAAGGTGCTGCTGAAGGGCATGCAGTTCGCGAATGGGGTGGCACTTGGGCCTGACGAAGCTTTCGTGCTTGTGAACGAGACCGGCAGCTACCGCATCGTCCGCTACTGGTTGAAGGGCGAAAAGGCTGGAACCTCGGATATTTTCGCGGACAATCTGCCGGGCTTCCCCGACAACATCACCTTCAACGGCAGCGGCCGCTTCTGGGTCGCGCTTTATGCGCCGCGCACGCCTGTCGCGGACCTGCTCGCACCCTATCCATTCTGGCGCAAGGTGTTGATCCGCGCTCTTCGCTATTTGCCCCCGCCTATAAAGCCGCAAGCTTTCGCGCTTGCCTTCGATCCGGAGGGCAAGCTCGTAGCCAATCTGCAATATGACGTCGCGGACGCTTATTTCCCGGTCACCTCGGTGCGCGAGCATCCGAACGGCTATCTTTATTTTGGCTCGCTCACCCAGGACAGCCTCGGCCGGATGAAACTGCCGCCGCTGCCTGCCGGGATCGGGCAATAAGAGCCTAGTTGAGTTCGAGCTCCGAAAGCGTAACCGCAAGCTCCGGCGCAAAGGCCGGCACAAGGGCTTGATCCTGGGCGAGGTCGATCAACTCTCCATAGCCCGCCGGCGAGGGCTGGCGATGGATGCGCGTCTCAAGGCGTACAGCGTGGATCACCCACAGCTCCGCAATGCCGAAGCTCGCATAAAGCGCGGCCTTGCGCCCGATGTCGTAGGCGAAGCTCGAATCCGCGATCTCGACGGCGAGATGGACGTTGCCGGCGCCAAGATCTTTCAGTTTAGTCTGCCTGTCGAAGAAGATGAAGTCGGCTCAAGAAAAGTATCGGCCGAGAGCCGGAACGTCGTCTCTTGCGCGACGATAAAGTCATCGGAAATCCGTTTAGAGCAGCACCTTGTCAATGCAATTTTCACCGCCTCATGGTAATTGCCATTCGCCGCCATCGGCACCACCTCCCCGCCGATCAGCTCGATGCGCTCGTCCTCGTCCAAGATGCCGGCCGCAACCATCGCCTCGATCTCGGCCACGGTGAAGCGCCGCCGCGGCAACCCCTCCGCCGCCTGCGTCGCCCACCCTAGTGTTTTGTCGCGCAACTCGATGTGTGTCATGCCGGAAGTGTAGCGGATTTACGCTGCGCCACATAGCGGTGCCGGTGCGGCGCCCGGCGCTTCCGCGAGCTGCTCCGGCTTGGCATCCTGGCTGGGCTTACCGCCCCTCGCGGTTCAGGATACGCAAGAACTCGCCGCTATCGATCTGGCGGCGGACTTCAGCCCAACTGTGCGATGGCCCGTCGTCTTCGGCAAGGCGCTCCGCCAGGATTTCAAGGTGCCAATCGGGCACCGGCACGGCGTCAGGCGCTCCCGCCAGCGACTCCCACAAGGCAGCGGACAGCGCGAGACGCTCGGCGACGGGCAGGCGAAGGATTTCGACTATATTGTCTATGTTTGCCATGTCGAAAAAAATAGCGAGCGCCAATGTCATACGCAAGTGAGAAGACGGCACGATGCCGCGGAGACTGTTGCTGCGAGGCGCTGGGATTTCGCGCGGATCCATCGCGAGCCTGACCTTTTAACCTTACCTCAAACAGAAAATTTACGCCCCCTGGTGCATGATCGCGGTTGATGGTTTCGCAACGGGGAAAAGCCGTGATGCGTTCGCTCTGCTTATTGGCCTTCGGCTGCCTCGCAGGCCTCATGCTCTATACTTACGACCTCAAATTCAAGACGCGCAAGCTCGAAACCCAGGCGCAGGCTCTTGTAGCCGAGCTTCAAGACGAGAGCGATTTCCTCGCGCTGGCGCGCGCGGATGCGACCTATTTATCGAGACCCGAGCGGATCGAGGAAATGGCTCGCAGGGAGCTTAAGCTCGAACCCATCGCGCCGGCTCAGCTCGTGCCGTGGAAGGCCATCCTTGCAAGCGGGGAATCCCCCTGGCAGCCGCAAACCGCGCCTGCCCCACGCAAGGACGGCATCGCCGCGCTGATCGAAAAAGCCGTGGCTCCCGCCGCAGCACAAGCCTTGCGGTAGCCGAAATGCGGACGCTGGCCTCGGCATTCCAAAGACTTGGCGGCTCGCCGGGAGAAAAAGGCGCGGCCAGTCATGTGCGCCGTGCGCAAGTTTTGCTGAGTCTATGCTTCGCCGCCGGATTCTGTGCCGTCTCGGGCAGAGCCATCTATTACGCAACTTTTCCGGGCGAGATGCCGATGCTCGCCTCGGCTGGCGCTCCGCCGGCGCTCGCGAAAAGCCGGCCCGATATCGTGGACCGGAACGGCAGGATCTTGGCGACCGACATCCGCGTCTATTGGCTCGCTGCCAATCCGAAGGAAATCCCGCACGCCGACGATGCGGCCGAAAAGCTCGGGGCGCTTTTCCCAGATCTTAACCAAGCCGCCCTGTCGCGCAAGTTCCACGACAAGGCCAGCCGGTTCGAATGGGTGAAGCGCGGGCTCGTGCCGGACCAGGCCAAGGCGGCGCATGCGCTCGGCATTCCGGGCTTGAGCGTTCTTGCCACTGTGGGGCGCGTTTATCCGCAAGGCAACGATGCGGCGCAAATTCTCGGGCTTACCAATGTCGACAATGAAGGCATGAGCGGGATCGAGTGGTATATCGATCAAAAGCTCGCGGGCCAGGTCGCGCCAGCCTCTCTCGCCAAGCGGCCCATCGTGAAGCTTTCGCTCGATCTTGGCGTGCAGCACGTTCTCGCCGAGGAACTGGGCCAGGCGATGCAACGCTATCAGGCGGCGGCGGCTTTGGGCCTCGTGCTCGATGTGCGCAACGGCGAGGTTCTGGCTTCGGTCTCGCTCCCCGACTTCGACCCGAACCGGCGCGAGCAAGCCATGGACGAGAACCGGCGGAACAGGATCGTTACCGATGTCTATGAGCTGGGCTCGGTGTTCAAGACCTTCACCATTGCCATGGCGCTCGATCAGAACGTAGCCGGGCGGTACGACCGCTTCGACGCCAGCCCTTTAAGAATCGGCCATTTCATGGTCCGCGACGCTCACGCGGTGCGCGAGCCCATGTCCGTCGAGGACATCTATGTCCACTCCTCCAATACGGGCGCAGCGCGCATCGCGGCAGCGGCGGGGGTTGCCCGGCAGCAGCGTTTCCTCGAGTCGCTCGGACTGTTCGAGAAACTTGAAACCGAAGCCGGCACCACCCCGAAACCCGTGTTTCCAGCGGCGTGGCGGCCTGCAAACGCAGCCACCATCGCCTACGGTCACGGCATCGCGGTCCCGCCTATCGTCTTTGCGTCCGCGATGGCGTCTATCGTAAATGGGGGCAAGCGCATAAAGCCTACGTTCCTGCTTTCGGAAGGCTCTGCGGACGATGCGCCGGAAAGGGCGATCCAGCCGGAGACGAGCGCCCTGATGCGCGAGCTTATGCGCCTCGTTGTGCAGCGCGGCACCGGGCATAGAGCCGCTGCCGCCGGTTTGGACATCGGCGGAAAAACCGGGACGGCGCTAAAAGTGAAAGACGGACATTACACCCACGATGTCGTTAACAGCTTCGTTGCGGTACTACCGGTCACCGATCCCAAATACTTAATCCTCGTTACGCTCGACGAGCCGAAAGCCGAAACGGCCGACAAGAACGAGGCAGGTTACAACGCCGCCCCAACGGCAGGCGCCATCGCCCAGCGCATCGCGCCCATGCTGGATGTCCTGCCCACGCCTAGGTTTGACGAGACGGCCGCAACCCCCTATGAACGAGGGGGGGGCAATAGCCCTCAGCGTGCCGTTCTCCGGAAGAGCCCTTATGAAACTAGCGGACCTGATCCGAGATATTCCGGTTACAGTCAGCGGGAATCCGTCCCCAACTCTGGATATTTCGGGGCTTACGGAAGATAGCCGCCTCGTCGCTCCCGGAATGCTATTTGCTGCCCTCCCAGGCACGAAGGCCGATGGGCTCGCTTTCGCCAGGGACGCAGCCCAGCGCGGCGCCGCCGCGATCCTGGCGGGGGCGGATGCGAAGCCAGATGCCGTCGACCTTCCTTTTTTGCGCGCTGCAGAGCCAAGGTGCGCCCTGGCGCTGCTCGCCGCGCGCTTTTACGGCGCCCAGCCCAAAACGGTCGCGGCCGTCACCGGTACGAACGGCAAAACGTCGGTTGCAGCCTTCGCACGCCAAATCTGGGCCGCAATCGGCTTCGAAGCTGCAAGCCTCGGGACGATTGGCATTGTTACAGGGAGGGGCGAGACGCCTTTAGCGCACACAACACCCGATCCGGTTTCGCTGCATATGCATCTGGCTAGGCTTGCCGCGGAGGGCGTGACCCATCTCGCCCTCGAAGCTTCGAGCCATGGCCTGGATCAGCACCGGCTCGATGGCGTGCGCTTTGCAGCGGGCGCCTTCACCAACCTCACGCGCGATCACCTCGATTATCATCCCACATTCGAGCATTATTTGAATGCGAAGCTTAGGCTGTTCCGCGAGTTGCTTGAGCCAGGCGCGCCTGCTGTGATCGACGCGGACAGCCCAGGCGCCGAGATTGTAATCGAAACCGCGCGATCGGCTGGGCTCGACGTGTGGACCGTGGGCGGGAACGGAGGAGGAATTGCCCTCGTGGAGGTTGAACGCAAGGGCTTCAAGCAGCGTTTATCCCTCGCCCAGGATGGCCGCAGGTTTACGGTGGACTTGCCGCTTGCGGGCAGGTTCCAGGTCTCGAATGCGCTCGTTGCTGCAGGGCTTGCGCTTTCTCTTGGCGCCGGCGCCGATGACGTCTTTCCGGTGCTTTCGAAGCTTCAGGGCGCGAAAGGGCGCCTCGATTATGCTGGAGAGACGGCAGCCGGCGCGCCGGTCTTCGTCGATTACGCGCATACGCCGGATGCACTGGTAAAGGCGCTGCAAGCGCTTCGTCCTTATGTGCAGGGGCGCCTGCACGTCGTTTTCGGTTGCGGCGGCGACCGCGACAAGGGAAAGCGGCCGGAAATGGGCTGGGCCGCGGTGTCGAATGCCGAGGCCGTTTATGTGACGGACGACAACCCGAGGAGCGAAGATCCAGCGGTCATCCGGAGCGAAATCTTGGCGGCGGCGCCGGGGGCAATCGAGATCGCGAACCGGGCGGACGCGATTGCGGCCGCCGTCAGCGCTTTAAACAAAGGGGATATCTTGCTTGTGGCCGGAAAAGGTCACGAAACCGGGCAAATCGCCGGCAAAACGGTCATTCCTTTTTCCGATCATGAGGCCGTTGCGGCTGCGCTTGCGGCAGCACGGATGCAAGCCAATGGATGAACCGCTCTGGACCTTCGAGGAAATATCGGCTGCCACCGGGGCGCCGCTGCCGGCCGCAGGGATCGCGGGCGGCGTCTCGATCGACAGCCGCACGCTTGAACCGGGCGACCTCTTCGTGGCCATAAGGGGGGACCGCACCGACGGGCACAGATATATCGGGACCGCTTTCGAGAGGGGTGCCTCCGCGGCGCTCGCAGAGACCGGTTACGACGGTTCCCCTGGGCGCCCCCTCTTTCTCGTGCCGGACACGCTCGCGGCACTGAATGCGCTTGCCTGCGCATCGCGCGAAAGGACGCAGGCGCACGTTGCCGCGGTGACGGGCAGCGTTGGCAAGACCGGGACGAAGGAAATGCTGCGCGCGATGCTTTCCCAATCCGGCCGGACGCATGCCTCGGAAAAATCTTATAATAATCTCTGGGGCGTACCGCTCTCTCTGGCGCGCATGCCAAAAGCCGCCCGCTTCGGTGTCTTCGAAATCGGCATGAACCACGCAGGCGAGATCACGCCGCTGACGCGCATGGTGCGCCCTCATGTGGCTATCGTGACCTGGGTGGCTCCGGTTCACATCGAGTTTTTCAATTCCGTCGGGGAGATCGCGGATGCAAAAGCCGAAATCTTCGAAGGTTTCGAGCAAGGCGGCGCTGCTATTCTTCCCGCCGATAACGAGTATTTCGATAGGCTGGCGGCGTACGCGCTCAAAAAGAATGCTGAAGTGGTTGCATTTGGCGAGAGAGCGGAGCGCGGTGCGCGTCTCTTAAGCTTTGAGCTTGACGATGCGGGGTCGAGGGTAGAGGCCGATATCCTTGGCTCGGCCATCGTGTTTAAGCTTGGCGTGCCGGGACGGCATCTCGCGATGAACGCTGTCGCGGCGCTTGCGGCCGTCAAACTTATGGGGGCGGACCTTGCGGCAGCGGCCGGCGCCCTCGCCGGTTTCGTGGTGCCAGAAGGCCGGGGGCGGCGCGAGCGATTCGAGACGGCGGAAGGAGCCGTTCTCATTATCGACGAAACTTACAACGCAAATCCGGCATCGATGCGCGCGGCGCTCACCGTGCTCGGCGCGATACCGCGGACGGGGCACACGCGCCGGATCGCCGTGCTGGGCGATATGTTGGAGCTTGGCAGCGCCGGCCCTCAATTTCATGAGGAGCTTGCGAGCGTCATCGACTCCAATAATATCGATCTCGTTTTCTGCGCTGGGCCGTTGATGGCGCGCCTTTACGAACGGCTTCCAGCGCAAAAGCGGGGGGGGTGCGCAAATTCCTCGCAGGAGCTTCTTCCAGCGCTTCTCGAAGCGGTGCGCGGGGGAGACGCAGTAACGATCAAGGGTTCGCTCGGCAGCCGCATGGGTCTTTTGGCGGAGGCGCTCCGTTTGAACCTTGCGAGACAGCGGGCCGGCAAACATAGCGGGGACGCAGCTTTGAGGTTGGGCTTCTGAATGTTGTATTTACTTGCTGTTTTCAGCGGGCAGGCTACGTTTTTCAACCTGTTCAGATACATCACCTTCCGCACCGGCGGTGCGATCGTGACGGCGATGCTTGTTGTCTTCGTCCTCGGTCCCTGGCTCATCGATGCGCTGCGCGTCCGTCAGGGCAAGGGCCAGCCAATCCGCGAGGATGGGCCTAAGACGCACCTTTTGACTAAAAAGGGCACGCCGACCATGGGCGGGCTGATGATCCTGCTCGGGCTCGTGGTTGCAACCGTACTTTGGGCAAATCCTTACAATCCGTATGTCTGGATCGTGCTTGCCGTGACTCTTTCTTATGGGCTGATCGGATTTTACGACGACTATCTGAAGGTGACCAAACGCACCTCCTCCGGTTTTTCCGGAAGGCTCCGGCTGTTCCTTGAGCTCTTCATCGCCGGGATCGCGGCCTACGCCATGTCGGTTGTGGGCGGAAAACAATTCGGGACGGTCTTGACCGTGCCGTTTTTCAAAGATGCGATCTTCGATCTCGGGCCGGTGCTGTTCGTATGCCTCGGGGTTCTTGTCATTGCCGGCGCGGGCAACTCGGTCAACCTCACCGATGGTCTGGACGGGCTCGCTATCGTGCCTGTCATGATCGCGGCGTCCACTTTCGGCATGATCGCCTATCTCGTCGGAAACAAGGACTTCTCCCATTATCTGCAAATCCATCATGTGGCGGGCACCGGCGAGCTTTCGGTGATATGCGGCGCCTTGCTTGGCGCTGGGCTCGGTTTCCTTTGGTTCAACGCGCCGCCTGCGATGATTTTTATGGGGGATACCGGCTCGCTGGCTCTCGGAGGGGCGCTCGGCACGATTGCGGTTGCCGTCAAGCATGAAATCGTGCTTGCGATTGTCGGCGGCCTGTTCGTGCTGGAGACCGCTTCGGTCATTGTGCAAGTGCTGTCGTTCAAAATGACGGGCAAGCGCGTTTTCAGAATGGCCCCCCTTCATCACCATTTCGAGCAAAAGGGCTGGGCTGAGCCCACGGTGGTCGTGCGCTTCTGGATTATCGCCGTCGTGCTCGCCCTTTTCGGCCTCTCCACGCTCAAGCTGAGGTAGCATGATCGAAGCCCGTTCATTTGCCGGAAGATCCGTTGCCGTTTTCGGAATGGGCATGTCGGGATCGGCGGCGGCGCGCTCGCTGCTTGCGGGCGGCGCTAAGGTTTCGGTGTGGGACGATGGCGAGCGCGGATGCGAGGCAGCCCGGGCCGCCGGTTTGCCGCTTTGCGATCTCAGGGCTGCGGATTGGAGCGCCATCGAGGCGCTGGTGCTGGCTCCCGGCGTCCCGCTCACCCACCCTGAGCCGCATTGGACGGTAAAGCTCGCCCGCGATCACGGCGTAGAAATCATTGGCGATACCGAAATTTTTATGCGTGAGCGCAAAAGCTCAGGCGCGGCGGCGAAAGTCATCGCCATCACCGGCACGAACGGCAAATCCACCACAACCTCGCTGACCCATCACATTCTTGCTTCGGCCGGCCTCGACGCGGTGCTTGGCGGTAATATCGGCAAGGCCGTGCTCGATCTGCCCCCTTTCGCGGACGGGCGGCATTACGTCATCGAGTTTTCGAGCTTTCAGCTCGACCTCACGCCAAGCCTCGATCCCGACGTGGCGGTCTTGCTCAACATCACGCCCGATCACCTCGACCGCCACGGCACCCTTGAAAGCTACGCAGCCGTTAAGGAGACGATCTTCCGGAACTCTGCCGCTGCGGTTATCGGCGCCGACGATGGCTTTTGCGATGCCATTGCGGCAAGAGCGATTGGGCGCGGTGTCAAAACGCTCCGGATTTCAGCGCGCCGTCCGGTGGAAACAGGCATTTATGCGGAGGGAAGCGAACTTTTCGAGGCGGCGAACGGCTCCGTCCAAAATCGCACCAGCCTTGCTGGGATTGGCTCCTTGCGCGGCGCTCACAACGCACAGAACGCGAGCGCGGCTCTTGCCGCTGCGCGCTGCCTGGGGCTGCCGTGGGACACGCTTAGCCAATCGCTCCGGAGCTTTCCAGGGCTCGCTCACCGCATGGAGGAGGTCCGGCGTATCGGGAACGTTCTGTTCATCAACGATTCCAAGGCGACGAATGCCGATGCTGCCGAGCGGGCGCTTTTGAGTTTCTCCAACATCTACTGGATTGCGGGCGGTAAGCCTAAAGAGGGCGGTATAACAAGCCTTGCCCCTTATTTTTCACGGATCAAAAAGGCTTATCTCATCGGTGAGGCCTCGCAAGCCTTTGCCGGCACGCTCGGCGCGAGCGTTCCCTTCACCTTTTCCAAGACATTGGACTTGGCTGTCGCCGAGGCCGCGGCCGACGCACTCGCCGATGAAGCGGGCGAGCCGGTGGTGCTGCTTTCTCCTGCTTGCGCATCCTACGATCAGTTCCCCAATTTCGAAGTGCGCGGCAATGCATTCCGCGCCCTCGTCGAGGCCTTGCCTGCAGCTCCGCCGAAGGATCGGGCGGCATGAGTTTCTCGCGCGCGGAACGCGCTCACGTCGTCGATTGGTGGCTTTCGGTCGACCGCGTTCTGCTCGCGCTCATCCTGACCTTGGCGGTAGCCGGGTTAGCGGCGTCCCTGATTGCAAGTCCTTCGGCCGCTATTCACCTCAAGCATGAGCCTTTTTACTTCGTGAAGCGCCATGCCTTGGGGATGGCGCTCGCGGTGGCGGCAATGTTTGCTGTCTCGCTGCTTAGTCCGGCTCAGATCAAGCGGTTCGCTTTGTTCCTTTTCGTCATGGGCATCGTCCTCATGATAGCGGCGCTCGTGCAAGGCGCCGAGCGCAATGGCGCGATGCGCTGGCTGGTCTTCGCAGGTATGGTCATCCAGCCGTCGGAGTTCGCCAAGCCTGGCTTCGTGGTGCTTTCGGCTTGGCTTTTTGCGGAAAGCGTCAAGCGTCCGGACATGCCGGCCCTCGAACTCGCGCTACTTATGCTCGCGCTTTTCGTCTCTTTGCTCGTCCTGCAGCCGGATATGGGACAAACGATCATTGCCGCCAGCGTATGGTGCGGCCTGCTTTTTCTGTCCGGTTATTCCTTGACCCTGCTGCCGGTCTTCGCCGCGTTGGGCGCAATCGGATTGGTTGCCGCCTATTTCAGCATGCCCCACGTCACGGCCCGCCTCGACCGTTTCATGATTGGCGCGGGCGAAACGATGCAAACTTCGGTAGCGGTTAACGCTTTTCGCGAAGCTGGCTGGCTTGGACACGGCCTCGGCGAGGGGTTCACGAAAGCGCGGCTTCCCGACGCCCACAACGACTTCGTCTTCGCCGCTATCGCCGAGGAAACCGGCATTGCCGCTTGCCTTTTCTTAATTCTGATTTATGGCTTGATCGTCTGGAGAGCGTTGAGAGGCGCGTTCCGCGAGGAGGATGCCTTCGTCCGTCTCGCAGCAACGGGCCTTGTGACGATTTTTGGGTTGCAGGCTTTGATCAACATGGCGGTCAATTTGAATTTGCTTCCAGCAAAAGGGGTTACACTCCCCTTCGTATCTTACGGCCGTTCCTCTTTGATCGCGTCTGCAATAACGCTGGGCATGATCGTTGCCTTAACGAGGCGTCCGGCATCGAGGCACGCATCGCGCTCCACGCAGGTGTTAGGCGGACTAACAGTAACTTCGGGTAGGGAGAGCCGGTTATGAGCCGCGGTTCGATCATGCTGGCCGCCGGGGGGACAGGCGGGCATCTTTTTCCGGCGCAAGCGCTGGGCGAAGAGCTCATCCGGCGCCAGTGGAATGTCGATTTGATCACGGACATGCGCGGCAATGTTTTCGGCGCAGACTTTCCCGCCCGGAAAATTTATAAAGTTCCAGCCGCGACGTTCCAGGGCCGCTCGCCCATCGAGGCGACGAAGACACTCGGCATGCTTGGAAACGGCTTTCAGGCGTCGTACCGCATTATGGGGGAGGCGGCACCGAAGGCCATTATCGGTTTCGGAGGCTATCCGACTCTCGCTCCGGTTCTAGCGGCGATAGGACGGGGCATTCCCTCGGCGATCCACGAGCAAAATTCTGTTATGGGCCAGGCGAACCGCTTCCTTGCCCCCATGGTGAAGGCCATTGCCTGCTCGTTCGAAAACACGAAATATCTGGAAGGCAAGCTTCTTGCCAAAGCCCGGCTTACCGGTACGCCTTTGCGCAGCGCCGTTCATGCGCTTCGCAACGTTCCCTACCGCCCGCCATCAAGCCAGGCCCAACTCAATCTCCTTGTCTTCGGTGGAAGTCAAGGAGCCAAGTACTTCTCCGATATCATTCCGCAAGCCCTCCAGCTGCTTCCCCCTCAGATGCGCGACCGGCTCTTTGTGATGCAACAGTGCCGCGAGGAGGATATCGACCGCGTTTTCGAGTCTTACGAGGCAGCGGGCGTTGCCGCGGAGTTGGCGACATTTTTCGAAGACCTGCCAGCCCGCATGTCGAATTCTCACCTTGTCATCGCACGAAGCGGCGCGACAACCGTCGCCGAGCTTTGCGCGCTCGGCCGGCCGGCACTCATGGTTCCGCTCCCCCATGCGAAGGACAACGACCAGTTTGAAAATGCGAGCCGGCTGGAAGCTGCGGGCGGGGGCTGGTGTTTACCGCAGGCGTCGCTGACCGCGGAGAGTCTGGCGGCAGCAGTGCAGCGCCTTTTCGAGGATCCAACCGGGCTCGTAAGAGCGGCGACGAATGCGCATGCGATGGCAAATTACCGTGCGGTTGAAAACTTAGCGGAGCTTATGGAAGAATTGGCGGTTAAGCATGCTCAGGCTAACGCAGCAGTAACTGCTTAACAATCCGCCATTATCATAGAAGAGCCGGTTGCTGTGGGGGCACGCCGGCCCGCGGGACGGGAGAACTGAGGCGATGACAAATCCGCTTACCGGCGGCCGGATCCATATTATCGGCATTGGCGGCATCGGCATGAGTGCCATTGCCGAAATCATGGCTGCGCGCGGCCTCACGGTTCAGGGGAGCGACCAGAAGGACGGCGCGAATTTACGCCGCCTTGCGGCCAAGGGCATCAAAGTTTTTGCCGGTCACGACGCAGCCAATCTCGCCGGAGCTGCGACTGTCGTTATTTCCACGGCTGTGAAAGAGAGCAATCCCGAGCTGCAGGCTGCGCGCGCCCTCGGGCTTCCGGTTTTCAACCGCGCAGAGACGCTTGCCGCGCTCATGCGCGGATACCGCACGATCTCCATCACAGGCTCGCACGGCAAGACGACCACGACAGCCATGACGGGCTGGATGATGGAGAAAGCGGGCCTCGATCCGACCGTGCTCGTGGGCGGCGTCGTTCGCGCCTGGGGGTCGAATGCGCGCATCGGTTCGAGCCAATGGATGGTCGTCGAGGCCGATGAATCGGACGGCACTTTCATCAAGCTGCCGACCGAGATCGGCGTCGTGACGAATATCGACCCCGAGCACCTCGACTATTACGGGACCGAGGCCGCGCTGCATGAGGCGTTTCTCACGTTCCTGCGCCAAATTCCTAAGCACGGCCTAGCCGTGCCGGGCACCGATCACCCGGTCGTCCGCAATCTGCTCAATCACTTAGCTATCGAGGGCGCTCTTCCGCCAATTGTCACTTTCGGGCGCGCACTCGATGCAGACGTGAAAATTGATAATATAGTCACGAATGGCGGCACGGTGACTTTCGACGCGCGGTTCGCCAACGCGAGCGGATATCCGCCTATGCGCAAGCGTGGCGTGAAACTTCAGGTTCCGGGCCTGCATAACGCGCTGAACGCAGCCGCTGCCGCCGTCGTCGGCCATCACATCGGCCTTTCCCCTACCACGATATTCGACGCGCTGGCTTCCTTCGAAGGCGTCGACCGCCGGTTCACCCGGACAGGGGAATGGAACGGCGTCGCGATTTACGACGATTACGCCCATCACCCCGCCGAGATCGAGGCTGCGCTGAGCGCCGCGCGGGGCGCCGCTAAAGGCAGTGTGATAGCGATCATGCAACCGCATCGCTTTTCGCGGCTGAAGTCGCTGTTCGATGGGTTCTGCCAATGCTTCCGGGACGCCGACACGGTGCTTATCGCACCGGTCTACGCGGCGGGCGAGGTGCCGAACGGCTTCGACCGGGACAGGCTCGTCGAGGGAGTCCGCGGCACGGGCCACGGACATGTTTACCCAGTCGAAAACGAGGAAACCCTCACACGCACTGTGGCCGCGATCGCCCGGCCCGGCGACCTTGTCATAGGACTGGGCGCCGGAACGATTAGCGAATGGGCGCATGCGCTCCCAGCCCGTCTGAGCCATTTTTCCCCGCTCGCCGGCGCGGCGGAATGATCGATGTTCGCCGACCTGGCACCAGCTCTTTTGGCCGCAGCGCCGGATCTTCGCGGCAGGCTCTTGCCCAACGTCAAGCTGAGCGAACTGACGTGGCTGCGCGCTGGTGGGCCGGCGCAGCTTCTGTTCACGCCGGCTAGCGAGGGCGATCTTGCTTATTTTCTGTCGTGTTGCCCGCTGGATATACCGGTAACGGTCATCGGCGTCGGCTCGAACTTGCTTGTCCGCGACGGCGGCGTGCCGGGCGTTGTCATCCGGCTCGCACGCGGCTTCAACGAGACTAAAAAACTTGAGCGCACCAGGATCCGGGCAGGCGCAGCCGTCCCGGATGTACGGCTCGCTCAAGCAGCGGCAGCAGCTGGGATCGCTGGCCTTGCATTCTACCGCGGCATTCCCGGCACCGTCGGCGGCGCGCTGCGCATGAATGCGGGCGCACATGGCGGCGAGACGAAAGACTTCCTCGTGGAGGCACGCGCGATCGATCGCTCGGGCGCCGTGCACGTTCTCGATAATGCCGGCATGGGCTTCACCTACCGCCATTGCGCGGCTCCGCCAGACTACATCTTTACCCAGGCGATTTTCGAAGGAACGCCGGGCGATCCCGCAGAGATCGAGCGAGCCATGCAGCAGGTGGCCGAGTACCGCGAAGCCAATCAGCCAATCAAGAGCCGCACCGGAGGCTCGACCTTCAAAAACCCGCCGGGCCATAGCGCTTGGAAGCTGATCGATGCCGCCGGCTGCCGTGGCCTTAGGGTGGGCGGCGCGCATATGTCGGAAATGCATTGCAATTTTCTCATCAACGATGGCGGCGCGGCTGCAGAGGAAATCGAGGCTCTCGGCGAGCTGGTGCGCGAGCGTGTTTTCGCCCATAGCGGGATCATGCTCGAATGGGAAATCAAGCGGATCGGCATCCCCGCCGGCGCCGGTAGCAAGCTCGAAGCGGCGAAATGACAATTGCCCGGTGTCATCCCGTGCGCTGCAGACTTGAGATCGTTGCGAGCGAATGCTTCCGTTAAGATCCCAAGCGCGGCGCAGCGTCATTTCATGCCGTGAGCCGCGTAACGGATGACGCCGGGGCGGCTTTGACGCGATCGATCGGAGACGGTATGACAAGCAAGTACAATCACGTTGCGGTTTTGATGGGAGGCTGGTCGGCGGAGCGCGAGGTTTCGCTGAACTCCGGTGCGGCCTGCGCGGGCGCCCTCGAAGAGGCCGGCTACCGGGTGGCGCGCATAGACGTGAACCGGGACATCGCGAGCAAGCTTGCCGCGCTGAGACCCGATGCTTGTTTCAACGCTTTGCATGGCAAGGGCGGCGAAGACGGCTGCATTCAAGGCATCCTCGAAACGCTTCAGATACCTTATACCCATTCCGGCGTTCTTGCCTCTGCACTGGCCATGGACAAGGCACGTGCCAAAACCGCCTTCAAAGCTGCCGGTGTGCCCGTGGCTGAAAGCGTTGTCGCAACGCCTGCCGAGGCGGCGCGCGCTCACCTCATGCCGCCGCCCTATGTCATCAAACCCGTAACGGAAGGTTCGAGCGTCGGCGTGTTCATCGTGCGGGAGGAGCACGCCCATCCGCCGCAAGAGCTGACACGGCCGGATTGGTCTTACGGCAATGTGCTGGTCGAGCGCTATATCGGCGGGCGCGAGCTCACTTGCGCCGTTTTAGGAGACAAGCCGCTCGGCATCATCGAGATTTTACCAGCGGTAGGCTTAGATTTTTACGATTATGAAGCCAAGTATGCAAAAGGAGGCTCCCGCCACATTTTACCGGCACAAATTTCACCGGAAATTTACGAGTTTATCCAGAAACTGGCTCTCGTTGCGCATAACGCATTGGGGTGCCGGGGCGTCAGCCGGGCCGACTTCAGGCTCGACGACCGCGCCGAAGGAACTGGCGAACTTGTCTGCCTGGAGGTCAATACTCAACCGGGCATGACTACGACTTCGCTGGTACCAGAGCTGGCAGCCCATGCTGGATTAGCGTTCGGTGAGCTTGTGCGGTGGATTGTGGAGGATGCTTCTTGCGATCGTTAGCTGAGGATAGCGTCCACTTCGAGAGTGCTGGAGACCGGAGAGGTCATTCACTTGCGAGGAATGCGTCTCCCATTTCGTGGTTTTCACTCGCTGAGACCCAAGCGGACCGCGCTGCCAGCGCCGGTTTCGTTCTCAGCATGGCGTTTCTTGCGGCAACCGCGATCTATGCGTTTTTACTGTCGGACGCCGCACAGCCGCTCATTTCGGAAGCTACCGCGCTGGCAGACCAGGCGGCTTTCGACGCTGGCTTCCGGCTTGAGGATTTGGCTCTATCCGGCGCTCAAAATACACCGCAAGCGGCCCTGCGCGAGGCCCTCAAGCTGCCATGCAAGGGCTCGTCTCTTTTCTACGATGCAACCGATGCGCGCGCCCGGCTTTTGAATTTGGGCTGGATCGAATCGGCTGAGGTCCGCCGCATTCTGCCTTCGCGCCTGGAAGTGATCGTTTACGAACGCACGCCTTTTGCGCGCTGGCGGGATGCAGGCCAAAAAGTTCACGTCATCGACCGGGCAGGGCACCTCCTCGGTCAGGACGATGAAGGGCGATTTAACGGGCTCCCTCTTTTGGCTGGAGAAGGGGCACCATCGCAGGCCTCAAACTTCGAGGATGCGTTTCAGAATCGCGAAGCCATCAAAGACCGCTTCGAAAGCGCTGAGCTGATCGCGGAACGTTTTTGGACGGTGAAACTCAGTTCGGGGCTGGTGCTGAAACTTCCGCGCAAGGTCACGCCGTTAGTTTTAGAGCGTCTCGATTCGCTTCTCGCTAACCCAAAGATTGCCGGGCTTGGGCTGGAAACAATCGATTTACGTCTGTCGAACCGGACGATCTTGCAATTGCTGGAGCCTACTGTGGCAAACCGTGACAAGGCCATTGCAGTGCTAACTTCGGCGTCACCGCAAGCTTTGGCCGCGCCGGGAAGGGGCAAAGCCTTATGACGGGTGCGCGGCGGCAGGCCTCGCGCGGTCCGTCGCGGCTTTGGCCGTTCAAAGCGCGAGGCGATATCGTTACAATTGTCGATTTGGGAGCGCAAAAGGTCGCCTGCGCAATTGCATGGCTTAACGCGCCGCACTTCGGTTTGGATGCCGGCCCAAGGGATATAGAGGTGTTGGGAAGCGCCACCGTGAGGTCATCCGGCTTCTCCAAAGGCCGTATCGTCAATATTGCGGCGGCGGAAACGAGTGTGAGACGCGCAGTCGCTCAGGCGGAGGCGCAAGCGCAGATCACGGCCGGGGAGGTCGTTGTGACCGGGCAATTCGAGGGCTTAGCCACTCAAGTCTTCGAGGCTAAGCCCGGAGCCGGCCGGCCGGCCATTTTGAAGGAGGACGCCTTTGCAATTTCGGCCGCCGTCGAGGAACAATGTCTCTCAGCGCAGCGTAAGCTATTGCACATGTTCACATCTTCCCCTCAAGAAGACGATATGCTGATGCCCTCCTATAGCGGCGGCACACCTGCCGGCGAAGTGGACGTCATCGCGATATCGATGCCCCAGAAGGGGGCTCGCCAGTTCGCCACCTGCCTTTCAAGGAGCATGCTTACGTTGCGCGGCTTCGTGGCGGGCCCAGTAGCTGCAGCCTTGGCGGTAACCAATTCGCTTGAACGGCAAGCGGGGGTGCTGGTTATCGACATGGGCGCGCAATCGACCGGGTATGCGCTATTCTCGCAAGGCGTACCCGTCGCTGTGGAATGCATCAACTCGGGCGGCCAGCAGATCACGGACCTTATTGCGCAGGTTTTTGCACTGAGGAAATTCGAGGCCGAACGTGCGAAAGTCTGCTACGGCAGCGTTTTCGACGGCCTTCAGGCCGACATCGATTTGCCTGTCCAGAACGGAGAAACGGGCGAGCCTATTTCTAAATTTGCGCTTAATCACTTAATACGATCGAATGCATCGTTGGTTTTTCGTGCCGTTAATGAACGGTTAAAGGGTGCTGGATATTCTGTTCCTATTGGGGGCACGGTATTGGCCGGCGGAGGGAGCCTGCTTCCAGGCATCCGCGAGCTTGCTTCGCATCTTCTCGCCTCGGAGGTGAGAACGGCAAAGCCCATTGCGTTGAACGGTCTTAACGCCGGCAACGCGCTGGCGGCGTTGGTTGGCGGGTGTTTATATGCAAGCCGGCATCAGTCCGCGGGCGAAATGCCGTATGCACCCGGACTTGCGTCCAAAGATAGTAGCTACGCGTCTCGAATCGGCCAATGGCTGCGTGCAAGCTTTTAGAGGGCTGCGCGCGCTGCGATTGGCGACAGGCATAGGCGGGCGAGCGAATGCCCGGACAGGAAGCTGACGAGGCCTGATATGGGAATAAACCTGCAACTTCCCGGTTTGACGGAGTTGCGGCCGCGAATCACCGTCATTGGCGTTGGCGGGGCGGGCGGTAACGCCGTTAACAATATGATCGAAAGCGTCGTTGAGGGCGTGGAATTCATCGTCGCGAATACAGACGCGCAAGCTCTTTCCGCGTCGAGCGCAGGCTGCGTCATTCAAATGGGCGTGGGCATTACCGAAGGTCTCGGCGCCGGCTCGAGGCCGGAAATCGGTGCGGCGGCCGCCGAGGAAACGATCGAGGAAATCCGTTCTCATCTCGACGGCGTGCATCTGCTTTTTATCACCGCTGGAATGGGGGGCGGCACGGGTACGGGCGCGGCGCCGGTCATCGCGCGTACGGCAAAGGAACTTGGCGTGCTTACTGTGGCCGTCGTCACAAAGCCGTTCGAGTTCGAAGGTCAGCGCCGGATGCGCACCGCCGAGGCGGGAATCGCGGCCTTGGCGGAGCACGTCGACACCCTTATCGTGATCCCGAATCAGAATTTGTTTTTGGTCGCGAGCGAGAAAACCACCTTCGCCGACGCCTTCCTGCGCGCGGATGACGTGCTGAAATCGGGGGTCAGTTGCGTAACCGACCTCATGGTGAAAGAGGGGCTGATCAACCTCGATTTTGCGGACGTTCGCACCGTGATGCAAAACATGGGCACGGCGCTTATGGGCACCGGCGAGGCGGAGGGCGAAAAGCGTGCATTGACGGCCGCGGAGGCTGCGATCACCAATCCATTGCTCGGCAATATCACCATGCGAGGCGCGAAGGGGCTGCTCGTAAGCATCACCGGCAGCTTCGACATGACGCTTTACGAAGTCGAGGAGGCCGCGTCGCGCATTAGGCGCGAAGTCGATGCCGATGAAAATCCCGACGTGAACATCATCGTCGGGGCGACGTTCGATCCTGCGCTTCAGCACCGGATTCGCGTTTCCGTCGTCGCCACCGGAATCGACGCCAGTGCGATGTTTGCGTCGGCAGCGGCACCGAATGGCCGTACGCGCCCGCAGCCGCACGACAGCAATAGGGAAGCCCGGCTCGCCGAGCGGTTATCTGCGGCTGGAAACGAACCGGGAGGACGATTTCGGAGCGGCGCCGCACTGCGCGAACAGGGGGGAGGGGCACGGCAGCCCCAGAACCGGCAAGAGCTCTCGCCACGGGTGGTGGTAGAGCCCAAGGGAAAAAAGCCCGCCGAGCAGGAGGCGCCGGGCTTTGCGCCCCGGCCTCAGCCGCAAGCCCAGCAATTCGAGCCTGCGCCGCCTGCCAAAACGGTCAGGCCGCCCAAGCGTCCGCTGACTTATGACGATTTTCCGGAGCTTCACAACGGCGGTGCAGCCGGCGCGGAGTCCTCCGCGAATCGAACCTCAGTCAAAAAGAGTGGATTTTTCGATTGGATGGCGGGCAGGCATAGGAGTTCAGCGAAGCCGGCCCCGGCTAAATCGGCCCAGAAAACTGTGGCTCCTCAGCCACGAACCCCCCATGAAAAGCTGCCGCATGAGCCCGAGCTCAACGGCCGCCGGAACGGGTATTCGGCCCGCCAGCCCATTCACCACGAAGCGGGCCCGCTAGGCGAGGATAACCCGGCGGCGCGGCATCCAGCCGACGAAGCTGCTGATATTCCAGACTTTTTCAAGAAGCCGGTCTCCTAGCCGTAGCCCCTGCGCGCTCGGCCGGCTGACGCTCCCGCGCATGCGAGGGAGCGCGGGACAAAGTTTGCCCGCTCAATTTGCTGCAAATCCAAAGCCGCCCCGTAACAGACTGTTAGAAAGCGTGATTTGAAGCCGGCTCGCCTGCGCGGCTAGTTTGCCGCTAACGGATGACGTCGAGTTTTCGAGTGCGTAACCGGCAGCTCGCCGGCCAGAAGAGTAGCGTGAGCTACCGTGCATCGCCTCAAGGCTTGGCAGGCATACGCTCACGCGGGGGGCGCCTCCTTCGGCAAAGGACGGCGCAGTGGCACAAAAAAGCGGCGCACGAAAATGAACTTTCGCAGCATTTCCAATAGGCAAACTACGGTCGATCGCGAAGTTGTCATGAAGGGCATTGGAGTTCATAGCGGCGCCGAGGTTTCGCTGATCCTCCACCCTGCCGAGGCGAATACCGGATATAATTTTTACGTTCAAGGCGGCGAGCGCATCGGTCACGTCCCCGGCGATTTCCGTGCTGTTAGCAATCTCACTCTTTGCACCATGCTCAGCGCGGCCGATGGTACGGCCGTCGCGACCGTCGAGCATTTGCTCGCCGCGCTGCGCGGGCTCGGTGTGGATAATGCGGGCATCGAAGTCGATGGCAACGAAGTGCCGATCATGGATGGAAGCGCCGAGCCGTTCGTCGACGCCATCGAAGAGATAGGCTTGCGCGAATTGGACGAGCCCCGCCGATACATCAAAGTGCTTCGCCCGGTCCAAGTGAAGGAAGACGGCTGCATCGGCGAGATTTTCCCCTATAACGGTTTCCGCCTCGATGTCGAGATCGACTTCAAATCGGAATTCATCGGCAGGCAGCGTCTCGACCTCGACGTCACGCCTGTATCGTTTAAAAAAATCTGCCGCGCCCGGACCTTCGGCTTCATGAAGGACGTGAAGCAGCTTTGGGCGGCGGGACGCGCGCTTGGCTCTTCGCTGGACAACACCGTGGCGATAGGCGAGGACCGGATTCTGAACCCGGAGGGCCTTCGCTACCCGGACGAGTTCGTGCGCCACAAGACCCTCGATGCAGTCGGGGACCTCGCTCTTGCGGGCGCTCCGATCCTCGGCCTCTACCGCTCCTATCGCGGCGGGCACCGTCTCAACTCCGCTTTGCTTCATGCGCTCTATGAGAACAAAGACGCATGGACGATCGTCGAGGTCGCGGAGAAGCCTACCCATCAGCATGTCGCACCGCGAGCAGACTTCGGGATTGCCTTTGCAACGCCGAATTTCGCTCCAGAGACCGCTTGAAGGCTGGCCGCGGGTTGCGTAAAACCCACACAAGGGCTTGCAATTTCGCTACGAATGTCTTTTGACTGAAAATCTCCGCATTTGGCCATCATTTTGCGGCTTTCTACCGTAGAAGAAAAGGCAGCAGAGTGATCGAGTCGCATGTTGCGGCTCATCGCCAATTGGGGTTTTGGAGCAGGGCGACATGACATTGCGATCGATTGGGCAGCTTGCCGCGGCGATAACATTGGCAGCCTTTGTCACAGGCTGTAGCACGATGGGATCGATGTTCAGCGGCGATAGCGACACGAAGCTCGATAACCGCCCGCCGGAGGCGATTTATAAAGAGGCGAACGAACTCTTGGACAAGGGCAGCAGCGCGAAGGCCGCCAAGCTGTACGAAAGGGTCGATCAGCTTTACCCCTATTCGGAAGAAGCCAAGAGGGCCATGCTGATGGCCGCTGTGGCCTATCAGCGGGCCGGAAAGTCTCCAGAAGCCGTCGCGGCCGCGCGGCGTTACCTCACGCTTCATCCCGGAACCAAAGATGCAGCGCAGGCGCAGGATATCATTGCGGCTTCGTATTACGACCGTATTTCCACGCCGACCCGCGATCAGAGCGAGACGAAGAAGGCAATCGCCGAGATGGAAACGCTCCTCCGGCGCTACCCGGATAGCCCGTACTCCGAAGAAACGAGGAAGCGCATCAAGCTTGCCCGCGATACGCTCGCCGCATCGGAGATGAACGTTGGCCGTTATTGGCAGAAAAAGGGTAATTATCTCGCGGCAGTAAACCGGTTCAGGAGCGTCGTCACGGACTACCAGCAGACGAGCCATGTCGAGGAAGCGCTTATGCGGCTTACCGAATGCTACATGGCGCTTGGCATCGTGTCCGAGGCACAGACCGCCGCGGCCATCCTGGGCCACAACTTCCCGGATAGCCCCTGGTACAAAGATGCTTACGCGCTTCTGCAGTCGGGGGGCGCTGCACCGAGAGAGGACACGGGCTCCTGGATGAGCCAATCCTGGAAGAAGGTCACGAGCGTAGCAGGATAACCGGGCGCGGTTGCATCATGGCCGCTGCTCCCGATGGGCGAATCGCTTAAGAGAGCGCTATGCTTGCCGCTCTTTCGATCCGCGATATTGTTCTGATCGACAAGCTCGACCTGAGCTTCGCCGAGGGGCTGACGGTTTTCACGGGCGAGACCGGGGCGGGCAAGTCGATCATACTCGATAGCCTCAGCCTTGCGCTCGGATCGCGCGGCGATGGCGGCCTTGTGCGCAAAGGCGCTCAGTCGGCAAGCGTTGCCGCATCCTTCGACTTGCCAGCGGGCCATCAAGCTGGAGGCCTGCTTCGCGAGCACGGCCTCGACGAGGGCGAGGCGCTGGTACTGAGACGGGTCCAGCTCGCCGATGGCCGGACCAAAGCCTTCCTCAACGATAGGCCAGTGTCCAGCGGCCTGCTGCGTCAGCTCGGCCGGCTGCTCGTCGAGATCCATGGGCAGCACGACGATCGCGCCCTGCTCGATTCTACCTCCCACCGTTATCTCCTCGACCAGTTCGGCGGCCTCCTGCCGGACGCGCGGGCTGTGTCGCATTTGTGGGATGGCTGGCGCGAGCTGGACGCCAAAGCCGCAAAGCTCGCGCATGAGCTGGAGCTTGCCGAGCGCGAGCGGGACTATCTTTCGGCAGCCTGCGATGAGCTGAACGGCCTTTTGCCGCAGCCAGGGGAAGAAGAGGTGCTCGCGGCGCGCCGGCAATCGATCCTGGCATCGGGAAAGGTGCGCGCCGATCTCGAAGCGGCGGCCGATGCTTTGTCGGGTCCGCACTTTCCGGAGGGGCGAATTAGCGGCGTCTTGCGAAGGCTCGAACGCCAGCCGAACCTTCCCGAAAGCCTGAAGCCGGTGCTGGCGGCGCTTGAGCGCGTCTTGATCGAGGCACAAGAAGCACGCGCCCTCGTGGAGGCGCAGCTTCGCAGCAGCGGCGAGGACAATGCCGAAGCTATCGAAGAGCGGCTTTTCAAACTTAGGGCCGTGGCGCGCAAGCATCGCGTTCCGGTGAGCGATTTGCCGAAGCTGCACCAGCGCTTCCTGGAGGACCTGTCGAAATTGGAGACCGGCGAGGAGCAATTGGCTGCGGCCCGGAAAGCGGCCTCGGCCGCCGCCTCAGCTTACGCTCGAGCCGCTGACGTGCTGAGCGCGAAGCGGGCCGCCGCTGCAGCCAAGCTCGACCGCGCCGTGCAAAAGGAGCTCAAGCCGTTGCGGCTTGAAAAAGCGCGCTTTGTTACGCATGCTGAAAAGCTTACCGAGGGTAAAGCCGGCTTGACCGGCGGGCCGTCGGGGCGCGAAGCGATTATGTTTTACGTTCAGACGAACCCCGGTGCACGCCCGGGGCCTCTGATGAAGGTGGCATCGGGCGGAGAGCTGGCCCGCTTTCTTCTCGCGCTTAAAGTTGTACTTGCGGAGAAAAGCACCGCTCCCGTTCTCGTTTTCGATGAAATCGACACCGGTGTTGGCGGAGCGACCGCTTCGGCAATCGGAGAGCGTCTTATGCGGCTCGGCCGGCAGGCTCAGGTTCTCGCGGTCACGCATTCCCCCCAAGTGGCAGCCCATGCGGATGCGCATTACCGGCTCTACAAAACCGCGCGCGGAGAAGGCGAGAACATCTCCGTCGAAACCTGCGCAGAAGCGCTCGATGGCAGCGGCCGGCGCGAGGAGATCGCGCGTATGCTCGCGGGCAGGAAAATAACCGAAGAGGCGAGGGCCGCCGCTGAACAGTTGATCGGAGCGAAGCATGAAGCCGGCTAGGCGCAAGAAAGGCTCCGGGAAATCGGCGGAAGCTGCGCGCGCGCAAGTGAAGCCGAAGCCGGTTGACGAGCTATCTCCCGCAGAGGCGGAAGCGGAGCATGAGTTTCTCGCCAGTGAGATCGAACGGCACGACAAGCTCTATTATCAAGAAGACCAGCCGGAAATCTCCGACGCGGACTACGACAGTCTCCGCCTGCGCTTAGAGGCCTTGGAGCAGCGCTTTCCTGGCCTTGTCAGCGAGAAAAGCCCCTCGCGCACCGTAGGCGCCCCGCCTTCTGCGAAGTTCGCAAAAGTCAGGCATGCGGTGCGGATGCTCTCGCTTGGCAATGTGTTCAGCGAGGAGGAGATCCGCGAGTTCGTTGCAAGGGTACGGCGCTTTTTGAAGCTCGGGCCGGGCGCACCGCTCGACTTCACCGCCGAGCTGAAAATCGACGGCCTGTCCGTTTCGCTGCGCTACGAGCGCGGCAAGCTAGCGGTCGCAGCTACGCGCGGCGATGGGGCCGAGGGCGAGGACGTCACCGCCAATGTCCGCACCATCGCGGATATTCCGCAGGAGCTGAGCGGCCGGCACGTTCCCGATGTCTTCGAGGTGCGCGGCGAAGTCTATATGGCCCACGCGGATTTCGCGGCGCTTAACCGGCGGCAAGCGCAATCGGGGGCTAAGACTTTTGCCAATCCGCGCAATGCCGCGGCGGGATCGCTGCGCCAGCTCGATCCTGCGATCACGGCCTCGCGTCCCTTGCGCTTTTTCAGCTGGGGATGGGGCGAGGCCAGCGCATTGCCCGCCCCGACAAATCACGGCGTTTTGGACGCAATCGCAGGGTGGGGCTTTCCGGTGCCGCCAGTCACGCTCTGCAAGTCCGAGGACGAGATGGGCGCGGCCTTCCGCGCGATCGAGCTGAACCGCGCGGGACTCGGATTTGACATCGACGGCGTTGTTTATAAGGTCGACCGGCTCGACTTGCAGGAGCGGCTGGGTTTCGTCTCGCGCACGCCGCGCTGGGCCACTGCGCATAAATTCTCGGCCGAGAAGGCAACGGCGATACTTCGCGGCATCGAAATCCAGGTGGGCCGCACGGGCGCGATGACGCCTGTCGCGAAACTGGAGCCTGTTACCGTCGGCGGCGTCGTGGTGCAGAATGCGACACTGCACAATGAGGACGAAATCGCGCGCAAGGACATCCGCGTCGGCGACACGGTCATCGTGCAGCGCGCCGGCGACGTAATCCCGCAGATCTTGGGGGTCGTCCTCGAAAAGCGCGCGCCAAACTCGGCGCCCTTCGTTTTCCCCACCGTCTGCCCGGTTTGCGGCAGCCACGCCGTCCGCGAGATGAACGAAAAGACCGGCAAGCTCGATGCAGTGCGGCGCTGCACCGGCGGCCTTATTTGCGCGGCGCAAGCGGTGGAGCGGCTTCGCCACTTCGCATCGAGGCACGCTTTCGATATCGAGGGGCTGGGCGAGAGCCGCATTCAGGCGTTTTTCGACGAAGGGCGCATCCGGTCGCCCGCCGATATTTTTACGCTGCGAGCGCGCGACGGCGTTTCGCTGCCGAAGCTTGCGGAGAAAGAAGGGTGGGGGCCGCAATCGGCATCGAACCTCTTCGCGGCCATCGAAGCGAGGCGCACGATTGCGCTCGAAAGGTTCATATTCGCCCTCGGCATCCGACATGTGGGCGAGACGACCGCAAAGCTTCTGGCGAAGACCTTCGGATCGCTGGAGGAGTTCCGGCGGATTATGGCGGAGGCGGGGGCGTTCGATCGCTTGAACGAGATCGACGGCATTGGGGACGAGGTCGCGCAATCCATCGTGGATTTTTTCGAGGAGCCTCACAACCGTGAGGTTCTTGCGGCCCTTGAGCGCGAGCTGACCGTCGAACCCTATAAGCTCGATGTGGTGGCCTCGCAGCTCGCGGGCGCGACCATCGTATTCACCGGCAAGCTCGAAAGGCTGACGCGCGACGAGGCCAAATCGCAGGCTGAAAGGCTCGGCGCGAAGGTGGCGGGCTCGGTGTCCAAGAATACGCTTTACGTTGTGGCCGGGCCGGGCGCCGGATCGAAGCTCAAAAAGGCCGAGGAGCTCGGCGTGAAGATCCTGTCCGAGGACGATTGGTTCGATCTCGTCAGCGCGGCATAGCGACATTGCTAAGCCAGCTTTTTACCCGCCGCACCTTTTTTTCCGGGCGCCAATAAGCGGAACAAAGCAACCGCTGCCGATTTTGTGAATAGGCATAAGCGGCACCGACGGGCTAGAAATGCGTGTGGCGAAGATCGCGACTGGGGGAAGCAATGATTACGCTCTACACCTTCGGCCCGGCGTGGGGCCTTCCCGACCCCAGCCCTTTCGTGACCAAGGCACTCGTGCTCCTGAAATTGTCCGGCTTACCCTTCGAGACGAACACCAAGGGGTTCGGCAAGGCGCCAAGAGGCAAGCTGCCTTATATCCGCGACGGGGAAACGGTTGTCGCCGATTCCACTTCGATCCGGTTTCATCTGGAGAGCCGCCACAAGATCGATTTCGATCGCGGTCTCACGCCGGAGCAGCGAGGCATCGCCTGGTCGGTTGAGAAAATGTGCGAGGACCACCTTTATTGGCTTTTAATCCACGCGCGCTGGATCGAAGGCGATAATTTCGAGCGCGGGCCGGTGCACTTTTTCGATGTTGCGCCCGCGCCGTTACGGCCGTTCATCAAATTGATGGTCCGCCGCCAGATACGCCGCAACCTGCACGGCCAGGGGTTGGGCCGCTTCACGCAGGCTGAGCGCACCGTGCTCGCGGACCGCGCCTTCGCTTCGGTATCCGCGATCCTTGGCGATAAGCCCTATCTCATGGGCGAGAGCCCTTGCGGAGCCGATGCCACCGTTTATGGCTTCACCGCCGGAGCGCTTTGCCCCCTCTTTGAGACCGGACTGCGCACGAAGGCAGAGGCATATCCGAACCTTAGGGATTATTACGAGCGGCTCACTCAACAGTATTTCCCTGGCGGCGCGGCTTAGGGGTGCCGTCCGCGGGAACGGCTGGCGTATCGCTGCCGCTTGCCGGAACTTTCGCAGGGGCGCGCTTTTTTGCCTCTTCGCGCTCCCGTAGCTGTTCGGGCGTGAAATCGCAGAGCGGCCGGCGCCGCTCTTTCATGTCTAGATGGAAGTGATTTTTGTGGGAGCCGTTGGCATCCGGCCCGAGCGTCGTGCCGAAGATCTCGCAGGCGCCATCGTGTATTGCGTGCAGGAAGGCCGAGCGTTCGCCGCTTTCGTTCCAATGATCGAGAACGCTGATGCGCTCTCCGTTCACGGTGATAAATTCGCCGATGTCGACGGCGTTGGCATAAGCGTGCTGACTGATCCGCTGAACGGGATCGTCATAGCGCGAGCGGCAGTTATAGGAGGACAAAGTCCCGATTTGCACGATGGGTTGGCTGAGATGCACCTTCGCATAGGGCTGCAGCACAGCCTCGGCCCAGCGGCCCAAAGCCTCGGCCATTTTGCAAGAAGCCGTAGGCGGCGGCGAGAAGACCAGCTTCGGCTCCTTGCCGTTCTCGAAGCCTAAAAGCCGGATGGGCGCGGGCGTGCCGCAGGCGCCTTCCTTGATTGGATCGAGCTGGCCGAACAGGGCATGTAGCCCGGCAAGCCGCCGGACGCAATCCATGCGGCCGGCTTCAACCTCGGCGGCGGTCCAGCGTTCGGGAGGCGGCGGGCCCATGGGCTCGGGAGCGGCTCCCGCCGGCTTTTCCATTGGCTCCTTTGCGGGCTCCTTCGAAGCTTGCCCGGCAGGCGGCTGGGGAGCTGGCACAGAGGACTTGCTCGCAAGGTCAGCCGGTCTCGACTGTGCCAACTCCTCGCGCTTTGCGCGGTTGGAATGAGAACGGCGATGATGCCGGAAGCGGTGCCGGACCTCGATAAGCAACGCTGGATTGGCGCTGGCCAGTCCGTGAAAGCTTTGCGTCCATGCGCCCGCATGCGGAGCGGTTGCGCTCGCCGCAATAAATGAGAGGACCGCGAGCGCTGCCGCCCGGGCTAGGGCCGTGCCCGTGAATTGCGGCTCACGCTGCCTCATGAGCCTCCCGGGCACTCTCGCCCTCGCGTGGAAGCGGCCGGATACGCTTTTCCAGGTGCTTGAGAGCTTCGGGGCAAGGACCGCCATAAGCCCAATCTAGCAACTCCACGGTGTGCACCACCGGAACGGGTCCGCCAGACAATTGGGTTATGCAGCCGATATTTCCGCTCGCGACGCAGTCGGGCTTTATCCGGTCTATGGATGCAAGCTTCCGTTCTTTAAGCTCGTTCGCCAGCTCGGATTGAAGAATGTTGTAGGTCCCCGCCGAGCCGCAGCAAATGTGGCCTTCGGGGATATCCACAACTGTAAATCCGGCGTTCCGCAACAGCTGGCGCGGCTGCTCGTGAATTCTTTGGCCGTGCTGCATCGAGCAGGCAGAATGATAGGCAACGCGAATGTCGCTCCAGCCCACCGGCGCTTCGAACCTCTGTTGCGCCGCGAATTCCGAGATGTCCTTGGCGATCGAGGAGACATATTTCGCTTTGGCGGCATAGGCCGGGTCGTGCGCGAAAAGATGGGCGTAATCCTTGACCGTTGTGCCGCAGCCCGACACGTTGATGATGATCGCGTCCAGTGGGCCTTTTTCGCGCTGTGCGTGCCAAGCATCGATGTTGTGCCTTGCGAAGACCTTCGCATCGGCCTCTTTGCCCATGTGCAGGGCCAGCGCGCCGCAGCACCCCTCGCCTTCGGATAGAACCACGTCATAGCCGAGGTGGTTGAGCACCCGTATGGTGGAATCGTTTATTCCAGGGCGTAGCACCCTTTGCGCGCAGCCCATGAGCAAGGCAACCCGCCCGCGTCGCCGCCGTTTCGTTTTCACAGTTTGATGGCTCGTGAATTCGCCGCGCCAAGCGCGCCTTGTAGGGACGAGGCCGAGCATGGCCGCCAACGTCTTGAAACGGGACCGCGCGAAGAGTCCTCTGAAAGGCCGCGCCGCCTTGGCGGCGAGAAGGGCTGAGCGGAAGCGCCCTGGATAGGGCAGGACCCAGCGCAAGACCTTGCGCATAAAATCGTCGCCCGGCGAACGCATAACGGCTTTCTCGATGTGCTGACGCGCAAAATCGGAAAGATGCATATAATCGACGCCGCTCGGGCAGGTCGTCATGCAAGAATAACAGGACAGGCAGCGGTCGAGGTGCGGGCGCACCTGCTTCGGCGCCGCCTTGCCTTCCAGCATCGATTTGATGAGATAGATCCGCCCGCGCGGACTATCGCGCTCGTCTCCAAGCAAGAGATAGGTCGGACAGGTCGCCGTGCAGAGCCCGCAGTGGACGCAGCGCCGGAGAATTTCATCGGCCTCTTTCAGGCGAGGGTCTTTAAGCTGGTCTGGCGTGAAGCTCGTTTCCATATCCACTATCCGGCTGAATGCTTTTGCGCCTGGCCCTTGTTGTCAACCCGTGTCTGCAGCGCGCAGCGGTGCGCTGCGCCTGTTTGTCATCCCGGAAGCCGCTTGCGGCTATCCGGGATCGTAAAGGAGACGATGCTCGTAAAGATCCCGGATACGGCGCCAAGAGCGCCGTTCCGGGATGACAACGGAGGGCGCAGCGTCATTTCATGCCGCAAAGCGTAACGGATGACAACATTCCGCATCGCTCAAACTCCCGCGTACATGCGCCCGGGATTAAGGATGCCCGCTGGATCGAAAGAGGTTTTCAGAGCGCGGACTATCTTCATCTTTGCGAAGGGAAGGGGATGGAAAACCTCTATGGTCGAACGCACAGCCTTCGGCGCGCGCATGAGCATCGAATCCGCCTCGAACTCGGCGAGCACGCGCCGCACTTCGGTGACACTGGCATCTGCCGAGGGCGGCAGCTCCAGCCAGAGCAATCCGCCCGACCACTCATAGGCGGCATTGACCTCGAAGAAGGCAGACAGCGCGCGGACGATCAGTGCGGCCTTGGAAGGGGCGATGGTGATCCGCCACAAAGGCCGCTCGAAATCCTTGGACAAAAAAGCCCGGGACCGGATATCGGCCCAGAACTCCCACGATCTTTGCTGATCCAGCTCGTAGGTGTCTCCGAAAGGAGCGATCTCCCGGCGCAGCTTCTCGACGCGATAGGCGAGACTTTGCGGAGCGCCTTCCAGCCGGAGCGCGGTGAGCGCGGTTTTCGCCGGCGCGATGGCCTGGTCGCTCAAGCGCCCGACTAGGGCGCTATGCAAATGAATCGTGCCCGAGACCTCATAAGGGGTACCCATGGCAGCGCTCATGACACCGGTGGCGGCTTCGTCGGCAAGCCCTAAGAAGATGACGGTGCGGCTTTCGGGCGCCTTGGGCAGCACCTTGAAGGTCAGCTCTGTGAAGATCGAGAGCGTTCCCCAGGATCCGGCGAGGCCCCGGACGAGATCGACGCCCGTGACATTCTTCATGACCCGCCCGCCAGACTTGATGGCCGAGCCTTCGCCATTCACGGCGCGAATCCCAAGCAGGTGGTCGCGCGCAGCGCCGCGCAAGATGCGCCTTGGCCCGGAGATGTTCATGGCGGCGATGGCGCCTATGCTGGCAGCCAGCGCGTCCGGGCTGTAAATCCGGCTGAAATCGGCTGGTTCGAACGCCAGCTCTTGGTGATGCTTGTCGAGTGCTGCCTCGATCTCGTGAAGCGGCGTGCCGGCTTTTGCGGAGATCACAAGCTCTTTGGGTTCGTAAAGGGTGATCCCGGATAGCTTCGCGGTAGAGACGACGGCCGACGGCTTGATGGGCCTGCCGGCGTCGCGCTTGGAGCGGAACCCGCAGACCTCGAGCGGATTCCCCCCGGCATTGGCGACCTTCACGAGGGCTGCCAATTCCGCTTCGTCCCGCGGCATATAGATATCAGCCATGTTTCTCTAGTGCCTCGGCCGCAAAGCGGGTTTGAAGATCGAGCGGGAAAACTTTACCGGTGTTCAGAAGCCATTGCGGATCGAACGCTGCTTTGACGCGCATCTGCTGGATGAGATCGGAGTCCGTGTACTGATATCGCATGAGATCCCTCTTTTCGATACCCACGCCGTGCTCTCCGGTCAGGCAGCCGCCAGCGTCGACGCAAAGCTTGAGCAACTCGGCGCCGCACTCCTCTGCGGCCTGTTTCTCGCGCTCATTGTTGGCGTTGTAAAGAATGAGGGGGTGCAGATTGCCGTCTCCGGCATGGAAGATGTTCAGAATCTTGAGCTGATGTTTCTTCCCGGCATCTTCGACCTGCTTTAGAACCTCAGCCAGTTTGCCAAGCGGGATAACGCCATCCATGCAGTAGTAGTCGGAAATGCGGCCCACTGCGCCGAATGCCGATTTGCGGCCCTTCCAAATCGCGGCGGATTCCTCTTCGCTTTGGCTAATACGTATCGCTGTTGGCTCAAAGCGGCTAGCGATCTCCTTCACACTCTGGATCTGCTCCTCGATTTCGCCGGCGGAGCCTTCAACCTCAACGATGAGCATGGCTCCGGCGTCTCTTGGATACCCCGCTTTCGCAAAATCGTCGCAAACTTCGATGGCAAGCTTGTCCATGAACTCGATCGCGACGGGGATGAGGCCATCTGCGATGATCGCAGATACGCACGCTCCAGCCGATTCGGCCGAGCCGAAACCGATGAGCATCGGGCGCGCCCCTTCAGCTTGCTTAAGGATACGCACGGTCACCTCGGTGACGATGCCAAATTGCCCTTCAGAGCCCGTGGCGAGGCCAAGCAGGTCATAGCCTTGCGGGTCGAGGTAGTCGCCGCCAAGCTCGACAATCTCGCCATTCATCAACACCATTTTGACCTTGAGCACGTTATTCGCAGTCACACCGTATTTCAGGCAGTGCGCGCCGCCCGAATTCATAGCGATATTGCCGCCGATCGTGCAGGCGATCTGGCTCGATGGATCGGGGGCGTAGAAGAACCTGGCCGCCCCCACAGCATTCGAGATGCCGAGATTGGTGATACCCGCCTCAACCGTGGCCGTCCGGTCCAAAAAATTTACGTCGAGGATTCTGTTCATGCGGGAGAGGCCGATGACAATGCTGTCCTCGGTGGGAAGTGCGCCGCCGCAAAGCGACGTTCCGGCTCCCCGGGCAACGGCCTTGATCCTGTTCTCGCTGCAAAACTTGAGAACCCGGCTGACCTCGCCGGTCGAGCGGGGCAAAACGGCTGCCATCGGAACCGAGCGGTAGGCTGTGAGGGCATCGGTTTCAAACGCGCGGAGCCCTCCCTCGTCGCTGACGAGCGTGCCTTGACCGAGTGCGCGGGAAAGTCCTCCCACGATAGCTTGACGGCGGGCAATAGCCATGGGGTCCGCTTTAGGCATTTGAATGAGAGACATTTGTAGGCCCGCCTCGTTCCGGGGTTTGCTCAAACTTACTTCAGGGTCTAAAGTGTCTTAGCTAAATTTAGGCCTAAAATCGTATATTTCTACAAATTGCGAACATCAGATTATCCGTTCTAGCAATAAGGCCTCTTGACACTCTCTCTACTTGTACACTTATATGAGCGTTGCACATTTGGGAGCATGAATTGTATACAACTTTCGGCGCCACGATAAAGGAGCGGATGTGACTTCGATAGCAGACCTCGAGATTTTTGCGCGTGTAGTCACTGCTGGCAGCATGTCGGCAGCGGGGCGCGAGCTCGACCTTTCCCCTGCCGTCGTGAGTAAACGCATAAGTCACCTGGAAGGCCGGCTCGGTACAAGACTTTTCCACCGGACCACACGCCAATTGCAGCTGACCGAAACCGGCCGCGGCTTTTACGAGCGCGTGGTGCAAATCCTGGCCACCGTCCAGGAAGCGGAGGCCTTCGTTTCGTCCGGCCATGAGCGTGCTGGAGGAGCGCTGAAGATAACGGCTCCCACCGCTTTTAGCAGGCTGCATATCGCTCCCTATCTCGGCACCTTTCTAAAACAATACCCGGATCTTAGTATCGAGATTATCGCGACCGATCATGTCTTGGATATCGTCCGCGAAGGCATCGACCTCGCAATCCGTATCGCCGAGCTCGACGATTCCAGCCTCGTTGCTAAGAAGCTCGCACCGTGCCGCCGGATTTTTTGCGCCTCTCCGGCTTATTTGAAGGAGCATGGCATCCCTAAGACGCTTGCCGATCTCTCATCCCATAAGGTGCTCGTGGAAAACAACGCTGCCTGGCGGCTGCAAGGTCCAGATGGCATAGTTTCACTCAAGCTTGCCAGCGAGATCAAGACCAATAGCAGCGAGATCGTTCACCAGGCGCTCATTGCGGGATGCGGCGTCGGTTTCCGTCCGACCTGGCAAATTCGCGACGAAATTCTGTCGCGAAAGCTTGTGCCGATCCTTCCGCAATACCGCGAAACGCCGGGCATCGCCGTTTATGCGGTCTACCCCGATAAGCATTACATTCCGGCGAGGCTTCGCGTCTTCGTGGATTTCCTGGCCGCGGCCTATGGGCCTTCGCCTTATTGGGACGAGGGGCTCGATCTACCGGTGCGCCCGCTAATAAAAAAGACCGCCGCGAGTGTGCCGGTGGTTACCGCGGAAGTCTAAACGGCCGGGGACCGGACCGGCTACCGGTCAGCGCGCTGTTAATCCTTTCGTCCGGCTCCTTGGCAGCGCAGGATCGCGCTAATGCTGGCTTGACGCGCGCCAGAAGGAACTCAGGTCATGACGATGCCCCCCCACCCCGGCCAGGACCGGCTCCCGGTGCAAGCCGCTTTATTCGTCACGTGCTTGATCGACATGTTCAGGCCGTCCGTCGGCTTTGCTGCCGTGAAGCTCCTTGAGGAGGCGGGGTGCGATGTTCCGGTGCCCGCCTCTCAAACGTGCTGCGGACAGCCGGCTTTCAATTCGGGAGACCGCAAGGCCGCGAAAGAGATCGCTCAGCAGGTCATCGCGGCATTCGAACACTATTCCTATATCGTCGTGCCGTCCGGCTCCTGTGCCGGGATGCTTTGCAAGCACTATCCGGAGTTGTTCGATGCTGAAACCGAGCCTTCTTGGCATGCGCGAGCGAGCGCCTTTGCAGCCAGGGTCTACGAGCTTACGGCGTTCCTGTCGGATAAGCTTGGCGTCGACTTTACCGGCCGGAGTTACCCGCACCGCGTGACCTACCACGATTCCTGCTCCTCCATCCGGGAGATGGGCGTTGCCGCTCAGCCCCGGAAGCTTCTCCAGAGCCTCGATGGGATCGCGTTTGCCGAGATGAGCGATCGCGAGGTCTGCTGCGGATTTGGCGGCACGTTCTCGATCAAATATCCCGATATCTCGAATGCGATGGTGACGCAGAAGGCGGACCGGGTCGCCGAAACGAAGGCGGAAGTCCTCACCGGCGCCGACCTCGGTTGCCTGATGAATATTGCCGGTAAGCTCGCCCGGGAGGGCAAAGCGGTAGAAGTGCGTCATATCGCCGAGATTTTGGCGGGCGAGACCGGCGAGCCAGGATTGTGCGCGGGGAAATGACCCCGCCTCATCCAATCAGCCCAAGAATAAATGCCGCGGCAAATAGGAATACCAAAAGGGTTGCGATCTGACTGAGACCCATTGTGAGTGACATCGCTTACGTCCTCAACTTAGCCGCGTTTAGCCCCGGTGCGAGGCCAAGGGTCTCCGCTTTCTTTGCGAAAGGCAAATTTTTTCGATTGTGCAGCGCGAAACCGGAACCAAAAGGCAAAAATGATTTTTCAGCGCGAAAGGCGGTTGAAGCAAGCATTTCTCTAGTCCGGCGGAGCGTTCGAAGGTACTCTCGCATTTGCACAACGCGGCAGTTTGGCGCATCTTAACTTTTCCACATCCCTCCGCAAACCGGGTCAGCCATGACGAAAGAATTCGAAGCGCTCCTTTTGAGCAAAACCGAAGGCGGACAAACCGCGGCCTGGAGCCGGCTCACAGAAGCCGATCTGATGGAGGGCGATGTCACCGTGCGCGTAACGCACTCCACCATCAATTACAAGGACGGGCTTGCGATCACCGGCAAGGCGCCGGTCGTTAGGCGTTGGCCGATGATCCCTGGCATCGATTTCGCGGGGATCGTCGAAAGCTCCACCCATCCGGAGTTCAAAACGGGCGACGAGGTTGTCCTGAATGGCTGGGGCACAGGCGAGACGCATTTCGGCGGCTACACGCAATATGCGCGCGTGAAGGGAGACTGGCTCGTTCCGCTTGCCGCGGGGCTTACGCGCGCCGAGGCCATGGCTATCGGCACGGCGGGCTACACGGCGATGCTCGCCGTCCTGGCGCTTGAAGCGCACGATGTGGCGCCGTCCAAGGGCCCGGTGCTCGTGACCGGCGCAGCGGGCGGCGTCGGTAGCATTGCCATCGCCCTGTTATCGAAGCTCGGTTATGCGGTGGTGGCCTCGACGGGGCGGCCCGAAGAGGAGGGCTACCTGCGCTCGCTTGGGGCGGCGGAGATTATTGCGCGGCAAGAGTTGGGCAGTCCAGGCAAGCCGCTCGGACGCGAGCGCTGGGCCGGCGCCATCGATAGTGCGGGCAGCTACACGCTCGCGAATGCCTTGGCGCAAACGAAATATGGCGGCGCGGTCGCGGCCTGCGGCCTTGCGCAAGGCATGGACCTGCCCACGAGCGTCGCGCCCTTCATTTTGCGCGGAGTGACCCTCGCTGGCATCGATTCGGTGATGGCACCGAAAGCCAAACGCCTTCAGGCCTGGTCGCGGCTTGCCCAGGACCTCGACCGGAGCAAGCTCGCGGCGATTACGCAAACGCGATCTTGGAAAGATGTTCTTGAGCTGGCCCCGCAAATCCTCGAAGGCAAAGTGCGCGGCCGCATCGTGCTGGAGGTGCGCTGAGCGGGATTGCTCGGTTGCCCTAACGCTTGGATTTCTCCTTCCGGTTCGGAGCGGCCTTGGCTTTGATATGGCGAGGTGAGTTTTGACCCAAACCCGTGGACGCCGGGCCACAGTTCGAGATGGAAGTGTCTCATCCTCCTGTCGATAGCTAATTAAGTTGGCCGGTTTAGGTAGCGCATCAAATGTCCGCTGCTTCTGCTTTTGTTCTGCTGTGGGCGGGTGGGCAAGTTTCAGACTTGTCCATGCCGTCCACAGGTTCGCCGC
>JBKQQS010000083.1:0-9846 GCA_052144215.1 Rhodomicrobium sp.
GGCCGGTATAACTCTCACCCATAGCGCGGCGGCAATCGCCGCGCCTTCACTGCGGTCTTTACGTGGCAAACCCGCTTCTCATCCTGCCCGAGCAGCAATTGCAGCAGCTGCGCTCGTCCTATGAGCGGTCCGTGGCCGTGCGCAGGCGGCAGGGGACGCTCGGCCTGCTCGCGCTTATCGCGCTGACTGGCGCTGCGGGCTATGCCGGCGAGGTCAGCCTCTCGAAGCTTTGGGCTCATATCGGAAACTTCACCGGCTATTTTTCGCGCATCGTTCCCGAACTTGCCCTTGAAACATTCGCGACGGATCTTGGCGAGTGGATGTGGAACATCGGCCGCTGGGTCCAGCTTATTTTCGATACCGTGCTGATTGCCTATTGCGGAACGATCCTCGGCTTTATCGGCGGCTTTTCTCTCTGCTTCTTCGCCACGTCGAACCTGATGCCAAGCAGAGCCGTGCGCTTTTCGGCCCGGCGCCTGCTCGAGTTTCTCCGTTCGGTGCCCGATCTCGTCTTCGCGTTGATCTTCGTTTATGCGTTCCGCTTGGGTCAGATACCCGGCGTGCTCGCCATCGCTCTTCACTCCACAGGCGCGCTCGGTAAACTCTTCACGGAGGCCGCCGAAAACATCGACATGCAGCCGGTCGAGGGCTCGCGAGCCTGCGGAGGAGGCTGGCTCCAAACGATCCGCTTCGCGGTGCTGCCGCAAGTTCTGCCAACTTTCGCCAGCTACACGCTGCTCAGATTCGAGATCAATGTGCGCGGCTCCTCGGTGATCGGCTTCGTGGGCGCAGGCGGCATCGGCCAGGATTACCTCGAAGCCATCCGGCAATTCCACTATAGCGACGTATCCGCCATCCTCGTCTTGATCGTCATCACCGTTTTCATCATCGACATCGCGACCGAACGTTTGCGCCACCGCTTGATCGGGTTTGAAACGCCATGACCGGGAGAGGCCGCAGATTGCCCGTGGATTATGACGGACTGCACCGCAAATATCCCAGCTATATGCGTGGAAGCCGCCTCGCGCGGCTCAACGCTCTTCTCGTCTTCGCCGCCCTTCTCGGGCTTTTCATCTTCGCGCTCGGCCGCTTCGAGTTTTCCTTCGCCCGCATCGCCCTTGGCATGCAGCGGCTCGGCGAATTCGCGCGTTTGATGTTTCCGCCCAATCCCGGCACGCAGCTCCCCCTCTACTTGAAGGGGATGGGCGAAACGCTGGCCATGGCCTTCCTCGGCACGCTCATCGCCGCAGCCCTCGCCTTTCCCATCGGCTTGGCGGCGGCCCGCAACGTGCTGCCAAACTTTTTGGCGCATTTTCTCATCCGGCGCGGGATGGATACCGTTCGCTCGGTCGATACGCTGATCTGGGCGCTGATTTGGATCAATGTGGTGGGTCTCGGGCCGTTCGCGGGCATACTTGCCATCGCTTCCACCGATGTTGGCGCGCTTGCGAAACTGTTTTCCGAGACCATCGAGAATGTGGACCGGAAGGCGGAGGATGGCGTCATCGCGTGCGGAGGCGGGGTGCTGGCGCGCATCCGGTTTGGGCTGTTGCCTGAGGCACTGCCGGTCATGGCGAGCCAGATCCTGTACTTCATCGAATCGAATACCCGCAGCGCCACGATCGTCGGCATCGTCGGCGCAGGCGGCATCGGGCTTTACATCACCGAAAGCATCCGCACCCTCGACTGGGACAAGGCCGCTTTTATCATCATTCTGATTTTGATTACGGTCGCCGCAATCGATTTTATTTCATCCAGGCTCCGCCTCGCGATCGCCGGCACGCGCGCCGCACCTGTCTGATAGAAGAAGACATAAGCGCTATACTGTGTCCCCGCCTGCGCGGGGACGACACCGGAACCGGTCAAGACTTTCGGCGCTTGGTATAATTTATGGGCTCATGGACCTGGCGACCCGGAACCCAGTGTAAGCGTCCCGGAACGTGCTGAAATATCTGCTGCGGAAGGCCGCGCGAAGCGTGCGCGGATCGATGCCCCACGACCCGCCGCGAAGGACCCGGAGGCTGCAATTGTCCGTGGTCCATGCCGAGCCGTCTGCGGGCGCGCCGTCGTAATTATCGTTCCAGCAGTCCTCCACCCACTCCCATACATTTCCGTGCACCTGGTAAAGTCCCCAAGGGTTCGGCTGGTACGACTTCACCGGAACCGTTTTTTCCGTGTATTTGCCTTTCGCGCCGCCGGCATAAACGCTGGCGGTCCCATCGTAATTGGCTTGATCCGGTGTAATCGTGGGGCCCCACCAGAACTGGGCCGTGCTTCCGGCGCGCGTGACATACTCCCGCTCCGCTTCCGACAAGAGTCGATACCTCTTGCCGGTTTTGCGCGAGAGCCAGTCCACATAGCGCTGGGCGTCGTTCCAGCTCACATTGATGACAGGGCGGTCTCCACGGCCCCACCCCTGATCTTCGGGCCTATGGGCGCCGCAGCCCCCGGCCGCCACGCAGGCGTCCCACTCCGCAAACGTCACCGCGAACTTGCCAACCGCAAAGGGCTTGGCGATCGTGACTTTATGCTGCGGACCTTCGCATATCTGGCGCTCCGGCTCTTTCTCTGGCGAGCCCATGGTGAAGCTACCTGCAGGCACGGTCACCATCTCCGGGCATTCTTTGCAATCGCGAAAACCCGCTGCGGAACCCCGCTTTGCGGAGGGCTTTGCCTTCGACGGCGCCGCCAAACAGGCGCCGGGCATAATGGAGGGCACGCCAAATGCAGACAAAAGCGCTATGCAAATCCATCTGTTAATGCACAAGCGAAGGATTGTGAAACGTGATGACAGCACTGACCGATCCCCTCAAATGCCAAATTGAATAGGAGACTCTGGCTCTTGGCAAGGTAGATCTAGCAGACGAGCATCGGGCCGCGCCAGTTCTCAATCGTAACAACTCCGCGCCCTTCCGCTGCCCGCGCCCAGTCAGCAACGGGCCTCATCGCGGCTCCAGGGTCCGTTTCACATCGGCATAGGGCTCAGAGACGAGGCAGGTGCTGCCGTTAGCCAGTTCGATCACGGTCCCGCCTTCGGTCGCGGCAGAGATTTTGACAACGTGATGCAACCCAATAATGACCGGCGACTTGCCGCTTTTCAGGTGAAGCTCGATAAACATCTTGCCCTCCTTCTTTTTTGCTCCCGCCCTCCGGCAGGTTAAGAACTGGCAGATAATTCGTCGCGGAGGATTTCAAGCTCCAGCCAGCGATGCTCGGCTTCGGCCAGTGCCGCTTGTGCCCGTACCAGCGCAGCGCTGACCTTCTCGAAAGCCTCGCGATCTTTCGCATAAAATGCAGGGTCGTGGAGCCGCTCTTGCAGCTCCGCTATCTCCTTTTCGAGGCTCGCGATCTTGGCCGGCAAGGTTTCGAGCGCATGCTTCTCGTTGAAGCTGAGGCGGCGCTTTGCCTTCGCCTCGCCGCCATCGGCAGGCTGTTTTCCCGGCTCCCTGCGGTCCGCCTTCGCAGGCTTGGCACTGCCCGGCTGCGAGAAAGGGGCGCCCCCTCGCTGCGCAACCATATCCGACCAGCCGCCCGCATATTCGATCCAGCGGCCATTACCCTCCGGCACGATAATCGAGGTGACGACGCGGTCGAGGAAATCGCGGTCGTGACCGATGAGGATCAGCGTGCCCGCGTAATCGGCGAGCATCTCTTCCAGCACGTCGAGCGTTTCGATGTCGAGGTCGTTGGTCGGCTCGTCGAGCACGAGCAAGTTCGAAGGTTTCGCCAGCGCCCGGGCGAGCAGGAGACGGGCGCGCTCTCCGCCGGACAGAACCTTCACCGGCGTGCGCATTTGCTCGGGCAGGAACAAGAAGTCCTGCATGTAGGAGGCGACGTGCTTGGCCACGCCGTTGACGACAACGAGATCGCCGGCCCCGCCGGTGAGCGCATCTGCCACGGTCCACTCAGGCTTAAGGCTATCGCGGCTTTGCTCCAGGCTCGCGGTCTCGATATTGGCGCCGAACCGCACGGTTCCCTCATCCGGCGCAAGCTTGCCGGTCAGCATGTTGATGAGCGTCGTCTTGCCCGCGCCATTCGGTCCCGCAACGCCCACGCGGTCGCCGCGGTGAATGCGGATGCTGAACGCGCCGACGATGGGTCCGGCGCCGAACGATTTCGAAACACTCTTAGCCTCGATGACGAGCTTACCCGAAAGCCCGCCCTCCGCCGCCTCCAGCTTGACCTGCCCGGGCCCGCGCTTTGCGGTCCGTTTCGCCTCGCGCATGGCGTTCAGCGCGGCCAGGCGGCGCACATTGCGCTTCCGCCTCGCAGTTACGCCATAGCGCAGCCAATCGGCCTCGCGCTCGATCTTGCGCGCAAGCTTGTGCCGCTCCAATTCCTCTTGCGCGAGCGCCTCGTCGCGCCAAGCCTCGAACTGACTGAAGCCGATGGCGATACTGCGGGTGACGCCGCGATCGACCCAAACCGTGGCGCGCGAGAGGTTGGACAAAAACCGGCGGTCGTGGCTGATGAGAACCATGGCAGAGCGCATCTGGCCTAGTCGCTTCTCAAGCCATTCGATCACTTGAATATCAAGGTGGTTGGTTGGCTCATCCAAAAGCAGAACATCGGGGTTCGGCGCCAGGGTTTTGGCAAGCGCGGCGCGGCGCGCTTCCCCGCCGGACAAGGTGCCGGGCTCTTCCTCGCCGGTAAGCCCAAGATCGTCCAAAATCACGCGCGCCTGGTGCGGATCGTCACCCGGCCCGAGCCCGCTCCCGACATAAGCGCCGACCGTTTTGTGCGTGCCGAAATCCGGCTCCTGCGGAAGGTAGCGCAGTGTGATGCCCGGATGCACGAAGCGCGTCCCGCGGTCCGGCTCCACAAGCCCTGCCGCGATCTTCATGAGCGTCGATTTGCCCGAGCCGTTGCGCCCGACGATGCATATACGGTCGCCTTCGGTCACCGACAGGCTCGCATCCTCGAGGAGCGGGGTGCCGCCGAAGGTGAGTGCGATATTCTGAAGCGTAAGAAGAGGAATGCCCATGCGCCCGCGCGATTGCCTGTTACCTCGCCTGATTTGGGCGAGTTTTGCGAGGGATGCAATCGTTTCCGCCTAATCGCTACGAAGTCCGCGGGTATCTGGCGCACATGCGGAGCGGCGGCGAACGTTTGCGGTGTAATGCCCCGGGCAAGGTCTAGAGTCTATGCCGGCATACCGGGACAGGATCTAGAGGCCTCTCAAAAGAACGCCGGCAAACATGACGACATTGGGCGGTTCAGGCTCTATCTATAAAGGACGCGCCGGGGCCGCCGGGCTGCTACATGGCCGGGCCGGCCTTGGCACGGATTTGGATGAGAACGGAGGAGCTTTGCCATGAACGATCGCATCCGTGAACTGCTACGCTGGTATGCTGCCGAAAATCCAGGTACCCGGACCAATCTGGCCAGATTGCTGAACCACGGCCGGCTGGGCGGCACCGGTAAGCTTGTGATCTTGCCCGTCGACCAGGGCTTCGAGCACGGGCCTGCCCGCAGCTTTGCGCCCAATCCCGCGGGCTACGATCCCCGCTACCATTTTCAGCTGGCCATCGACGCGGGCTGTAATGCCTATGCCGCCCCGTTGGGCTTCCTGGAAGCCGCGGCCTCCGACTACTGCGGCGCCATCCCGCTCATCTTGAAATGCAACAATAACGATGTGCTCAACGCCACGAAGGATCCAATTCCTGCGGTGACTGCCGGCGTCGAAGACGCGCTGCGTCTCGGCTGCGTTGCAGTCGGGTTCACAATCTACCCGGGGTCGGCCGAGAGCACGGCCATGTACGAGGAACTCCGCGGGCTGTCGCTCGAGGCCAAAGCCGCGGGCCTCGCGGTTGTGGTGTGGTCCTATCCTCGCGGCAGCGGCCTGTCGAAGGAGGGCGAGACCGCCGTCGACGTTGTGGCCTACGCCGTTCAGATCGCGGCTCAATTGGGGGCCAATATCATCAAAGTGAAGTTGCCCAGCGCAAAGGTGGAACTGGCCGAGGCGCAGAAGGTCTATCAAAAGTACCAGATCCCCATCGGCACGCTTGCCGAGCGTGTCCGCCATGTGGTGCAGAGCGCGTTTAACGGGCAGCGTATCGTGATCTTCTCCGGTGGCCCGGCCGTGAGCGATGAGGAGTTTTTCGGGGAGGCTCGCGCGATAAGGGACGGTGGCGGCTTCGGCTCGATTATCGGCCGGAACTCGTTCCAGCGAAGCAAGGCCGATGCTTTGAAGTTCCTCTCAACCGTAATGGGCATCTACGAGGGGACGACTCAGTAGTTCAGGAGCTAGCAAAGAACGCGCGCGGGCGCGCCTCGATGCCATGCGCCCACGCGATTGCGCCAGGCAACCCGCGCCGAATCTAAAGCACAAACCGGGCATCCACCTCGGCATAAGGAGCGACCACTTGGTCAGGGGTTCGCGATAGCAGCCCCAGCTTCGTCAGCTCTTCCACATCCTTATGGACGTTCTTGTAATTCCGCTGCAGCCCGGCTGCTAGGGCTTTGACGTTGCGGACCCGATGGTGGCGGACGTAGCGTAATAGCTGCAGGCGTTTGGGTGTCAATACTGCGAGCAAAGTTTCCAGATCACGGAACGTAATATTGGTTTCGTCAACCGCCTCGCCGCGCTCCGCGCGATGCCACGCATCGATGAAGCGCCGCCCCATGTCCTCGGGCGTGCCGATATGGACGCGGAAATTATCGCTCATAGTTCACCCCGCAATTTCGTTACATCGGCCAGGAAGTCCTCGATCAAGGCCTCTGGCGTCGTGAAGGTGTACGGTTCCTCGCGGCCCTCAAGGTGGCGATGGTCTCCCTTGCCGCGCTCGTTGTCATAGCCCACCAGCCGCAGGCCCGGCCGGCCGTAAAATAGGCTGTATTTTAGCCGGTGCGCACTGCCTTGAACGGGCGCGGGAACCGTCCAAATGGTCATCTCCAGAATGCTCCCATCGGAAAAATCCATCCGATCGTAGAAGATGCGCACGGCCCTCATACGATTTCAGATACCATACACAACAATATGGCGTCCAGCACCATAACGTCGCAATCGATTGCGAGAAGGGCAGGGCTGCAAAAATCCGCGCTGTCCAGCTGTGCGCACCTTATGCTCCGCTTTAAAATACAGTTTGCAGCGCGCTCTTAACCGCACTACTTGATAAATGATTCAATGCTCTGCGGAGGCCTTCATGCCAGTTCGCCTATCCAGCCGATTGATAGCATTTATCACTATAATCGCTTCGGCGGTTTTTTTGTCCGGTTGCGGGATCAACACCATCCCGACCTATGAGCAGGACGCCAAGGCCAAATGGTCCGAGGTGCTAAACCAGTACAAGCGCCGGGCAGACTTGATCCCGAACCTCGTCGAATCTGTGCGCGGTTTCGCCGAGCAGGAGAAATCGGTGCTCACCGGCGTAACCGAGGCGCGCGCCAAGGCAACCCAGGTGCAGGTGACCCTGCCGCCCGACATCCTGACGAATCCGGATGCGATGAAGAAATTCGGCGATGCACAAAACGCGCTGACGGGCGCTCTCGGCAGGCTGCTGGCCGTCTCCGAGCGCTATCCCGATATCAAATCGGGCGCGAATTTCATGGCGCTGCAAAACCAGATCGAGGGCACCGAGAACCGCATCGCGATCGCGCGGCGCGATTACATCGAGGCCGTGCGGCGCTATAATACCGAGCTGAACACCTTCCCGGGCCGCATCTGGAAATCGATCCTGTACTCAACGGCCAAGGATATGGCGACGTTCGAAATCACGCCTGCCGAAACGCAGGTTCCGAAGGTCGATTTCGGCCCGCGTAAGCCGCAGTAAGGTGTTCATGGTGTATCAGCGAATGCTCCCCCTCACCCTGTCCCTCTCCCTCGGAGGGGAGAGGAGACACTGTTGCAGCAGGCACGCCCTGCCCCCTCTCCCCTTGCGGGAGAGGGTTGGGGTGAGGGGGACTTATAAGCTAGCGGCCCTTCTCATTGCGCTCGTAGTTCTCGTCACCGGCGCCTATGCCGAACCCAAGTTCCCGACCCTCACCGGCCGGATCGTCGACGACGCACATCTGCTCACGCCCGCGGACAAAGCTGCCATCGAAGCCGATCTCAAGGCTCTGGAGCAAAAATCCAGCGATCAGCTTGTGGTCTACACAACGAACTCCCTCCAGGGCTACCCGATCGCGGATTTCGGCTATCAGCTCGGCCGCGCCTGGGGCATCGGACAGAAGGGCACGAATAACGGCGTCATCCTGATCGTGGCGCCAACCGAGCGCAAGGTCCGCATCGAGGTCGGGCGCGGGCTCGAACCGCAGCTCACGGACTTTCTCTCCACGCTCATCATCCAGAACCGGATCCTGCCCGAGTTCAGGCGCGGGCAATTTTCGGCCGGCGTCAAGGCTGGGGTTCACGACATCAAGGATGTGCTGCTCGGCGACGCCGAAGCGGTGAAACAGCGCGCCGCCGCGCGGCCGATTGCGGCTCGTAAGGGCGAAGGGTGGCAAGGGCTGATCCCGCTCATTTTCATCGTTGGCATCTTCATCTTCGTTTTTTGGGCTCAAGCGCAGCAAGCCCGCCAGCCGCTTACGGGCAGCCCGTACCGCAGGTCCGGCTTCCGCGGCCCAATCTTCTTCCCCGGCGGCTGGGGCGGAGGAGGAGGCGGGAGAGGCGGAGGCGGCGGAGATGGGGGCGGCTTCTCCGGCGGAGGCGGCGATTTTGGCGGCGGCGGGGCCTCAGGCGATTGGTAGGGAGCGGCGAGTATGATCTCGGAAGCAGATAAGCTTAACGTTGAGAAGGCGATCGGCGAGGCGGAGAAAAACACGTCCGGCGAAATCGTGGCGGTTATTGCCCAGGCAAGCGGCGGCTACTATTACGTACCCTACCTTTGGGGAGCGCTTGCCGCGCTCATCGTGCCCTGGCCGCTCATCTATTGGACGTGGATGCCGGTGCAAGAGATCTATCTCATCCAACTTGCGGTCTTCGCCGTTCTCGCGCTTGTCCTTCACTATCAGCCCCTACGCTTCGCGCTCGTGCCGCGCTCGGTTATGCGCCAGCATGCGCATCAACGTGCCATGCAGCAATTCGTCGCGCGCGACATCTACACAACGCCCGGTCACACCGGTGTGCTGCTGTTCGTGTCGGCAGCGGAGCGCTATGTGGAAATCGTGACCGACGCAGGCATCCACGCCAAGGTTCCCGATTCGGAGTGGGAAAGCATCATCGCCGGGCTGACCAGTGAAATCGGAAATGGCAACGCCGGCAAAGGCTTAGTCCAGGCGATCCAGCGCATCGGCGAGCATATGGCCGCGCATTTCCCTGCCGGCGCGGACAAGCAAAACCTGCTTCCGAACCACCTCGTGATGCTAAGCGCGGAGTGAAAAACGCTTGCCAAAAGCCGCCGTTGCAAAATGCGGCGTGTCAGGCTTCGTGACAAAGTTACAGACGCACCACCGCTCGCAAGCTTAAATCCGGCTTGCGGCTACGGGAAATTTCAACGAAAAGAATGCCCGTGTTACGAACCGCTGTAGCTCAAGCATCAGTTTACGGTATGGAACAGCTTTCGATGAGAACGAGTGCTGAGGGCCGCGGCCTTCAAAAAATAGCGTGGTGGCGGCGCCTCTTGCAGCGTGACAAAGCCCCGGCAGCAGTGGCCGCGCATGCCCAAACAAAGCTATCGCCGGTCCAGGCAGAGCGTTCCATTGTGAGCGTGCCGGATCAAGAACCCGCTCCAGCAAAGGTACCGCCTGTCAAGGCGGAGCGTTCCTATATGAGTGCGTATAAGGAAGAAACCGTCCTGACCGTGAAGCACTGGAACGAGGATCTCTTCAGCTTCACCACGACACGCGACCCGTCTTTCCGCTTCAAGAACGGGCAATTCGCCATGATCGGGCTCGAAGTGGACGGCC
>JBKQQS010000084.1:0-41680 GCA_052144215.1 Rhodomicrobium sp.
AAAGCGCACCATCGAGGATGCCTGCACCTATATCGGCGGCCTCGTCGCAACCATCGACCCTGGCGAGTGCAGAAACTACTTCGAAAACGATGGCTACGCTTCAGTCAAAACATGAAATGCTCTAGGCATAGCGCTTGCCGCCGCAACTGGCGCGATGTGGCCGCGGTGGTATCCGGCCGCCTGGCGAACTCGCCGTGGGGCTTGGCGCGCTGGCCGGAAATTGCGTAAGGTATTCCCGCTCCGGCGCTGAGTAAATCTTCTCTATGCCGGTCCGAGCCAAAGCCTCACCTGCTCATAGACATCCCGCCGGCTAAGCAGGTCGAAGTGGTTCATGGCGCGGCCGATCCATTGCTGACCCTCAGGGATGGGCAAGGCACGATGGGGCTCCTCATGCTGCCCGAGCGCGCTCCTGAGCGGCACCAGGCCGTCGCCCAGAAGCCGGCCGCGCAGGTCCCTGGCCTCGCTCCCAATGGACGCTGCAATCGCAAAGCACTGAACGCCATCCGGAAGCGGGACGGCCAGCCGTGTATCGCCCCTATGCTCGAATCGATCCCTATCCTGCCAATCGCCGTCGAGCAGAGCGCCATAACGAAGATCGGTGATGCCCGCGCTGCGAATCCTGCCGAGATGCGTAAAGGCCGCCGTGTACCGGCTCTTTTCGAGTGCAAGATGCAACCATTGGCCGCCGCGCTCCATCGGAGCGCCGTGGTGCGGCGTGCCAAGGAAAATGAGCTTGCGTAGACGCCGCGGCCAATCATGTCCTACCGCAGCGCCGTAATGGCACGCGCTCCGGGCCACGAGCCCGCCCATGCTGTGCCCGATGATGACCAGCTCCTCCAGCGCGACGGGCCACCCGGCGGCAAGCGACTGCAGCAAATCGGCAAACGCGCGCCCATTTTCAGAAATATGCAGCCCGGTGTTGTAATGCAGATAAACCGTGGTGTACCCCAAATCGCCCGCGAGCGCGGCGCCGTGATCGTGGCCGTCCCGATGCCATTGCCTGTCGTTTAAACACAGGCCATGCACCAGCACAGCCAGCCGGCTGCTGAGCGGGATGAGAGCCGCTGCGAGGCTTTCTTTGTCCGGTTGCAACGGCTGGCCGTTGCGGCGCAGACGCATGGGAATCGCCAGCGGATTGGCGGTCGCGGCAAGGTGGTCCCCCAAAACGCCGTTTAAGGCGGCGCGTGCCGCCTCGCGGCCGGGCGTGGAATCCCCGGCAGCGAGGATCGGGTCTAGCAGCGCGAGAGCCGCATCGACGCCCGCGCCCGCCAAATGGGTTACGTCCCGGATGCTGCGATAGACCAGTCTTGTGATGCCGCTCGTTTTTTCTTCTGAGCGAGGAGCGAACAGGCCCCAGTGGCCGATGTTGCCGTGCATCGTTTCGACCATCCCGATCACACCCGAAATGGCGTCGAAGGCGAGCCGGCTCACGCCGCGCAGATCGGAACCGGAGATTTGAGGGCGGGTGCTCATAAGAATGGTCCGCTGCGGCTTGGCGGCATATCGAGAATGCGTCTCGCAGAAGTGGCGTTCGGAAGCATTGGAGCGGCCTTCCCGGAAACGTGCCGGAGGATCGGTTCAGGTCCTCGAGCCTCTTCCGCGCATGAAATTACGAGGGACGTTCTCCGCGACCCGGCGTTTGTAATCTGTAATCCATGCTTCGGCGGTTTGCTCCGTAGCAAAACTTGTCACCATCGCGGGGTAGCTTCCGGGTACGGTAACTTCCACTGCGTAGGTCAAGTCCTTTTGAGGAACGACCCTATAGGCGGCGCCGGTATGCGGATGTTCTCTTGCCATGCCCTCAATATGGTGAGTGGGTGCGGAAACCCCAATCCCGGCCTGGGTGGCAGATGCATCGAACCCCGCCACGGCGCCCATCGCGGCAGGATCGAACACCGGAAAGGTAATGTGGCAGTAACAACCCTGCCCCGCTGAGAAGGAGTTCGGGAGGGGTCGTGCCGCATCGCGAATATAGCATGTGCCTTAGGGCCTTAAATCAACCGTTGGCCCGTTTCAGCCTTGAGGCGAGATAGTTCACCGCACCATCGAGAGTAAAGAGCTTGGGGTAATCCAGTTCCGGGACGTCTATCCCCAGGCGATGATGGATGGCCGTGATAAAATTTAGGAAGTCTATCGAATCGATGTCGAGCGCCTCCCGGAGGTCCGCAAATGGATCCAATTTCTGGAGGTCCGCCTCGGGCGCAATGTTACCGAGTTCTTCATTCAGAATCTTACGAATATCATCCTCGTTCATAGTTTATCCGGGTCCTCTAATAATCTGCCGATCTCCGTGAGGAACAGCGCGCCCGCATGGCCGTCACTGACCCGATGGTCCGCCGAGAGCGTGATCGTTACAATGGACCGGGGCACGACGGCGCCGCCGGAGACCCAAGGCCGCTGCACGGCTTTGCCAAATCCCACAAGCGCCACCTGCGGCGGATAGATGATACCATAAAGTGCCTCAACCCCGCGCTCCCCGAGGCTTGAAACCGTGATCGTTGAATCGGCGATTTCTGAGCTGCGGAGCCGGCCCGCGCGCGCGCGTTGAACGAGGTTGCGTAGCCGCGACATGAGTTCGTCAAGAGAAAGCCGCTCGGCGTCCCGCAGGGCTGGCGCCGCCAATCCGCCTCCGCGAATGGCAATCGCGACTCCCGTATGTATGGCCGCTGACGGCTCGTAACGCCCGCCTTGATAGAAACCATTAAAGGCTGGGAAGCGCCGCGCGGCGAGCGCCACCGACTTGATTGCGAGCGCCCCCATCAAGAGACGTTCGCTAGGCGGGCGCGCCGCATTGGCTTTCTCTAGCCATTCCTCGCATGGTGTGACGTCAACCTGATGCTGCAAATAATAGTGCGGAATCTCGCGTTTCGAGCGCGCCATGGCCGCGGCAATCGCGACGCGCATGGCATCGAGATCGAGTCCAATCGCCCGCTTCTTTTCGGCTTGCACAACTGGGGCGCCGAGGCTCCGCTCGACATCGGCAAGGACAATCGCGCCGTTGGGGCCGCGGCCCTTGATCGCGGCAAGATCCAGCCCGTGCATTTGTGCAAGGCGCCGTGCAGCAGGCGAAGCTTGCCTCCCGGCCGGCCCCTCAGGCATCGCGGGGACTGGCCTTTGCACTGCCGGCGGAGCAGCTTCAGCGGCCGCCGCAATTTCCGCCGCTGGCGCAACGGGGGCAGCCTTTGCCGGCGCTGCAGCTTCCCCTTCGCTCCGGATGCGTGCCAGCGGAGTCCCCACCGGCACCTTGGTATCTGGAACGACCAGAATTTCTTCAACCTGGCCAGGCTGGTAAATTTCTATCTCGATCGCGCCTTTTTGCGTCTCGACAACGGCGACGATGTCGCCACGCTTGACCTTGTCGCCCGGTTTGACCAGCCACTCGACGAGGGTGCCCGCCTCCATATCAGCGCCGAGCGAGGGCATGCGGAATTCAGCCACGGCGCGCTCCTATGTCCGCCCAAGGGCGGCTTTGGCCGCGGTAACGATCTTGGGCGCTTGCGGGATCGCCGCAATCTCCAGGTGCCGGGCGTACGGAATCGGAACTTCCTCGCTGCACACCCGGCCGACCGGCCCATCCAGGTCCCAAAAGGCCTGCTCAACGATGCGCATGCAGATTTCCGCTGCCAAGCTGCCACTGCGCCACCCCTCATCGACGACTACAGCCCGGCGTGTCTTTTTCACGGATGCCATGATCGTCGCGTCATCGAGCGGGCGCAAAGTCCGCAAGTCGATCACCTCCGCCTCGATGTTCTCGCCGCTAAGTTCAGTGGCGGCTTCGAGCGTCTTCCACAAGGAACCGCCATAGGTGATGAGTGAAATATCTCGGCCGGGGCGGCGAATGGCGGCCTTGCCGATATCAACCGGACCAGCATCCGCAGCCAACTTCCCGGTCATGTTGTACAGCATGACGTTTTCGAAGATTAGCACCGGGTCGGGGTCCTGCAAGGCAGTCCAAAGCATGCCGCGCGCGTCTTCGAGTGTCGCTGGGGTCAGCACTTTGATTCCAGGGATGTGGGCGTACCAGCCTTCGAGACTATGCGAATGCTGTGCCGCAAGCTGGCGGCCTGCGCCGGTCGCCATGCGGATCACTAGCGGCACGCCGAACTGATTTCCCGACATGTGACGCACGGTGGCTGCGTTGTTGAGGATTTGATCGAGAGCGAGGAGGCTGAAATTCACCGTCATCAGTTCGACGATCGGGCGCATGCCGGCCATGGCTGCGCCGATCCCTGCCCCGGTAAAGCCGGACTCCGATAGCGGCGTATCGCGAATCCGCTCGGGGCCGAACTCGGCCAGCAGTCCCTTGGTTACGGCATAGCAGCCGCCGTAACGGCCTACGTCCTCGCCCATCAGGAAGACGCGGTCATCCCGGCGCATCGCATCGCAAATGGCCTCGCGCACAGCTTCGCGGTAGGTGAGTTCGATCGAGGCGGATGGAGCTGTCTCAGTCATGACGCGTCGCTGCCGCTTAGGCGGCCCTTTCCGCATAGGTGAAATGGGAAAGTTCCCCGGCTGGCTCCCATGTTCCCGCTTCAGCAAAGGCGACAGCTTCGGCGATTTCGGCAGCGACCTCTCTGTAGATCCGCTCAAGTTCCTCCGGATGAACCATGCGATTGGCCTCAAGCCAGTCCCGCAAACGCACGATCGGTTCTTTCCGCCGCCAAGTTTCAACCTCCGCCTTGTCGCGGTAGAGCTGGGCATCGAACATCGAATGCGCACGAAGCCTGTAGGTTCGGCATTCGAGGAAATAAGGCTTGCCGCTCTCGCGAATTGCATGCACCGCGCGCCGCGCCGCGGTTTCGACAGCGATGACATCCATTCCGTCAACGGCCTCAGAGGCGATCCGGTAACTGCTTGCCTTGCGTTGAATATCCGTCTCCGATTCCGAAATCGCGAGTGCTGTGCCCATGGCGTAAAGATTGTTCTCGCACACGAACAGTACCGGGAGCCCCCATAGTGCCGCCAGATTGAGGCTCTCGTGGAACTCCCCTTCCGCTACTGCGCCGTCGCCGAAAAAGCAGGCCGTTACGATTTTCTCGCCCTGCATGTGATCGGCAAGCGCGAGCCCAACAGAGAGCGGCAAGCCGCCGCCTACTATCGCGTTGCCGCCGTAAAAATTGCTGGCGCGATCGAACAAGTGCATAGAGCCGCCGCGCCCGCGGCTACAACCCTCTTGCTTTCCGTACATTTCGGCGAGGACAACATTCATCGGCACGCCGCGCACAAGCGCTTGCCCGTGCTCCCGATAGGTTGCGACGATCCGGTCGCGCTTCTCCAGCACTGGAATGACACCAACCGCGACGGCCTCCTCTCCGTCATACAGGTGAAGAAAGCCGCGGATCTTCTCCTGAGTGTAGAGCTCGGCGCACTTGCCTTCGAATTCACGGATGCGGATCATCTGCTTCAGAAGGTCCAGCGCATGCTCCCGCGTAAGGTGCGGTTTGTCGATAACTGCGGTCATCGCTCCTCGCTTTCCAGCGTCGAGATATCGCCTTCCGGCATGCCAAGCTCGCGCGCTTTGAGTAGGCGGCGCATGATCTTGCCGCTACGCGTCTTCGGCAGGTTCTGCCGGAATGCGATGTCCTTGGGCGCAACGGCCGGCCCGAGGCGCGACCGCGCGTGGCCAAGCAGCTCTTTGCGCAGCGCCTCCGTGGGCTCGAAACCGCTTTTGAGGGCCACAAAAGCCTTCACGATTTCGCCTGCAGCCGGGTCTGGAATACCGATTACGCCCGCCTCGGCAACCGCCGGGTGTTCCATAAGCGTGCTTTCTACCTCGAAGGGGCCGATGAGATGGCCGGCGCTCTTGATAACATCGTCAGCGCGGCCGACGAACAAGTAATAGCCTTCCTCGTCGCGCATTGCGAGGTCGCCGGTAAGATACCAGCCTCCCCTGAAGCACTTACGGTATCGCTCGTCTTCATTGAGATAGGCTCGCATCATCGAAGGCCAGCCTGGGCGTAACGCAAGCTCACCCATTTTCATGGGTTCTATGATTTCCCGCACCGTTCCATCTTCGGCCCGCTCCACGATACCGGCGGTAATGCCTGGCAGGGGGCGGCCCATGGAGCCCGGCTTTACGTCCATCGACAGGTAATTCGAGATCATGATCCCGCCGGTCTCGGTCTGCCACCAATTGTCGTGGAACGGCTTGCCGAAGGCCTCCACGCCCCAAACAACGGCCTCGGGATTGAGCGGCTCGCCGACGCTTGCCATCAGGCGCAAGCTGGACAGATCGAACCGCTTGGCGATCCCGGCCCCCGCTTTCATGAGCATGCGGATCGCAGTCGGCGCCGTATACCAGACCGTGACCTTTTGATCCTGCAGGATGCGATACCAGCGCTCGGCCTCGAACTCAGCCTGGTCCACAATCAATGTCGCGCCGTTGGTCAGCGGAGAGATGATACCGTAGGAAGTGCCGGTCACCCATCCAGGGTCCGCTGTGCACCAAAAGATGTCCTCCGCATGGAGGTCGAGCGCCAGCCGGCCGGTCACGTTGTGCGCGACGGCAGCCTCATGGACGTGCACGGCCCCCTTAGGCCGCCCCGTCGTGCCGCTAGTAAAATGCAGGAGCGCCATGTCCTCGGGACCGGTCCACACAGTTTCGAACGTCTCCGGCGCAGCTGCCATGGCTGCTTCCAGGCCATCTGTGCCAGCTGGAGGATTACTCGAACATTCGGTGAGCAAGACATGCTTGAGGCTCGCAAGCTCCTTGCGCCATGGCTCGACCTTGCGCCGGTAGAACGCCTCGGATGTTATCAGAACTTGGGCCTCGCCGATCGTCATGCGTGCCTTGATCGGTTCCGGGCCGAATGCCGAGAACAAGGGTGAAAAGACACTGCCGTTCTTGAGCGAGCCAAGAGCAGAGATATAAAGCTCGGGGCAGCGGCCGAGCAGAGAGAAGACCCGGCCTCCTTTGCCAACCCCGCGCTGCACCAGAACATTGGCAAACCGGTTCACAGCGCCGCTAAGCGCGGTATAGGTGAAGTCCCTGAGCCGCTCATCACGCCCGATCCACCGCAGGGCGAGTTTGCTGCCTCGCCCGGCCAGAATATGCCTATCGACCGCCTCGTGCGCGATATTGAGGCCGCCGCCAGGCAGCCCGTCGAGCAGCGCCCGCGCTTTGGCCCAGGAGAAGGTTTTTGCGTACTCCTCATAATCGGGAAGATTGACGCCGAGGCGATCCTCTGGACGCTTCCGGATTCGTTCCCACGCCATAACAGGCTCCCGCAAATATATTTAAGAATGAATGAGCAATCCGTAGACCGCTTTGATGCCCATCAAATTAGGCGTTATACTATCGGAGGCACCAAGCGGAGGTCAAAAGGCGGAGAACCGCGGAACGCGTTAGCTAGCCTTTTCATCACGATCTAGGCCTTTTCAGTACGATCTGGCGGCCATTCGATGCTTAGCCGAGGTGATGTTTGCCGATCGGCTGCACAAAGCTGGCTTGCGGCCCTTCGTCCCCTTGCGACTCCGAAAATCGGACCTCTTCGCCCACTTTTAACTCATCGAAGCGGTCATCCGCGACGCTGTTGCGGTGAAAGTAGATTTCACGGCCGTCGCTACTGGCGATGAAACCGTAACCTGCTCCAGCATGAATCGCTGCGATTGTGCCGTGAGGCGGAACTTCGTGTTCTTTCAGGTGACCTCCGCGTTCCCGGACGATGTCCTGAAGCTGCCGGCGCGCGGCCTTGAACGCGTCGCGGATCGTCACATAAACATCCTCGTGGGCCCCCGTCGCGGCGGGCTCACGGCTCACGGCAATATCTGCGGCATCGGGAACAACGAGATGTATCCGGATTTGATAGATGTCGCCCTTGTGATGACGGTGCTGGGGGCGGGCAACCACGACACGGCAGCTGATGATCCGGCCAAAGAACTGCTCAAGCTTGTCAGCTTCCTCCCGGATGCGTGCCTCGATGGCATCGGAATGCTGAATGCCTTCGAAAGCGACCTGAAGGGGAACTTGCATCGTAAACCTCGCCGCGCGTCCAAAACCTAATACAACAATGATTGGGCACGATTTTCATTGATATCCGTCAACGTTAGGACCTGGAATAATCGATTAGGTCACGCTCTATCCATAAAAAATGGCGATTTAGGAATTGTGAACTCAGTCAATGCCGCCAATACCTTAGGCTGTTTGACGACGGTCAAAGTGAAACCGGCTTTATTATCCTATTGTAATTTCGTCAACATTTGTGACGAGGAGGTCTCCAATGGCCGAAGCTGCAACCAAAACACCTGCGAAAGCTCAAACCGCTCAACCGCCTGCGCCGAAAGAGAGAGATTTTTTCGGAAGTCTTCGCGATGAGGTCGAGCGCGTCTTCGAGGATTTCGATAGAGGCATGTGGGGCATGCCCGCGCGATGGCGAGGGCTACGCTTAGAACCCTTCCGCACGCCGAGATTGTCCTTTGCTTTAACCCCCTCCGTCGACGTCGTCGAGAAGGACGACATGTTTGAAGTGACCGCCGATCTTCCTGGCCTGGATGAGAAAAACGTCGAGGTCAAACTGTCCGGCGACATGCTGAGCATAAAAGGGGAACGCGAGGAGCACAAAGAAGAGAAGAAGAAGGATTACCACATCTCGGAGCGTCAGTTCGGTGCTTTCGAGCGGTCGTTCCAGATTCCTGAAGGCATTGAGACGGACAAGATCGAAGCCCGGTTCAAGAACGGAGTGTTGACGATTTCGCTTCCCAAGAAGCCAGGTTCCCGGAAAGCTGAAAAGAAGATCAGCGTCCAGGCTGGCTAAAGAGGCATCGAAAAGGCGGCTAGTAGCAGAGAAAATGGCTATTTGCCGCCGATTCGCATCCTGTCTGCATTCCGGCGCCGGCATCGGTCAAATAGAGTTTTGGGAATTCATCGAAGAGGGTCCGGGAATGAAAACAAGAGACATCCATCGTGCCGAGCCACGCCATGACCTGATGAAGGAACATCACCAGCAAGAAGAAGTGCACGATCCGTATAAGCCGCGCAAAAAACCCAGTGAGCCATGCCTGTGCCCGCAATGCGGGGCAGTAAACCTAGCCGGGCGCTGGCAATGGACCAAGGAAAAGCACGAGGAACTCCACAAGGAGCTTTGCCCTGCGTGCCACCGGATTCATGACAATTTCCCGGCTGGCGAGGTGATCTTGAGCGGTGGCTTTTTTGAGCAGCACAAGCACGAGATTATCGAGCTGGCGCGCCATACGGAGCAAGCGGAGCGGGAAGAACATCCCCTTCAGCGTATCATGAGCGTAGACGGGACCGGCGGCACAGTTACCATCACCACAACCGGCATTCACCTGCCCAGGCGAATCGGACATGCCATTTTCGATGCCTATAAAGGCGATCTTGATACCCACTACGATAAGGAGGGGTACTTTGTCCGCATGACCTGGAAGCGTGAGGGTTGAGGCAATCTTTCCGGTCACATCAAGCGGGGAACAGACCGGTTGCTGGGGTGTAAGGCAGCCCAAGGGCGTTAGCAACAGCCTGGCAGGTGACCATGCCATCGTGGATGTTCAGACCGTTCCTGAAGTGGACGTCTTCCATGAGCGCACGGGGGAACCCTTTGTCCGCAAGCGCGAGGACGAAGGGGCGCGTCGCATTGCTGAGCGCAAATGTGGATGTCCGCGGTACCGCCCCCGGCATGTTTGCGACGCAGTAATGTACAACGCCATCAACGACATAGGTTGGGTTTGAATGGGTGGTTGGGCGGGATGTCTCCGCGCACCCACCTTGGTCGATCGAGACATCCACGATAACGGCACCGGGCTTCATTGCCGCGATGGTCCGGGCCGGAACAAGCTTTGGGGCCGCGCCGCCAGCCACCAGGGCGGCGCCGATTACAACGTCGGCGGAAGTGCAAAGGGATTCCAACGTCTCCTGGCTGCTGGCAAAAACACGTACACGTCCAGCGAAGCGTTGCGATAGCCGTTGTATCGTCTCGCCGCTCCGTGCAACCACGGCGACTTCGGCGCCCATGCCAATCGCCACCTCGGCTGCGCTGGAACCCACCACTCCCCCTCCCAGAACGGCGACCTTGGCAACGGGCGCGCCTTCGATACCGCCGAGCAAAATGCCGCGTCCGCCGTGGGGACTCTCAAGAAAATGAGCGGCCACCTGTGGCGCCATGCGCCCCGCTATACGGGACATCGGGGCGAGCAGCGGCAGTTTTCCTTGGGGATCGGTCACGGTCTCATAGGCGATGGCCGTGACGCCGGACGCTAAAAGATCATTCGTTTGATCCGGGTCGGGCGCAAGATGCAGGTAGGTGAAGATTATCTGGCCGCGCCGCAGCTTCTTACGCTCTGCTGCGAGCGGCTCTTTTACCTTTACGATCAGGTTCGCTTCTTCGAATATCCGGTCAGGTGCCGCAAAGATTTGTGCGCCAGAGGCAACATACTCATTGTCGCTAATGCCCGCACCATGCCCAGCGCCGCTTTCAACCGCTACCCGATGTCCCCTAGAAGTCAATTCGGAGACTACCGGCGGAATAAGCCCTACACGGTATTCGTCCGTCTTTATTTCCTTGGGAACACCGATGAACATGGTAACCTCGTCTTCTTACCCGAACTACACCATTCTGTATGCGGACTGTGATTTCAGCGCCGGGCGGCGCGGTGCTTGTTGCCGGGCCCCCAGATCCACCGGATAAATTTCCGTGCAATCCTCCGGCTAAAGGCCAGAAACTCGCTTCCTGCTAGGACAGTGAAACCCTAACCCTTGATACAGATGACCGGAGCCAGTTTCGCGACCTTCTTGGCAAGCCCCGCCGCTTCTGTGGCGTCAACGACCTCGCCAACATCCTTGTAAGCCCCCGGCGCTTCCTCGGCGACGCCGCGTTGCGACGGGCTTTTAACGATAATACCGCGTCCCCTCAGCTCGTCTATGATCTGCCGGCCGCTCCAATTCTTAAGGGCCTGATGCCGGCTCATTTGCCGCCCAGCACCATGGCAAGCCGAGGAGAATGAAAGCGCCTCGCCGCTGGAGGCGCCGGCGAGCACATAAGAGGCCGTGCCCATGCTTCCCCCGATAAGCACAGGCTGCCCAAATGGCTTCAACTCATCTGGTAAGCCCGGATGATTTGGGCCAAAGGCACGGGTGGCGCCTTTCCGGTGGACATAAAGCTGACGGCCCCCGCGATCGGTGAGGTGAGGCTCAACCTTACAGGTGTTGTGCGATACGTCGAAAAACAGCGGAAGCTCTGCATGAGAAAAAAAACTGCGCAAAAACCCTCCGTGTGAGGTGTCCGATGATCTCACGATTCGCGAGAGCGCAGTTGATCGCACACCGCATAGCATCGAGATAGCGCTGGCCGAGATCGGATTTTATAGGCGCATAGGCAAGCTCACGGTCTGGAAGGGGCCAGCCTGAAGCCTCTGCCGCGATTGCCATTTCGCGCATGAACTCGGTGCCGATCTGATGGCCAAGTCCGCGTGATCCGCAATGTATGGACACGACGCATTCGCCCTTTTTCAAGCCAAACGCGGCAGCCGCAGCATCGTCGAAGATCTCCGCGACCTCTTGCACCTCCAAATAGTGATTGCCGGAGCCGAGCGTGCCCATCTCGCGCCTCTGCCGCTTTCTGGCCTGTTCCGAAACCTCCACCGGATCAGCGCCCGGCATGCAGCCGTTCTCCTCGATCCGTTCCAAATCCTCAGCCTGGCCATCGCCCCTTCCGATCGCCCAGCGTGCGCCGCCTAGGAGCATAGCTGTCATCTCCGCCTCGTCGAGCGTGATGGCGCTGTGCGACCCAAGGCCTGCCGGAATCTCCCGGAAGAGCGCGTCAGCCAATTGCGCTTGCACGGACATGATTTGGTTTCGCGTCAATCCTGTGAGATGCGTCCGCACCCCGCAGGACACATCGAATCCAACCCCTCCTGCCGAGATCACGCCGCCCTCATCGGCATCGAATGCAGCGACCCCGCCGACAGGAAAGCCATATCCCCAATGGGCATCCGGCATGGCATACGCCGCGCGAACGATCCCTGGAAGGGAGGCGACATTCCTGAGCTGCTCCGCAACTTTTTCGTCCATGCCGAGAATGAGGCTCTCACTGCCATAAACGACCGCCGGTACGCGCATTGGCTCAACTGCTGGGATTTGCCAGCTGGTCGCGGAAAGCTTGTCCATACCGGAGATGTCCACAGCTCCAACCTTTACGATCTACACGTCCACGACGCATTGTGCGCGCCACTCACGGGGCCGATCCTCCACCACGGCAAGTTCCGTTAGCGTAGCGCCCTTGATTTCAACGGCTGGGCTGTGCCGCTCTACTGAGATAGCCTCGCCTGTTGCGATGCCGCGAAGCCGGTTTCCTTCAATGCTGACCTTGAACGCTCCAAAAAGCATACCTCGTGTGGCCATCTCGAAGATGATCGCGTTAAGCCAATCAATGAACAAGAGTTCCGCATCCGGCGCATCGCACTCGATCTGCACGGCTTCCTTGAGTTCGATCTTGCCAGGGTCCGTGATTACTTCCGTCATAGCGAGCGCTGCCTGCTCGAAGGCATCTTCTAGGGTCGGCCCTATGCCGCAAATGCCAATATCCGCGTCATGCGGGAAATGGGTCGCTTTTACCTCCAAAGCTTTTTTTCCGGTCTGGCGAACCATTTCATGCTCCCGGACACATTGGTGTTGCATGCGTCATCGACCCTGCGAACTCGCGTCGCTCACCGCCCTAAGAAGCGACCAGCCGCGGCGGCAAGCTGCGGAGGAGCCCAGTGAACTTCTCCCATTCGGTCGCGGCCCAGACTTCGGTTGTTGCGTGGCCAAAGGTGCGAATGATGGTGGCAACTTTCGTGGCGGTTTCGATGTCCGGTGCGGTAAAGATATCGAGATAGTCTGCGGGCCCGAGCACGACATAGCTCGACTTCCAAACAACCTCCGGGCAGTTCTTCCTGATATGCTCCATAACTTCGTGGCTAAGGTCGGCGAGGGCGCCCGGTGACTTGAGACCCTCATGGCTCAAACGCGTCAACATGATGAATGTCGCCATGCTGGAGTTCTCCTTTCTTTCAAATTAAGCTTCGTAGCTTTCGGATAGCGCCAACTCATTCTCACTAGGTGCGCCCCTCATCGCAAAAAAAGCTTCTTGAGCTCGGGCCAGGACCGCGTATTGAGCACATCGTTCGCTTCAAGCCAGCCGCGCCGGGCTTGCCCGATACCGAACCGCATCGCATTAAGGCCGGCCGTTGAGTGCGCGTCTGTCGCGATCGCGACTTTAAGCCCTATCTCCTTCGCCTGCTTGCAATGAATGTCATCGAGATCGAGACGGGCGGGGTGCGCGTTCAGCTCAAGGAAGCAGCCGCGCGCTTTAGCGCCTTCCATCACCCGGCCGAGGTCAATTGGATAGCCCGGCCGCTCGACAAGCAACCGTCCGGTCGGGTGCGCAATGATGTTGCAATAGCGGCTATCCATAGCGCGAAGGACACGTTCCGTTTGAGCCTTAGCATCGAGGTCAAACTTGTAATGAACGGCACAGACGGTGAAATCGAGCCGCCTCAGAATGTGATCGGGAAGATCGAGCGAGCCATCGGTCAAGATGTCAACCTCAGAGGATTTTAGGACAAGGATGCCCTGCATTTCGCCATTTAGGCGGTCGATCTCATCAAGCTGTTTCGCCAGGCGGTTCTCGTCGAGGCCGTGAGCCACCGTTGCATGGCGGGTGTGATCGGTAATCGCAACATATTCGTAGCCGAGCTCCTTTGCCGCTTCGGCCATTTCCCTGAGGCTGCTCTTGCCGTCGGACGCCTTGGTGTGCACATGAAGGTCACCCTTTATGTCCTTCGGCGTCACCAGCTTCGGCAGCCGGCCTTCCAAGGCAGCTTCGATCTCCCCGCGATCTTCGCGAAGCTCGGGCTCTATGAACGGCAGGCCCACCGCGGCAAAGACCTCCTTTTCGCTGCGGCCGCCGATTCGCCGGTCTCCGCGAAACACGCCATATTCGTTGATTTTTAGGCCTCTACCTTGGCCGAGCTTGCGGACCGCGATGTTATGGGCTTTGGACCCAGTAAAGTAATGCAGCGCGGCGCCGTAGCTTTCTTCCGGGACCACGCGGAGGTCCACCTGGATGCCGGCTTTTAAGATGAGGGTGGATTTTGTATCCCCCCGCGCAACGATCTTGGCCGCTTCCTCGTAACTGCAGAAATGTTCGATGACCGCTGACCCGTGCTGGCATGTCACAAGGATATCGAGGTCGCCAACCGTTTCTTTGCGGCGGCGGTAGCTGCCTGCGACGACGACGTCGCGGACGCCCAGCGCCATTTTTAGGTAGGCACACAAGGCCTCAGCGAAGTCTTCAGCCGTAGCCAGCTTGAAACGCTGCTCCGTCTGTGTGTATTTGGCGGTCTCCTCAGCGATTTTCGCCTCGAGCTGGGCGCTGAACCGCGGAAGATTGCGGATCTTGTGCTCCTTTGCGGCGCGGGCGAGTTCCTCCACCGTCGTGATCCCCAAAGCCTCATGGAGGCTGTGAACGCGCTTTGGACCAAGGCCTGGGATCGAGGTGAGCGCTGCAAGCGTCGACGGCGTCCTGGCTTCCACCTCCTCAAGCGCTTCGAGACGGCCTGTTCCGGCAATCTCCTTGATTTTGCTAGCAAGGTCCCCGCCAATTCCTGGCAGCTCAGTAAGGTCCTCCCCTGCCGTTATCAGATCCGCTGCACTTCGGGGCAGATCGTCAATCGTCTGCGCGGCGTTACGATAGGCACGAATGCGGAAAGGGTTCGCGCCCTCGATCTCAAGTAGATCGGCAAGCCGTCTAAAAAGCTTCGATATGTCAGCATTATGAACAGGCACATTTTCATAGGAGCTTATCCCTTTGGACAAAGCTTTGATTATCATCAATCTCCGGCGAAAAAGGGAGCGTCATCAAAACTATTAAGAGCAATTCGCCGTCTTGCTTAAACTGGACTTGAGGAAATAACAAGAATAATAGGGGCTTGCCTTGGCTTGGAAACGCACGAAGCAAAGATCCGCGCCGCGCTCCGCAGTGAACCGCGGGTTGAGCGAAAACTACTGCCCGTTGACAGGTTGATTTGCATCATAGCCGTTTGGTGCAGATGCATCATCGTGTGCATGTGGAGCCAGGTACGAAACGAGATGAATTGTCTCACCCCGCGCGCGAAGGCGGGATTCACGAGCGTGAGCTTATTGCCCTCGTTCGCGAACTTGTGCATGAGCTTCATCCGGACCGGGCGAAGATCGTAAACATTTCCACGCCGAGCCGTCTGGAGCGGGATCTCGGCATCGACAGCCTGGGGCGCACGGAGCTCATTCTGAGGATCGAACGGTCCTTCAGTGTGCGGCTTCCGGGTGCAGCCGCCGGGGCAGCAGAGACGGTTGGCGATCTCCTCCATACACTGGATCAAGCGCATCCCGGAGGTGAAGCCCTGGCGGGGATTGCCACGGCAGAGCCGCTCCCCCTCGTGCCGGCTGCCGTCGAAGCGCGGACCCTGGTGGACGTCTTAGAGTGGCACGCGGCCCGCCATCCTGACCGCGTTCATCTGACTTTACTCGATGATGAATCGATGCCGCTTGCAGCCATGACCTACCGTGGGCTCGCCGAGGCTGCGCGCGAGGCTGCGCAGGGTTTGATCGAGCGGGATATCGTGCCCGGCGACCGGATCGCCCTGATGCTGCCAACGAGCCGCGATTTCTTCGTTGCGTTTTTTGCCATCCTTTATGCTGGCGCGGTGCCGGTCCCCATCTATCCGCCAATGCGGTTGTCACAGTTGGAGGAGCACTTGCGCCGTCAGGCGGCAATCCTGCGCAACGCCGGCGCTCGCATCCTAATAACGGTTCCCGAAGGGCGAGGCGCCGCGGCCCTGCTGCAGGCACAGGTGGCAAGCCTGAGTTCGGTCGAGAGTGTGGCAGGACTTTCGCCCCGCGGAGCCGCCTCCGGACTACCGCTTACCCATGAGACGTCGGCCGCACTCATCCAATACACGTCGGGCAGCACCGGCGATCCAAAGGGCGTGGTCCTGAGCCATGCCAACCTGCTCGCCAACATCCGGGCCATAGGCCAAGCCATGGAGGCAAGCTCCGCCGATATCTTTGTCAGCTGGCTGCCGCTTTATCATGATATGGGGTTGATTGGGGCGTGGCTCGGGTGCCTTTATTTCGCGGCGCAGCTCTATGTCATGTCTCCAATGAGCTTTCTCGTGCGCCCGGAAAGCTGGCTCTGGGCAATTTACCGGTTTCGCGCCTCGCTTTCCGGTGCGCCGAACTTCGCGTTCGAGCTGTGCCTGAACAAGATCGAAGACCGAAGCCTGCAAGGGCTGGATCTCTCTTCGCTGCGCATGGTCGCGAACGGCGCGGAGCCGGTCAGCGTCCCGGCACTGCGAAGGTTCATCGAACGATTCGGACCTTATGGCTTCCGGCCCGGGGCAATGGCACCAGTCTACGGTCTTGCTGAAAACTCCGTGGGCCTCGCGTTTCCTCCGGCGGGCCGGACGCCGGTGATCGACAGGGTGGATCGGGAGTCGTTGAGCGGGCGAGGGATCGCGGCGCCTGCACAGCCGGACGACCGCCATCCGCTCGAGATCGCCAGCTGTGGCGCGCCACTGCCGGGTCACGAGGTCCGCATCGTGGACGATCTGGGTTTAGAACTTGGCGAACGGCGCGAGGGCCGGCTAGAGTTTCGCGGGCCGTCCGCGACCTCCGGCTATTTCCGCAATGAAACTAAGACGCGCGAACTTTTCCACAGCGGCTGGCTCGATAGCGGCGACCGCGCATACATGGCCGGTGGCGAAATTTACATAACCGGCCGGATCAAGGACATCATCATCCGTGCCGGCCGCCACATCTACCCGCAGCAGATCGAAGAAGCCATTGGCGGGATCGCTGGGATTCGAAAGGGATGCGTAGCGGTATTCGGGGCCGCCGACCGCGGCTCAGGCACCGAGCGTGTCGTCATTGTGGCAGAGACACGTGAAAGCGATCCTGCTGCGCGCGCGGCGCTGCAAGCGCAAGCTCAACAGATCGCGGCCGCCATCGCTGGTACACCGCCCGACGAGGTCGTCCTCGCCCCGCCGCGGACCGTGCCAAAGACATCGAGCGGCAAAATCCGGCGGAGCGCGGCCAAGGAGCTTTACGAAACGGGGCGCATCGGCGTGCCGCAGCGCGCGGCATGGCGGCAGATCCTGCGCCTATCGCTTGCCGGTACCAGCCGGCAGCTAGCCCGGCTGATGACCATTGTTCGAGAGACGCTCTACGCAACCTGGTGGTGGATTGTGGTGGCGTTGGGCTTCACGGTCGCATGGTGCGCCGTGATGGTGCTGCCCCGGCTTAAATGGCGCTGGCGCGCAGTGCGCGGTATCGCCCGCGCCACGCTAGCGGCCGTTGGGGCTCCGGTAGCAGCCAAAGGTCTCGCCCGCTTGCCCAGCGGTAACGCCGTTCTCGTGTTCAACCATTCGAGCTACATGGATGTGGTTGTTCTCGGCGCGGTTCTTCCGGATGAACCCGTTTACGTGGCCAAGCGAGAGTTCGCTGCAAATTTTTTTGCCGGGCCTTTCATGCGCCGCCTGGGAGCGTTGTTCGTTGAGCGCTATGACACCAGCGCGAGCCTTGCCGACACAGCCAGCGTCATTGCTGCCGCCCAACAAGGGCGAAATATCGTGTTCTTTCCCGAGGGTGCGTTCACGCGCCGGGCCGGGCTTTCCGAATTCTATCTCGGCGCGTTCAAGGTCGCTGCGGAGGCGGACCTGCCCGTCGTGCCTGGCATTATCGGCGGTACGCGGTCCATGCTGCGCGGCGATCAATGGTTCCCGCGATGGACTCCGCTCAGCGTCACTATCGAGAATGCAATGATGGCGTCCGGAAAGGACTTCGCGTCAGTGCTGCGGTTGCGCGATGAAGCGCGCAAGGCCGTGCTTGCAGGGTGCGGCGAGCCCGATCTTGGGGAGCTGGTAAAACCGCCCCAATCTCTTCGAGGAATTTTTGAGGGCAACTGGCAAGACGCCGGCAGCGGATCGCAGTAACGATCCAGTAGAGGTGCCTGGCATCTGGCGCTTTACTCACATCCGAGCCTCCAGCAAGCTTTGGAACAAATCCGCATCGAGAATGATGCGAGGCACCTTGTTTTGGCCTCCAAGCTTGCCGCGCGATTTCATCCAATGGGCAAAAGTTCTGGGCGGCAAGATTTTGACGCGCGGTGCAAGCATCGCGAAATCGCCCGCTCGATGCTCGGCGTAGTCGGAATTTACTGCGCACAGTTTCTTATCGACGATTCGAGCAAATTTCGCGCAGTCCTCAGACGAGACATGCGAAGAAAATTCAACCGCATAAAGATGATAGCCGGTCTCACCCTGCTGCGCCGGGTAAACTGGACTGACACTAAAATCCGTTACGGATGCGCCGATCGCTGCCGCGGCCGCGGCGACTGCACCTTCGATCTCCTCTCCGGTCAAGTGCTCGCCAAACGCGGAAAGACTGTAGGAAGTCCTGCCGGTGACCAGAATCCGCGGCGGCTTCAGGTCGATGAACCGCACCGTATCCCCGATGATGGAGGACCAAAGTCCGGCACAGCTCGTGACGATCAGCGCATAGTTGATGTTAGCCTCCGCGGTTGCGACCCAGTGCCGGGTGGGGTTTGGAGTGCCGAGTTCATCGATGGGCACAAATTCGAAGAACAGTCCGTTGTCCAACAGAAGCCGAAGCCCCTCGTCCGGCCCGCGGTCGGCGAGCGCGACAAAGCCCTCGCTCGCTGGATAGACCTCCCGCGTTTCGGCATGACTGCCTAAGAGTAATTCCTCGAACCGCTGGCGGTACGGGGCGAAGTTGACGCCGCCATGCACCAAGAGTTCGAGGTTTGGATAGTATTCGGCCAGCCTCCCGCTCGTCTTTGGCTTTAAAGCATGCAAACGTTCGATGAAAAGCAGAAGCCAACTGGGTGTCCCGCCAATCGTCCGGATATCTTCTTCAAGCGAACGGCTGGCGATGCGCTGAATTTTTTCTTCCCAATCGGAGATGAGGGCCAGATCGCGCGGCGGAAAATAGCGGCTCCGCGCCCACCACGGTACTTCATTGACGGCGATACCGCTCAAATCGCCCATGGCAACGCCCTGCCCGCACCGCGTGAGGTCGGTACTACCCCCGAGCATAAAGTTCTTTCCGCCGAGAATGCGGCTGCGCGGCCGGTTGGCAATGTGATGCACGAGCAGGTCGACGATAGCGCGCCGGTTTGCTTTCACCATGGCGTACGAAACGGGAATATATTTCGTAGCGCCGGTTGCCGTGCCGGAGGTCAGTGCGAAATAGGGAATGCGGCCGGGCCAAGTGACGCCGGTTAAAGCCGGAAAATTATCACGCCAATAAGTTGTCCAAAAATCCTCGTAGCGGCGCAGTGGCACTGCGTTCTGGTAGTCAGGGACAGAGTGAATGCCAGCAAAGCCATGATCGAGACCGAACCGCGTATCTTTTGCTCGCCCGGTAAGCTGCAGTAACTGCTCTTGCTGCACCGCCACCGGGTCAAGCGCCGCAAGCCGGGACAGGCGATAATGCGCGTACAGACGCAGGAGCGGGGTCGCGTCTAGCATAGAAGCCTCCTACGGGCTGCCATCTTTCTTATGAGCAGGTGACTGGCTGCCTTCCATCATGTTGGGCTTCCCAGCTGGGATCAGATCGGTGACGAATGGAAAAGTCCTGCGGACTGTCTCCGGCTGAAGCGGAACCTGAACATACTCCCCTTGCCGCCAAAGCGGAATCTGGTCGGCGAAAGTCGTGCTGCCAAACCATCCGTCCTGACCGCCCAATAGAATAAAGTAATTCCTATCGGCATCGGACAGGTTCGAAATATGCCGGGCGTTGGATCCAAAGCGAACGGCGTGACGGCCTCTGGAGAGGCCGTTCGCTGTCTTCATCACCGTTTCGCTGCCGCCGGATGCCGGCAGGTCAAAATAGCGATACCGCCGGCCGGCGAACGGCAGCACGCCCAGCGGATGATCGATGCGAAGGCGATGAAGCTGCCCCCAATTGCGTGATCTTAGGCCTTTTGCCGCGCGTGTGAGCGCCCGCCGGACAACGGGCCGGATGCGCATCTCATCGGAAGCTTCGATATCGGAACGAACGAGATCGCGCAGAGCCCATACCGCCGAGTAGGCCGCCAGCACCTCGCGCGGATAGAAGATGCGGGCAAAATGAAAGAGCAGCAATTCGAAAACCGCTGGCGCTTGCGAGCTGGCATCATAGGCTCCGTCCCAGTTTTCGAGCAATGACAGAAGCCGGGCACTCTTTGGGGCAAGCGTTCTTGAAGAGTCCGATCTAACGATTTGAGCCAGGCGAACGCCAAGTTTTCTCGCCGAGGCGGCCTCAACATCCTGCTGGAGTCTTGCCAATAGGGGAAAATCGATCCCGGACGCGTGGCGAAGAATATCCGTTATTCGCCCGGCACGATCGCGGGAAGAAAACAATCGCCCGACGGCAACCTCTGTATCCGGCCGGTTATTTGCGGAGACCACAAACCCAGATGGCGACCAAGAAGGCAAGCTGGCCGCCGAAAGAAAGCTGTTCCAAACTCCGCTGCCGCTGGGATTGACCAAATCTTCCGGCGCCGCACTTACGTCCTTCGGCACCCAAGCCGCCAAGGCGTGCCCGATATTTCCAGCGCCATCTGCAAAGATCATGTTCTGGCCGGGGACTGCGAAACTGTCGAGCGCGTCTTTAAATTCCTGCCAATTTTGCGCCCGGCTTACGTTCAGCATCGCTGTGATTTCGTCGCTGACGCAGTGCCCCACCCACTGGAGCGCAAGCCGGGCTCCTGGGATGCGGTAGAAAACGGAGTCCGACAGGACCGGTCCAGCCCCGCACCTTCGTACTCTGACCTTTCGTTCGCCGGACCAGCGGGTTGTAATCGTTTCCTCGTGTGTCTCTAGGGCGGTCTCCGGTATATCTGAAATATCGCAAAGCTCGCTGGCAATAGCATGCAGGTTGGTACCGCCCCAAGCGATCTTGGGGTTCCGCCCCAGTGCGAGGAACGGCATGCCGGGGATCATCAAGCCGGCAGCATGATAGCTGGGCGAACGGTAACCGGCGATCAGCCAATTGCTTGGCAATGAGAGACCGAGATGCGGATCGCTGGCGATCCATGCGGACCCGCTTCCGCTTCGCGATGCCGATACAGCAAGCGAGTTGCTGCCGCTCCGGCTGCTCGCCAGCATTGCGTGCCACGCGGCGCTCCCAAGCGGGCTCTCCTCGCCGGGAACCGGCCCAGCGTCCATTTCGACGAGCCTCGTCCAGAGTTGCCTCCATCCGGCGAAGCGGCGGGCCTGAAGGAGCCTCAGCCAGATAAGCCACATCAAGTCAGACGCAAATAGCCTGCCCAGGGTCAAAATGTCGGCAATGCTCCAAGGCTCCCGTTTGAGGCCGAAAAGCGCAAACTCATGCGGAAGCACCGTATCCGTTTGCAGCAAGCAATGGTTGATCCCAGTGACGAAGCCCGACAGCCAATCCCGCGTTTCCGCTGGAAGCTGCCGCTCGATCCCCGGAACGGCGCGGCTCAGATCGAAAATCCGCAAAGTATGATCGAGATCCAAGCCTGCAGGGCCAACCATCTCGCTGACGCGGCCGAATGCGACGCGCCGTAAGACTTCCATCTGACCCAGTCTGAGATGGGCGTGGACGAGGCCAAGCGCGACGGCCAGGTCACGATCAGTTCCGGCTTCGATAAAGGGGACTTGGTTTTGGTTCCAGCGGATCTCTACTGGCCCTTCGACGGGACTTCCCTTACTTGGAAAACTTGCGAGCCTTTCCGGCAAGCTGACGGTATTTTTGCCGGGCGGCCGTGGCGCAAGAGAGTGCAAATAAGCGCTGAAGCGCAAAGCACCTATTGCCATCCGTAAACGCATCGTTCGCTTCACTCTCAAGACCTTGCCGAACCGCCGCATAAGGTGGCGCCGTAACCCTAACTCTATCAGTTCGGCCGGTGCCAGGTTCACCTAAGTTCAAACGTAATGCCTGTTTGAGCCAAAACACACCGGATCGAGGCGGGCCCGCTTTCCCAAACCGCCGCATTTCCGGTTATTCCGCTACCGGGCGATAATCCGGCCCATTAAATTTGCCTTGATTCGGTTCGCTCTCCTCGCTCCTGGCTTTCGCCAGCCATCGCCTTGCACTATGTCATCGTCAAGGGGACGGAGCCGCCCCTCGCCAGCTAAAGAAAGGCCGCCGCCGCCGCATGCCCGTTGACCCCATCCGCTATGTTGCTCCCGTTTATCGCCCGCCGAGCGAGTCAGACTCGCTGATCCTGCCGGTGACCGACGGCTGTTCTTGGAATCGCTGCACCTTCTGCGAAATGTATACCGCCCCGCAGAAGCGTTTCCGCCCCCGCAGCGAGGAGGAAGTGCGCGACAGCATCCGGAGCTGCGGCGAAGAGTTTGGCAACGAGGTCAAGCGTGTTTTCCTCGCCGATGGCGATGCGATGGCGCTCTCCACGCGCCGGCTTGTGACCGTGCTTGAGGCCATCCGCCGCGAACTTCCCTCCGTGCGGCGGATCTCCAGCTATTGCCTGCCGCGCAACCTGCGTAACAAATCGCCGGCTGAGCTCAAAGAGCTGGCGGCGCTCGGCCTCAGCCTCGTCTATGTGGGCGCCGAGTCAGGCGATGATGAAGTGCTGGCCCGGGTGAACAAAGGCGAGACATTCGCGACGGCGCTCGATGCGCTCGAAAAGCTTGGGCAGGCGGGGATCAAGCGCTCGGTGATGATCCTCAATGGCCTCGGCGGCCAGGCGCTGTCGCAGCAGCATGCGATAAACTCGGCGGCGCTGATGAACGCCGCTCAGCCTGAGTATCTCGCCACATTGGTGGTTAGCTTTCCTCAGGGCGAGGAGCGGCTGCGCGCCAATTTTCCGGAGTGGGAGCCGCTCAGCGTGCTGGGCCTGATGCAAGAAATGGAGGTGTTCATGTCCGCGCTTGAGCTGAAGCGGACCGTATTTAGGAGCGACCACGCCTCGAACTGGCTGATCCTGAAAGGCACGCTGGGCGCAGATAAGCCGCGGCTCCTGCAGGAATTGCGCAGCGCCATTGCCTCGCCTCAGGCGGCCCGGCTGCGGCCCGCCTGGGCGCGCGGCCTGTAACCTTGCAGAAGGTTATGGCATCGCCTGCCGTGACATGAGCGCGGATGTGCCCGGCAAAATGCAATAGGACCGCGTTCGAGCGAGGGGCTGCAGCCTCCCGATCCGCTCCAAAATTCTTACTAGTGCCAATCGCCGGCTTCAGTCCAAATTCCATAGCGGGTGTAATCCAATACCCCGAATTCGACCGGATTGAGCTGAAGAAGATAGGCATGCAGCCGATCTGAAACCGCCCAAAATTCCGGATTCGTTTTCAAGATAGCCCAGTTTTTTATGAAGGCACGGGCTGAAGGCAAACTGTTCACCGCGCTCAGTTGCTGAAGGAAATCGGGCAGCCGCTCCTCGGAAACCTTAAAGAAGAGATTGGGATAGCTTGTGGCAAGGCCGTCCACAATCGCCAACCGGTCTTGCTCAGGCACTCTCGCTGTGGATTCCAGAACGAACCTTCCCAAAGCACTATGGGCGCGGTCCCGGATCACCGTGACGACCTTTATCGGCTGGCCGCCGGCTTCGATCAAAACGAGTGACGAATCGGGAAACAATTTCACAAAGGGGGCCGAACTTGCCTCCTTTGCTGCCATAGGTTCCAGCGCCGCATACTCCGAATGGGGAGTACCATCGTATTGACCCCGGGCAGCCGCGCTCAAATGTTCATCGCCTATCTTTGCAACGAGCTCTTTGTCATTTTGAGACGAGTTCCGATAAATAATGCCGGTTGGAAACCGATTGTCATCGGGTTCGAAGAATGGTTTCATTTCCAATAGGGCAATTTCTCCCTGATACCATCGTCTATGTAAGCGAGCCCGTTCCGGCGGAGGGAGAAACGACAAGAAATTATCTTCAGCCTCTCTTCTAAGCGTTTCCATGTAGAGCCGTGTATGAATTTGATGGCTCAAATTTCCGAAAACATCGTATCCCACGACCAAATTATAAACCAGACGCTCGAACAAGCCATAGTCCAGTACGAAGTAGCTGCTAGCCTCACCGCCGCGCAACCCCTTTAAAACGTACGAATGATCGTAGTGCCGGAACACAGTCAAAACAGCATTGGGATTGAAGCCGTCACCATCCCAGAGATCGGAAAGCTGATAACCCTTCCTGAACGCCGCTAGGCGATGGCTGTTTTTTAGTTTTACATACTCATTTCGAGCGTCGACATACTTATCTGTAAACGCCGTTCGCTGTCTGATGGATTCCCACATCTCATCCAAAGAAAGTTTTTCGAAGTAGGGAGCGTCACTCCCCTCCTTGTAGGGTAAAACCAAGAGATTTTCGCTTGCCTTGGCGAACTCTGGATCGAGGCTCATCAGCTCAGAGTCTGGGGCCATGAAAAAAACGAAGAAGTGCTCGTCGATCGAGTTCACCGCACCTTGGCCATAGCAGACGGGCCCCTTAATAAAGGTACCGACATGATACTGAGAATCTTCCAATAAATAGCGATAACGGCCCTTTACCGGGATGTCTTGATAGATAACAAAAGGATTTGTCGATTCTGGAGACTCATAGTCCGGCCAATGCGAAACTTTCCAGGGCTGGCGCGGATCGAAAAAGTAACCGTCGATTCGATTCAATTTAGCCTGATCCAGCGCATAAGGAAGAAGGGTTTTCTCGACAATGGTTTCCTCAGAAGGCTGGAAACAGTATTGGAAGGGTTCCTTGGGGTCATCCGACGGACGGCGGGTCGCGATTTCATCCAAAGGTTGATCGCATGATGCGCGGCTTCGAATGATCCGGAAGAATTGCTTTGAGTCCCCGCTAAAATGCAAGCTTGCCAAAAACAAATGTTCATAAATATATCGAGCCACCAATTTGTGCTCAAGATCCTGCCGATTTAAGAACTCTTGCCATTTAGTTTTTGCCAAAGCCAACGGAGGCGGCAGATCTTCGCTGGGCTTTACCTCCGGCGGTTTGCGCCTTTGCTGAACCCAGCTCACCAAAACAGCCCGCTCGTCTTGCGTCAAAGGCGGCAATCCATAAGGCATTAGCTTTTCTGGATGGGACGAATTGAGAGCATCGAACTCCCTCAAATTCGCTGGGCAGGTCCGCGATGAATCGACGGTATCGGCCGGCGAGCCAGGCGAACCCTGATTGACCATTTTAGGAATTAAATCGATTTGATCGTCAACGACCGGGAAGAATCCCTTGTTTTTGTGCCATTCCTCCGCCGAGCGGGCATCGATGCCGAGCCTCGCCGGCGGAATGCTTTGCAAACGCGTAGGATGTATCGCTTCGATTTTACTCGCTCCGCGCTGAAGCCCTGCGTAAGAGGTCAATTTCAGTTGGCAGGGAGCATTGTTGCAGCTGTGGCATTCGACACAGCGAGCGTTGAAGAGCTTTTGAACCGCTTCATAGGAGCTATGTTCAAAGGGGCTAAGTTTTGGTGCCTCTGACGGCAAGGACGCCGGCTTTGCATCGGCGTTTTCCACCCGGCGAGATAGCTCGAGCGCACCATAAGCCGCGAACATCAGCACGAAAAGACCGCCGGTCCAGATCGCAACGTTTTTGTAGTTTTTCATGCCGAACGGCCTGCTCCCAGAACTGCCTCCGTTCAAAGCGGAGCCCGTTCTACTTATGCCGCGTTAGGGGGCGGGTTGCAAACGCGGCTGGTTATCCCCCAGAGTGGTCAATACCAAACCTGCGCGTTTTGTCGTCGTAAACGAACAATTCGGCATATCGCCCCCAGCCGATAATAGCCCGCAGCGTCGTCTCGGCGTCGCTTTCGCTTAGATGATCTTCGAGCTCCAATTCGAAGCGCTCCCGAGGCGCGATACGGCCCTCGCGCTCCTCGAGCACTTGGCGGATGTGGGCGGCGAGCGGTACGAATCGCAGGAGATGCTCCCTGAAAAGTTGTTTGCGCTCTTCCGGCTCGCTTTGGGCGAAAACTCGCCCCGCGGTTGTAAGCTTGATCGTCCCATCTTTGAATTCTGCGAACTCCAGGATGTGAAGGGCCTCGGCGATCGGGAAAAGATCGTTGATTTCAAGGGAAAGCGGCCCGGCAATGCCGGCCAGTTCGGCCTGCCCGGAATAGGGCGGTCCGTTCAATGTCTCAGCGAACCCGCTGAGCCGGTTGACAGAGACCCGCGGCAGAAGCTGAACCAGACCTCCATGCATCTGCTTTTGCGCACCGAGCGATTCCGTCATTCTTGAGGTCAGTATGGAATATATCTCGTCCACGATACTGTGGAACGCTGCATCGAGCCGGTCACGCGGCTGCGGCAATGGGACTTTAATCTCGGCCGCAATGTGCCCTGGGTTGGCGGCGAGCACGAGAATCCGGTCGCACATCAGCACCGCTTCCTCGATATTGTGCGTCACCGTCAGGACCGCTTTGGTGGGCAGCTGCCGCGCCGTCCAAAGATCGAGAAAGTCCGTTCTAAGCGTCTCGGCCGTCAGCACATCGAGCGCTGAAAAAGGCTCATCCATAAGCAGCAAAGCCGGATCGCCCACAATCGCCCGGGCGAAGCCAACCCGCTGGCGCATTCCCCCTGAAAGCTCGCGCGGGTAAGCCGATTGGAAACCGTCGAGCCCAATGAGATCGATGGCGGACATCGCCCGGCGGCGAACCTCGTCAGCCGGCCGGCCGAGCGCGTCGAGTCCAAGCTCGACATTTTCCAGCACGGTGAGCCACGGATACAAGGCGAAGTTTTGAAATACGATGGCAATGCCCTCGGCCGGGCCAGCAAGCCGCGCGCCGCGATAAAGCACTTCCCCTGAGGTAGCCTTGAGAAGCCCCCCGGCAATTCGGAGCAGGGTCGACTTGCCCGAGCCGGAGCGGCCGAGGAGACCGACGATTTCACCTTCCTTGATGGAGATATCGATGTTTGCGAGAACGGGCAGCGGTTCTCCCGATGGCTTGGAAAAAGCCATGCAGACCTTGCGGATATCGATAACCGGCGGGATCGTTTCGGTTTCCATTTTACCTCATCAATCGAGCCGAGTCCGGCGTTCGGCATAAACGTAAAGCGGGCGCCAAAACAGCCGGTTCGTCGCGATGACGAGCACGGACATGACGGCAATGCCAAGGGCGATTCTGGGATAATCGCCAGCCTCGGTCATCTGGGCGATATATGCGCCAAGCCCGGAGCCGTTGAGTTTCGTCGGTCCCCAACTGACCACCTCGGACACGATACTTGCATTCCATGCACCGCCAGAGGCGGTAATGGCTCCGGTTACGTAATACGGGAATATTCCAGGAAGCATGACATCGCGCCACCACCGCCAGCGCCGGATGCGAAAGCTCGCCGCAGCCTCTCTGAAATCGCTCGGAAATGCGGTGGTGCCGGCAATGACGTTGAAGAGGATGTACCATTGCGTACCGAGGATCATCAGCGGGCTGAGCCAGATCTTGGGCGTAAGGCCGAACCGGACGATCAGAAAGACGGCGACCGGAAACAAAAGATTCGCCGGAAAGGCGGCGAGAAACTGGGCGACGGGCTGCACCTTCGCTGTCAGCTTCGGCCGAAGCCCGACCGCGACACCGATCGGAACCCAAATCGCCGATGCGAGTGCTACGAGGATAACGACTCGCAGGAAAGTGAGAGCGCCATTGCTGGCAGCGATCGAGAGGTCGCCTAAGGTGAGTGAGGCTCCGGCAAACCGTATAAGCTCCCGTCCGATATAGAGGACGGCGGCCGCGAGAAAGCCGTACCAGGCAATATCGACGGCACGCTGGGGCGGTGACCGGAGGGTTACCCGGGGGAAACTCGCGGGCAGGACGAGCCGCGCACGTGCGACACTCTTCAATCCTGCTTCGACCGGTTCCCAGAGCCTGCTGAACAGTGCCGACCGGCGAAACAGATCGAGCACCCAGCTTCTTGGCACAATCTGCGCCGCCGTTTGCTCGTAACGGAATTTATCAGCCCAAGCCACCATGGGCCGGAATAAAAGCTGATCGTAGAGGACGATGGCAATGGTCATGGCGAGGATCGCCCAGCCAACCGCGCCAAGATCGCGCTCCTGAATAGCACGTGCGACGTAGGAGCCGACGCCTGGAAGCGCGATCTGAATATCGCCGACAGAAATCGCCTCGGAGGCGACCACGAAGAACCATCCTCCCGACATGGACATCATCATGTTCCAGATGAGTCCGGGCATGGCGAACGGCACCTCCAGGCGCCAGAACCGCTGCCACGCTGAGGAGCGGAAGCTGCGGCTCGCCTCGTCGAGCTCGTTTGGAACGGTACGTAGCCCCTGGTAGAAACTGAACGCCATGTTCCAAGCTTGGCTAGTGAAGATAGCGAACATCGCAGCAAGCTCTGGACCCAGAACGCTGCCGGGAAACAGCGAGACGAAAAACGCGACCGTAAAGGAGAGATACCCAAGCACCGGCACCGATTGGAGCACGTCCAGGACCGGGATCAGCACCATTTCAGCCCGGCGGCTCTTGGCTGCAAGCGTCGCGTAGGTGAATGTGAAGATCAGAGAGGCGGCCATTGCACCGAGCATCCGCATCACTGTGCGCAGCGTGTACATCGGCAGCGCCGCAGGTGAGAGCGAGATCGGGGTCTGGTGCGCCGCAACAAACGGGGTCACCATCTGACGCGCACCGGTGCCGAGCAGGATCACGGCCCCCAGCACTAGCAGAACCGCGGCGAAATCCCACCAGCTAAGCGTCCGCTGGCGCCATATCCCTCCCCTCAGCACCTCGGCATGGTATTCCACTGCGTATTCCTACTTGGTTGATGACGCGCGACGATCTAGGAAAAGGCGGGCTTTTGCCTTGACCTTGATCAAATTACATAGGTTTTATCCGGGTGGGGCAAGCGGCCCAGCCTCGCGGTGCTTCTCATCTTGGTTTCCATCAAGGGTTCACCTACGGAAGCGCCCGGCCGATGCATTCGAGCGCGCACTAATGAGCAAAAGTAACAACGCCTGCCGGCAAGGCATCCTTCACTTGTAATTGCATTGATAGGCCCTAAACGCAGCACGAAAGTTGCCGTCCAAATCAGACCTGTGCCCGGCGCTGTCATAGCATGCGGCGTGATGTCTTGGGAGAAGATTGTGCCGAAACGCCGCCATTCGCCCGGCGCCGGCCGCCCCAATTTCATCAAGGGAGCCACGCTTGCAGACTCGCAATAATCAAACGGTATTGTTTGCGTTTTGAAAGCTAGGGAACGAGCAAGCGGACGTCAAACACTAAACATGCTCGTGTACTTTTCTGATCATCGAAAAAGGCTGAACATGCTAGAACCAATTACTAGATGGTTTTTAAAGGAGTTTCGAATGGCTGTTAGGCTCCAATCCAATCGTCATGCCAGCGCCCGATTGGCTCACGGCAGGCCATTAGAAATATTGGGGCGCAGCTTCTCACCCTCGGTCCTATCTCCGCCCTTATGGTTTCGAGCTTCTGTCCGAGCAAAGCCCTAAGCAAAAGCGGCACGATGGTTAGATCGAGAAACAAGCGCGCCGTGCTTAAGAGCCGGTCTGGCGCAAAGGCACCGGCGGCACCGAAGTCACTCGTCTGGACTGTCTCTGCCAGATGCCGGGCCACTGGTTCCACGAATCGCGTGCGCGTCATCAAGCCAACGTTCGCCGCCAGATCCGGGAATCTTTCTGCTTCCGAGATCGCGAGCCGCAGCAGTATCACCGTATCTTCGACAAGCATGTCCTCGCCAATCGCGGTACCAAGCTGAATGATGCGTTCCTCAAGCGTAGCGGCGTCAGAGGAAAATCGCTTGAACTGAGCAATCCAGCCATTGGCCTTGTGCACCAGGACCGAGCTGAAGAGTTCCTCCTTGCTTGAAAACCTCGCGTAAAGAGTGGGCTTGCTGACAGGGGCCAGGCGGGCAATCTCATCCATACTGGCGCCAGCGAGTCCTTTGTGTTTAAATACTGTGTGCGCCGCACTGAGGATCCTTGCGTCCACTTCTCCAGCACGCTCCCGTGGCGGCCTCCCTGCGCGACCGGCCGGTGGCTTTCTTATGCTCTTTGCAGTCAACCCCTCGGGATTGGTTCGTTCTTTGCGCATGGGATGATGCCTTGATGATTGGGGGTCTTGGGCTGGCAGTGCACAATGCCCCCTAAAATAATGATAAACTAAACGATAACGTTTAGTTACTGCGGAGACGCAAGAGTCCAACAGGCACACAATCGCTAGCCTACCGGCGGCGTGTCATCTCCTCGCACACGGTGCTTTTAAGACAAACCCTAATAATACACTGATATGTTTATTTCCTTGACTCTCTCTGCTGGCTCGATTATGTGCATAAAGCAAACGATGTCGTTTATATATGCTTTCGTGCAGACAAGTCAAGGAGCCGTCATTGTTCAAGAAGTCCATGGATAGAAGGAAGCAGTGCCTTCCCGAAGGTCTTGAATCTTTCATTGGCCCAAAGCCATGGTTCGATCAGCCTTGGAGACAGAAGGTCACAGTGCGGGCTCTGTCGAAGAATTCACATACTTCCGACGAAAATTCCCCGATAAAGGCACCTCAACGCACCTAGCACCAAGGCCGGCTTTGCCATGACTCAATACCCGCTTTACGGCTCATCAACACTGGCCAGCGTCTGCGTGAAGGGAAACAAGGCGAAATCCTTCCGGTTCATCGCGTTACTCCCTTCTCTATTGTTGATGCAAGAGACAGTCGCGGCCGGCTCGGAGCTTATTCCTGTCCGCACTGTTGTCGCCGAAACCTCCAAATTCACGCGCGAGGTCCGGCTGACCGGGACAATTCAAGCCCGTGTGCAAACTTCGCTCTCCTTTCGTATAGCAGGCAAGATCAGTAGCCGCGCAGCCGAGGTTGGCGACCATGTCACCGCGGATCAGGTCCTTGCCACCCTCGACGCACGGGATCAGAATGCCGACTTGGACGGTGCTAAAGCAGCGGTTAGCTCGGCAGAGGCTGTGCTGGTCCAGGCGAAAGCGAATTTCGAGCGCCAGAAAGCACTGCTTGCCCAGGGATTTACCCCACAGGCAAATTATGACCAGGCGCGGGCATCTTTCGAGTCTGCGTCGGCTCAGGTCGATGCCGCCAAGGCCTCGCTCAAATCGGCGGAGGAGCAGCTTTCTTACACGAAGCTTCGAGCCGGAGTGGATGGTACTATCGTTGGCCGCGATGCAGAAGCAGGAGAAGTGGTCCAGCCGGGAAAGCAGATTTTCGCGCTCGCCCAGGATGGACCGCGCGATGCGATTTTCGATGTGTATGAAGCTCTACTCAGAAGCCGTCCGGCAAATGTCCAGGTCGAGATTACACTTCAAGCAAATCCAAAAGTAAGGACAACTGCCTCCATCCGTGAGGTTTCGCCTACTATTGACTCAAAGTCCGGGACTGTCAGAGTGAAACTGGGGCTCGCATGGACTCCGCCAGAGATGACGCTTGGGGCCGCTGTTGTGGGCAGGGCGAGACTTGATGGGGACGAAGCGATCGTCCTTCCCTGGAGTGCCTTGTATGAGTGGCAAGGAGGGCCCGCTGTTTGGATCGTCGGCGAAGGCAATCGCGTCTACCCTAAGCCCGTCTCTATTGAAGCTTTCGCGACCAAAGAGCTTGTGCTTTCGGGCGGCGTGACGCCGGGCGAAAAGGTTGTGACGGCTGGAGTTCAGTTCTTGCGCCCCGGGCAGGAGGTTACCGTTGCCACGGGAGGTTCCCAATGAGCGGAGTCCGATGCCGCAAATGGCCTGTAATTTCGAGTATAGCGCTGTGCTTGTTTGCAGCAGCCTGCTCAAAACAAGAGGAAGACCAGCCTGCGCCGCGCCCAGTCTTGTCGATGCGCGTCGAACCTCGAACGGCGGCGGTTTTCGGCCCGTTCACCGGCACCATCCAGCCTCGATATCAGAGCTCGAATGGCTTTCAAATCTCAGGGCGTATCATAACGCGCAATGCCAATGTTGGCGATCTCGTGAAAGCGGGGCAGCTCTTAGCGTCTCTCGATCCTAAACAATCGCAGTACTCTCTTAACTCTGCCCAAGCAGAGGTCGCCAACGCGCGCGCGACCTTAATCAATGCGCAAGCGACTCAAGAGCGAAAGAGCAAACTTCTTGCCGGCGGAACCGGGAGCACGACGCAAGCTCAACTGGACAATGCGGTCGCAACCCGCGAAACTGCTCAAGCCTCACTCGACCAGACGCTGGCGAATTTACAAAAAGCGAAAGAACAGGTCGGATATACGCAGCTTCGGGCACAGTTTGACGGCGTGATTTCCTCCTGGGAAGCGGAGGTCGGGCAAAACGTCTCTGCCGGGCAGGCCGTCGTTAACATTGCCCGCCCCGATATTCGAGAGGCCGTCTTTGACGTGCCCGCCGAACTCACAGACCAGATGCAGAAGAATGCGGCATTCAAGGTGTCGCTGCTGATGGATGACAGCGTTTCTACCTCAGGCATACTCCGGGAAATCACACCCCTTGCCGATGCTTCCACACGCACCCAGCGCATCCGCCTGAGCCTAGAGCGTCCCACGGAGGCATTCCGGCTCGGCACAACCGTAACGATCACACAATCGCAAAAAACCGCGCCAATCATCGAGATCCCTGCTGCCGCCGTCCTTAAAGATGATGGCCGGGCAAGGGTTTGGCTGGTCACCCCAAGCAACATTGTGGAGCTGCGCGAGATCATCATCGGCCGGCAAGAGGGTGACGTTGTGGAAGTCTCTCAAGGTCTTAGCGGAGGTGATCGCGTGGTCACGGCCGGCATTCACTCGCTCATCATCGGGCAGCGCGTCCGCCTTCTAAAGGAAGCATCGCTATGACCTCCTACAATCTTTCAAAGTGGGCGATCGAGCATCGCTCCTTTGTATGGTTCCTCATGATCGTGGCGGCCATCGCGGGCCTGATGGCCTACAATAAACTTGGCCGGGAGGAAGACCCTTCTTTCACGATTAAAACCATGGTGATCCAGCAGCAATGGCCGGGCGCCACGATCCTGGACACTATCAACCTCGTTACCGATCCTATCGAAAAAGAGTTGCAGCAAATTGATAGCGTCGACTACACGAAAAGCTACACAACGCCTGGACAAGCGACGATCTTTGTCAATCTCAAGGATTCCACCAAAGACGTAGCCTGGCAGTTTTATCAGGTCCGCAAGCACGTCCAGGATATACAATATTTGCTGCCTTCGAGCGTGCGGTCCCCCGCATTTAACGATGAGTTCGGCGATGTCTTCGGGAACATCTATGCTTTTACCGCAGATGGCTTGAGCCTCCGGCAGCTTCGCGATTACGTCGAGTACGTTAGATCGGAAATCAGTACTGTGCCAAGCCTTGGCAAGGTCCAGCTCATTGGTGCGCAGAACGAGACCATCTTTCTGGATTTTTCCGTACGAAAACTCGCGGCTCTCGGCGTTGACCTCAACGACCTTGTCAAAACCTTGCAGAATCAGAATTCTGTTCAGCCCTCGGGCGTGATGCAAGCAGGTCCCGAACGCGTGAGCCTGCGCGTCACGGGCGGGTTTGCCTCCGAGAAAAGCCTGCGCGCCATAAACCTTCGCGTCAATGACCGCTATTTCCGCTTGAGCGACGTCGCTGAAATTTCACGGGGCTACGAAGATCCGCCACAGGCCCTGTTTCGCTATAACGGGCAACCGGCGATTGGATTGGCGATCGCGGCGCGGAAGAACGCGAACGTGCTTCAGTTCGGTGATGATCTCAAAAAAAGGATGCAAGAGATTGTCGCGGATCTTCCGATAGGCGTCGGCATTCACTTGGTCTCCGATCAGCCTCGAGTCGTGGCAGAGGCGGTCAGCGGATTTACCGAGGCGCTGGCGGAAGCCGTAATCATTGTGCTGGCCGTAAGCTTCTTTAGCCTTGGCCTTCGCGCCGGACTTGTGGTCTCCTTCTCGATCCCGCTCGTTCTGGCGATTGTGTTCGTTGCGATGCATATGGAAGGGATCTCGCTACAGCGAATTTCGCTCGGCGGACTTATCATTGCCCTTGGCCTCCTCGTCGACGATGCAATGATCACCGTTGAGATGATGATCAGCCGCCTTGAGGCGGGAGATAATCTCAAGGATGCGGCAACCTTCGCCTATCACTCGACTGCCTTTCCCATGCTTACAGGAACGCTCGTGACTGTTGCGGGATTCATTCCCATCGGATTGAACGGAAGTCAGGCCGGCGAATATACCTACAGCCTCTTTGTCGTCATCGCCTCCGCGCTTTTGATCTCCTGGATCGTTGCTGTCGTGTTCGCGCCGCTCATAGGGGTTACGATGTTGCCAAAGAGCCTTTCCAGGCACGACCCGGCGAATCCAAGCCGTCTTGTCCGGCTATTTGAGCGTTTGCTTACCAGTGCGATGCATCGGCGCTGGCTAACGGTCGGAACTTGTGCCGCTTTGCTCGCCGCTTCTGTCTTCGGGATGAATTTCGTGCAGCAGCAGTTCTTTCCTTCCTCTGACCGGCTGGAACTTCTCGTCGATCTGACGCTGCCGCAGAACAGCACTATTCTTGAAACCAAAGCTCAGATGGACCGGTTTGAGAAGACACTAGAGGGAGACCCCGACATCGAACGCTGGTCGTCCTACGTTGGTCAAGGCGCTGTGCGGTTCTATCTTCCCCTCGATCAGCAGCTCTCGAATGCCTTTTATGGGCAGATTGTGGTTGTCACCAAATCACCGAAAGCGCGGGCCCGTGTGGAGCAGAAGCTGGAGAGTCTGGCCCGCCAAGAGTTCGTAGGGACGGATGTGTTTGTTCAGCCTTTGCCGCTAGGGCCGCCCGTCGGCCGGCCGGTTCAATACAGGGTCAGCGGACCGGACGCCGGCGTGGTCCGCGAGCTAGCCCTGAAGCTCGCAAATATTATGGGCACGAATTCGCATTTGGACGCGCCAACATTCGACTGGAATGAACCTGCCCGTGTTCTGCGCGTCGATGTTGCACAGGATAAAGCGCGCCAGCTCGGAATCAGCTCGGAAACCGTCGCCAGCATTCTGAATGGCGTTACTGGCGGAATGTCGATTACGCAGGTGCGCGACAGCATCTATCTGATCAACGTTGTTGGCCGCACTCAGGCGGGCGAACGCGATACGCTCGAGACGTTGCAGACGATGCAGATCCCGACGCAAGGCGGGGGCGCCGTTCCGCTTTTATCGTTCGCTGCGATCCGGTATGGGCTTGAGCAGCCAATCGTCTGGCGGCGCGACAGACGCCCTACCGTAACGGTCCGCGCGAGCGTGAACGATACGGTCCAGCCTGCAACGATCGTGTCGCAGCTTGCCAGCGAGATTTCTAAGTTCCGGCGCGCGCTGCAACCTGGTTACACGCTTGCTGTTGGCGGAACCGTCGAAGAAAGCGGCAAAGGCGAAGCCCCCATTATTGCCGTCGTCCCGGCGATGCTTCTTATCATGGCGTTCTTTATCATGGTCCAGCTGCAGAGTTTCCAGAAGCTGCTCCTCGTGGTGAGCGTGGCTCCCTTGGGGCTGATCGGCGTCGTAATCGCCCTTTTGAGCTCCGGAAAGCCGCTTGGTTTTGTCGCGATCTTAGGGGTTCTGGCGCTCATCGGCATCATCATCCGCAATTCCATCATCCTTGTCGCGCAGATCGATGAAATGCGCCGGGATGGACTTGCGCCGTGGGCCGCGGTGGTCGCAGCAACGAAGCATCGCATGCGACCTATTCTTCTCACCGCTTCGGCGGCAAGCCTTGGCATGATCCCGATCGCATCCCAAGTTTTTTGGGCGCCCATGGCCTACGCGATGATTGGCGGAATTTTTGCGGCAACGTTCCTGACGCTGTTTTTCCTGCCCGCCCTATACGTTGGATGGTACGGCATCCGCGATCCTGCCTGCAGTAAGGGAGAAAAAAGCCGTGTCCCGGATAAGGAAGCAGTAAGTGCAATCACCTGAGGACAAAGGAAGGCCGATGAGCACTGACGCCGCCCTGCGGGGTTCCGCCTATACAGGGCCACTTTCTCCTCGCTAGGCAGCATGTGAGTGTGCGTTGTTTGCAAAGCCCGCAATGACAAGGTTTGCTGCTGAAGAACTGTTCAAGGTTCAATGCGGATCGGCGGGTGTCCGTGAAGGGAGGGTGGCGTTTCAAATCCTCGTGGGGCGACGAGATGAAGCGCGAAGCTTTCAAAAAGCTTCGCGAGCGGGAGCTTGTTTTCCACGGTTTGCGGAAATCGGCCGTCGTGTTTCTGCTCGAAGCCGGATGCACGGATGCAGAAGTGCCGGCGATCACCGGTCTTTCGCGTGGCATGGTCGCGCATTATCCTCGGCAGGTGAATCAAAAGAAGCTTGCGGCGGCTGTTTTGAAGTGGCAGGCCGCCGGCCAGACGGGACGAACAAAGAACGAAAATGAGCCAAGTTTGTAAAACATCGCGATCAAAATTGTAAAACGGCGCGAATGTTCTGCTTTTTCCTGGCATATGCCGTTGATTTTGATGGTACCGCTGCCCCGGCTCGAACGGGGGACCCCCAGATCCACAATCTGCACATTAGCGCTGAAAAAACAATGCCTTATCCTGTAAACCGGGACTTATCCACAGACGGAATATCAATGACTTACGAGGCGTCACTGTAAACTGATTTCTAGCGGGTTAACGCTCGCCAGACAGCCCGGCCGATGGCTTCCGGCGTGTCCGGCGTGACTGCGTTGCCGAGCCCCTGTAAACGGCGGCGCTCCATTGCAACGGAAAGCCCATCATCAACTCGTAAGCCGTGGAGATCAGCTTCCAACTGATGCCGTGCTCTAATAGCCTTGTGGCGGCGCTCGGCTGATGGCGTCGCCTCGATGCCAAGTGAGCGCAGGTACTCGAAACGTCTTTCCCGTCCCTCGCGGTAGGGCGTGGCAACAATCCAGAGCCTTTCTCCGATGAAGGGTAATCCAACATCAAGACCGCGAAGCACTCGCCATTCCGCATCATACCCGATGGCGGCCAACGATCCGAGAACGTCGCCCATCCCTCGATTAAGCAGCTCTGCGACGTTTTCAACGATGACGACGCGGGGTCGAAGCTCGCCAATAAGACGGGCATACTCAAACCATAATCCGCTACGCTCGCCTCGCAGGCCGCGGCCCTTGACGTTTGCGATTGACACGTCTTGGCATGGGAAGCCGCCGCAGATTGCATCAACGGCAATGCCATCGCTTCGAAGAGTCCCGGCTGTGAGCTTTCGAACATCGTCATAGATCGGAACCTTTGGCCAATGGTCTTGCAAAACCGCCTTGCAATGCGGATCGATTTCGCAAAAGGCTACCGTTTCAAAACCGCCCGATCTTTCTAGGCCCAGCGAGAAACCGCCAATCCCTGAAAAAAGATCAAGAAGACGCAAGCGCATCAAGCCGCCCTTTCCAGCGGCGCCGCTTCCTCATACCGCCTCCAAATCGCGTTCGGCCCCAAGCTTTCCACGAAGGCCGCATGTGCAGCCGCTTCCTCAGGGCTCAAGCGTGGCGCCAGAGGCCGTTTCCTGCGGAGCGCAGGAGTAGCGGCTTGTCCCGCTTCGCCAGCGGGCGCCAAGAATAGCTCAGCCTGCGAACGATCTGTAAGGCGGGTGTAGACCTCACTCAAAAGCCGGGCATCCGTTAGCGCCCCATGCTTCTCGCGCCCCACGGTCGATATGCCGAAGTCCTTGCAGAGCGCGTCCAGGCTGTTGCGCTTCCCCGGCCGCTTCCGGCGCGCGAGCGCCAGCGTGCAAAACCAGCGCTGCGCCTCGATAGAGGGCTTGCCGATCAAAGCCAGCTCGGCATTGAGAAATGCAGCATCGAATGGTGCGTTATGCGCAATAAGCTTGGCATCGCCCAGGAACGCAAAAAGCCCCGCGACACGCTCTTTGAACAAGGGCGCATCGCGGAGCTTTGCGGTGGTGAGACCGTGGATTTTCGAGGCGTCTTTCGGAACCCGGCGCTGCGGATTGAGCAAACTATGCCATGTGCGGCCCGTGGGGATGTTATTGACGATCTCCACACAGCCGATTTCAACGATGCGGTGCCCCTCGGCCGGATTAAGCCCGGTCGTTTCGGTATCGAGGACGATTTCACGCATTACCCACCTCGCGACAATTCGAGGCAAGTTTTACCCGCTCTGGGTTGATTACTTCTTAGCGGGCTGACGCAAGCCTAAAATTTTGTCGAGCTTGGCTTCTAGGCCATCGAGGCGGGAAAGCACGGCCGACCGCTCCCGCTTATAAGCCTCCAGCCATCCGCCCACCTGAAACGCGGCACCGAACCCGCCAATAAAGAGCGCGATGACAAGCAAGACGGGAATGTATCCACGGCTTAAATCGTACCGCTGATTCGCCATGATCTTCTCAGCCGGGCACAGCGATACGTTGCTGCCATTCGGAATTGCCTGTTCCGCCATTGCTCACCTCCTTTGCTGAGAACACCGGACAAGCGTTTTGCCGTGAGCGACGCCCTGAGCATAGGCCACGGAATGCCCAACGGCCTTCCCTTCCTCGATATAGTGGAAGCGCAGATACAAAAAGCCCAAGCCAAGCGCTAACAGCGCCAGAACCACGCGGCCCTCCGCACTCTTGGCGAGCGCGGCTATAATTTCGAACACCGCGGAAATCACAGAGCCTATCGCGGTCGCAATCCCCGTAACAATGGGGCCAAGCGGCCCAAGAAAGGCGAGCGATGCTATGGTGCCGATGCCCCAAGCCGCAAAGCGGCCCGCGATCCACGTGCCAATAGTAGTCAACACAGCGATCATTGGCCGCCCCCCTTCCCGGTCGCCGGACCCTGATAATCGAAATTCTGGTAGGCTTCGACATGCTCGCTACGCATGAGGCGAATCAAGGCGATCACTGCGATACACACCGCGCCGATAAGCAGCCAACGATTGCTAGACAGCCAGTCCATAACGCCCTGCACGGGCTCGATCACGGTGCGCATGCCATTGACGCTATCGAGAACGTTATCGCTCTGGAATGCCTGCGCCGCTGCGCTTGCACCGAACAACCAGGCAAAAATGCGCTGCAAGAAATTCATGCGCTTGATCGGCAGGTCGCCCGCGCTTTCCAAATCCCTAGCCGTAGCCATCGCGCGCTTCGGAAGCATCGGTTCGGCCTTCTCAAGCGCGTCGTCATAGGAGGGAAGCCAAATCCCCGGATCGCCCGTCAGGTCGTTATCCTGCTGAAACAGGATGACGGCGCGATGCAGCTGCTCGCCGAAAATGCCATCGACGGCGCCGCAAGGATAACCGAGGCCGCGAAGTTTTTCTTGAAGCTTGCGCACTGCTTCGCCTCTCATGCCGGCATGCAGAGAGCTGTCATGCGGCGCGAGCGTAACGGTGTTCCCAGCCATGAGATGCGCGTCATTGCGAATACCCGCAACGCGCCGCCTCCATCCCGCGCCGAACACACGCCACAAACGCCCAAGCCCTTGCAAGAAGGCAAGTCTTGCGTCGCAAAAAGCGTCTATATCTGGGGCGCGCTCTTTCCATGCCTTGGCACGGCCAACGCCAGAATTGACGGCTGCATCGAAAAGACAAAGATCGTACCCTGCCTTGGCCTCGTCGCAATCCATCGCATCCCAATATTCGTCGCGATAGATCGTGCGCAGCTCGTCCTCTTCGATCTGCCTGACGGGGCGCGGACGCTTCCCCTGCTTTTTCCGCCAAGCGTCATATTCGCGCTGAATAACCCCGCGCATTGTCGGGCCGCCCGGATCGTCCGGGTGATTGGAATAGCCGCCCTCCCATTTTAACGTGATGGCAAGGCAGCGCTCGAAGTTGTCGGATGCCATTCGAATTCTCCCAATTAAAAAGCCGGCCTAAGCCGGCTTATGTCCTTACTGCCTCTGGTGTCTGTGGACTTACGAGTGAGGTGCAGAGACCGTGTTCTGGGGTGCGAGCGCAGCCACCGCCTGCGCGGTGGCGGGTGCAGATGCGGCGGCAGTTGCTGCTGCTGCGGAAGTAGTTGCTGGTGCCACAGAGGTAGCTACCGGTGCCGCGGCTGCTGGTACCGCGGAGGTAGCTGCTGCCGCGGTGGCGGTATGTTGTTTACCAGTTAAGCCGTCAATAATGTCCCCGAGAATGCTCTGATGCTGAGGAGTTGTTGCGCCGCTGGAATGCTGTGCCGCTTGTGCCGGTTGAGCGTGTGTCTGAGCAGCCTGCGCAGGGTGGGCCTGTACGGTCTGCGTCTGGATAGGCCGCGCGTGGGCGGCTTGCGCCGGCTGCGAGGGTGCTTGTGCGACAGTTTGAACTGGTGCCAGGGGCGGATGCGCGGCCGCAATGTCAGTGGGCTTCTGGGAAGCCACCTCCGCTTGCGAGGGTGTTCCTTTGGCCGAAAGAATACGCCCCCTGAAATGATACGCAACGTCAAGCGCGCCCAGCCCGGATTGCCGTAGCGCAATATCGAGAAGCTGATTGAATGCTTGCTGCTCTGCTTCGTTTAGAGTAAGTGTAATCGCGGTCATGGAGTTCTCCTATTAGCTTGCTGAAGTGAACTTGGTCCAGCTGGCGCCGTTAGCTGAATTCGTTATCGATGATCTCTATGAGAGTGTTGCAGCCTTCCACCCGCCGTTATATAGATACAACTTCTCATCCACTGCATCGAATACCAATGGGACGGCTCCGGTTACGGAGGTCGGTGTGCCGGTCGGGGCGCCTGCACACGTTGGCACATAAAGAAAACCGTTCGTCGCGCTCGTAGCTAATGCAGCTTTGCCAACGATAACGTTTTGGTTGTTATCGATTGTTAAGCCTAAGGTGCCGCCTGTTTGCAACTCTACTTTGGCACCGGAACCGCAATTGACGATTGTGTCATAAGACGAATCGACCTGAATAGCGTAGAACGCCGAAGCGTATGGCGATGGGTTGTAATATAGACCCGCCTCATAAGGCGAACTTCCGTCAAAGCGCATCGACATATAAATATCGGTTGCGCTTAGTCGATAGGCGCGGAATTCGCCATTTCCTGAAGTGGCGCCAGACCCGGCTATACCATTCACGTCGAGGGCAAGCGCTGCATGCGGCGTGTTCGTTCCAATGCCGACAAGTCCAGAAACTATCAATCCGTTAGTGGGGGCCGCGGTACTCCCGGCATACGATCCGATTGCCAAATTGCCAGCAATATCAACCAAAGACTTAGGTTCGATGCCGGTTCCAAAAGCGGCGTTACCCCCTTGAGATTGCAGTAATAAGTTTCGAACGGTGCCCGTACCCGCAGCGCTACAGCCGACTAATGCGTCGCCATTGGCAAGCTTTTTGAGGTTTAACGTCTCAAAATTAGCCGAATCGGAGACAATATCTGTGGAACAGATATCAATCCAAACGTTGGCGGCAGTTGTATTAGGCATAATATCGAATGCAATAGACGCGCCATTGTCCACAGCTCTTAGATAAGGCACAGGAGTGCTATACCACGCGCCATTTCCAAGCTGATATTGTCTCGTGGCTGTGCCATTTGGGTAATTCCCGACGATGATGCTGTTATTCGCAGGCGCTGCGCTATTATCGCCGACAAACAACGCGCCAGCGATGCTTAAAACCCTGCCAGATGGAGCGTAAGTAAGCGCTGAAGCCCCCGCAAGAGAGCCGGAACTATTAACTTGAAGTTGCCCGGACGATCCTCCCGCCGACGCGGAAATAGGCCCCCACTTAACGCCGGTTGTCTGCGTCGAATCCGCTAGAAGAGCATAGCCGTTAGCTCCTACACCTAGCCGTGTTGCTGCCCCAGAAGTTCCTCCTACAATCAAGTCCCCTAACGCCGTCGTAGGCGACAATGCATTGAACGCCGCAGAAGACGTGGTTTGCCCCGTGCCGCC
>JBKQQS010000085.1:0-58765 GCA_052144215.1 Rhodomicrobium sp.
TCATCGGACGAAATGTCCGCCGCAATGATCGGGAGCCGGTCCGTGGATCGCATCAGGGCAGCGGTCATGCGCACCGCAAACGCCGTACACATGACTGCACCCGCCAAGAGACGTCACCCCAAAAAAAACCTTGCAACAGGGGAGCCATCCACACATGACGGTTGTGAACGGCTCAACCGGATTCGGTATCATTGAAGAGCGGGACTGCGCGCGGCCCCTCAGTGATGGTGTTCGTGCATACCGCTATCGGCGTCCGCCTTTTTCTCGACGTGGACCTCGGCGTCGACGGTCCCGGCGTGCTCGAAAGTGAGCTTCAGCGGAAAGCGCTGGCCGTCCTCGAGGTTATGCTTCAATCCGATCAGCATGAGGTGATAGCCGCCCGGCTTGAATTCGACCGTCCCTCCAGCAGGAATAGCGAGCCCACCTTCGACGGCGCGCATCCGCATCACGCCCTCGGCATCGTGAATATGCTCGTGAATCTCAACCTTCTCCGCATCCGGAGAGGAAGCGGACTTAAGCGTATCGGCTTCCTTGCCATCGTTCTTTAAGGTCAGATAGGCCGCGCCGAGCATATTGGTCCCCGCCGTGGGCCTCGCCCAGAGATGCCCGATCGTTAGATCGCCCAGCTTGTATTCGTGTGCCTGAGCAGCAAAGGCTACAAACAAGGCTGCCGCTGCCGCGGCCTTCCATGCCATTCTCATTGGGACTCCCATTGTGCAGGTTATTTTGAAATGCCATACGGCCCGAGCGTAGACAGCCCGCGCCGCACTTTCAACGCAAATCGCTTGATGCCGGACCCGGTTGAGCCGTGCGCCTCCGTCATTGCGAGGGGCAAAGCCCCGCAGCAATCCAGAAGCTGCAAATGCGAGCGTAAACAGCAAGTTGCACTGGATCGCCATGGCGGCGTTGCCGCCTCGCGATGACGGTTCTGAAATCTCCGCCGGAGAAATCGGCCGGAGCCCGTTATCACCCCTGCCCGGCCCTGGCATCGAACTCGCGCACGGCGGCGGCATCGCGCGCGCTGAGGTGCGGGTAATCCGGGTCCGCGCCGACATCGTCCGTGATGCGCCAAGAGCGGGCGCACTTTTTGCCCGCGGCGAGCTTCGGCACGACCGCGACGCCCTCCACCTCATCGAGTGTGAACGCATTTGCGGGCACTTTTCCGGACTTGATGACCGCTCCGCTCGTAATCGCGATCTCCGCCCAATCCACACCCTTTGCCGCTGCGGCCAAGGCCTTGTTGCCGATGTAGATATCCGGCGCGGCCTCAAGACTTGCGCCGATCCGCTTCTCGCGGCGCTCGACCTCGAGTGCGCCCGTGACGGCGCGGCGCACGGTCCAGATCTTCTCCCACTTGGCGCCAAGCGCATCGTCGCGCCAAGCGGCCGGGATTTCGGGGAATGCGTTCAAATGGATCGAGCCATTTTTGACCTCGCCATAGCGCGCAAGCCAGGCCTCCTCGGCTGTGAAGCAGAGGATCGGGGCAAGCCATACGGTCAGGCAGCCGAACAGCGTGTTCAGCACCGAGAGCGCGGCGCGCCGTTTCGGGCTCGAGTAGGCCTCGCAATAAAGCGCGTCTTTGCGGATATCGAAGTAGATCGCAGAAAGATCGTTCGAGCAGAACTCGGCAATGGTGCGGTAAGCGCGCTTGAAGTCGAAATTGTCGAAATCGCTCCGGATTTGCGTATCGATCTCCGCCACGCGGTGCAGCACCCAGCGCTCAAGCTCGGGCATATCGGCATGCGCGATCTCGAACTCCGGCTTGTAATGAGCGAGGCTGCCGAGAAGATAGCGCAGCGTGTTGCGCAGCTTGCGGTATCCGTCCACAGTCGACTGGATGATGTGCGGTCCAATGCGCAAATCCTCGGTGTAATCGGAGGAAAGCGCCCAAAGCCGCAAAATATCCGCGCCCGACTGCTTGATGACGTCCTGCGGCGCGACCGTATTGCCGAGCGATTTCGACATTTTGCGGCCCTGCTCGTCCATGACGAAACCGTGGGTGAGCACCGCGTCGAAGGGCGCACGGCCGCGTGTGCCGCAGCTTTCCATGAGCGAGGATTGGAACCAGCCGCGATGCTGGTCGGAGCCTTCGAGATAGAGATCGGCCGGCCATTTTAGGTCTTTACGCTTTTCGAGGCAGAAGGCGTGCGTCGAACCGGAGTCGAACCACACATCGAGAATGTCGCGCACCTGCTCCCAATCGGCGGGGTTCCCGACGAGCCCGTCCAGAAAGCGCGTGGCGGCACCATCTGCGAACCAAGCGTCGGCACCCTCGGCTTTGAAGGCCTCGGCGACGCGCTTCTGCAGCTCCTTGGAGCCCTTGAACTTGGCGCCCGGGATCACCTCGCCCGTCTCCTTGTGGACGAAGACCGTGATCGGCACGCCCCAGGCGCGCTGGCGCGAGATAAGCCAATCCGGGCGCTGCTCGACCATGCCCCCGATCCGGTTGCTGCCCTGCGGCGGCACGAAGCGCGTCCCGGCGATGGATTTCAGCGCAAGCTCGCGCAGGCTCGCCTTTTGCTTCGAGCCCTTCACCGCAAACGGCTTGTCCAACCCGATGAACCATTGCGGCGTGTTGCGGTAAATGACCGGCGCCTTCGACCGCCAGGAGTGCGCGTAATCGTGCTTGTGGCGCGGGTTCATGGCGGCTAGCGCGCCCGCCTCCTTCAGCGCGGCGATGACCGCCGCATTCCCGTAGCGCATGTCGTCGAGCTTGCCGAAATGGCCTTTGTCGTCAATGACGCGTTTCGGCTCCGCGCCGCCGAATAGCGGCACGTCCTTTCGGTAATAACCGTCCGGGCCGACGGTGTCCGGCACGGCGTGATCGATGCCGAGCGATTGCAAATGGCGCGCGTTTGCAGTCCAGATGTCGAAGTCGTCGGCGCCGTGGCCGGGAGCGGTGTGCACGAAGCCCGTGCCGGTATCCTCCGTCACATGCTCGCCTTCGAGCAGCGGCACTTTGAAATCGAAGCCGCTCCGATGGAGCGGATGCGCGGCGAGCAGGCCTGTAGGCTCAAAGTCTTCCAGCAGCCGCCATTTCACAGCACGCGCAGCTACGAAAAACTGCTCAGCAAGCTTTTTGGCCAGGATGAAGCGTTCCCCGGTCTTGGTCCAATTATCCGCAGGCGCTTCCGTCACCTCGTAAAGGCCGTATTCGATCGTGCGCGAAAACGCGATGGCGCGGTTGCCGGGAATCGTCCACGGCGTTGTGGTCCAAATGACGATATTTGCGCCACCAAGGGCCCTAAAAAGATTATCGATTTTACTGCTTAGTTCAGTAGTGCCGTCCGATTTGAACCACCCGCGCGAATAATCCGTCACCGGAAACTTCACCCAGATCGCGGGGCTTGCATGCTCGTGATATTCGACCTCCGCTTCGGCCAGCGCGGTCCGCTCGACAACCGACCACATCACAGGCTTCGAGCCGCGATAGAGGAGGCCGTTCATGGCGAACTTCATTAGCTCGCTGGCGATGACGGACTCGGCCTCATAGGCCATTGTCGAATAATAGTTCTGCCAATCGCCCTCGACGCCTAGCCGGCGGAACTCCTCCATCTGCACGCCGATCCATTTGCCGGCGAAGTCGCGGCATTCGCGCCGGAACTCGTTGACCGGTACCTCGTCCTTGTTCTTGCCCTTGGCGCGGTATTGCTCCTCGACCTTCCACTCGATGGGTAAGCCGTGGCAGTCCCAGCCAGGCACATAGTTCGAATCCTTGCCCATCATCTGCTGTGAGCGTGTCACCGCATCTTTGAGGATTTTGTTGAGGCCGGTGCCGATGTGGATGTTTCCGTTCGCGTAAGGCGGCCCGTCGTGAAGGACGAACTTTTCGCGTCCCTTCGCCGCTTTGCGCATGAGCTTGTAAAGGTTCATGCCCGCCCAGCGCTGCAGGAGCTTCGGCTCAAGCTGCGGCAGGCCCGCCTTCATGCCGAAATCGGTCTTGGGCAGGAAAAGGGTCTTCGACCAGTCGCGCGGCTGCGCCGGGACCTCGGCGTCCGAAGTGTAGTGCACGGCATCGGCCTCTTCCGCGGGGGCTTTCGGCGCGAGCGGTGCGCTCCCGGCCTGCGCGGCTTTCTTCGAGGTGCGCTCCGCGGTCTCATGGCCGTTGGCAGGATCGCGGCCATTGCCGGCGTGACCGTTACGCTTGGCACGTCCCGCGCGTTGATCTGGGTTGTCCATGTAAAATACCTGTCCAGCGCCGGGGGCGCCTATGCGTTCTAAATTTTGGCTAGTGATAGGGCGAATAGGCCAGTGCAGTAAATAGGCATCGCGCGCGCCGTGCGCCAATTTCCCGCGCAAATTGTCCAGCACGATATTCAAAAGCGAAAGGCCCCTTCACCCTGACCATCTCCCGTCCCGCATCCGCTTGCGGATGCGGGCACTCAGGTTTGCAAGCTCGCCAAGGCGAGCTTGCTGGGAGAGGGAACGTTATCGCACGCGCGAGCTACACCCTCCCCTTGCGGGAGAGGGCTGGGGTGAGGGGGGTTTTTTTGCCCCTAAGAACTTTCCGCCGGCGGCTCCGTATGCTCCGCCGGTGGCGCCGGCATTTCGGGTGCAGCCGGCGCTTCGGTTTGAACCGGTTCTGCGTGGGCCGCGCCGCCGCCGTCGCGGGGCCGCTCCAGGATCGCGCACACGCCCATGCCCCCCGCCGTGCAGATGGAGATCAGCCCCCGGCCGCCGCCATTTTCTTCCAGGATTTTCGCGAGCATCGCCACGATGCGCGCGCCCGTGGCCGCGAAGGGGTGGCCGTAAGCGAGGCTCGATCCCTTCACGTTCAATTTGGCTCTGTCGATGGACCCAAGCGGCGCATCCCTGCCAAGCATGGTCTTGCAGTAGTGAGGGTCTTCCCAGGCTTTCAGCGTGCAAAGCACTTGCGCGGCGAAGGCCTCGTGGATTTCGTAAAAGTCGAAATCCTGCAAGCTGAGCCCGGCCCGGCCGAGCATCTTCGACACGGCGATGGTCGGAGCCATGAGCAGGCCGCGCGCTGCGTCCACGAAATCGATGCCGTAATGCTTGCCGTAAGTGAGATACGCCATCGGCTTTAGCCCGTGCGCGGCGGCCCAATCTTCGGAAGCCAGCAGCACTGCCGAGGCGCCATCGGTCAAGGGGGTCGAGTTTGCAGCCGTCAGCGTGCCGTGCTCGCGGTCGAAGGCCGGCTTCAGCGCTGCGAGTTTCTCGAGATCGATATCGCCGCGCAGATTGTTGTCGCGGAAGACGCCCGCCGCAGGCACCAGCAGATCGTCGAGGAAGCCCTCGTCGTAAGCGCGAGCGGCCTTTTTGTGGCTCTCATAGGCGAGCAGGTCCTGATCGGCGCGGGCGATGTGCCACTCCTTCGCCATCAGCTCGCAATGCTGGCCCATCGAGAGGCCGGTGCGCGGCTCCGCAATGGATGGCGGATTGAAGGCGATATCGCCGAACGAGAGGCCGCTGAGGAAGGTGCCGGCCTTCTTGCCGATGCTCTTCTCGGCGCTGACCCGGGCGAGCCTTTTCGCAAATTTGCGCTTCAGCTCGATAGGAGGGTCGGACACCGTATCGGAGCCGCAGGCGATGGCGACATCGATCTGGCCCGCCGCGATCTTCGCCGCGCTGCCGAGCGCTGCCTGCAAGCTCGTCCCGCAGGCCTGCGACAGCGTTATACCCGGGGTATCCTCGCTAAGCTTCGTGCCGATGACCGCCTCGCGGGTCAGGTTGAAGTCCTTTGCGTGGGTCACGACGGCACCGCCCACGGCCTCGTCGATATGCTGCCCCTCAAGGCCGTATTTCTCGACGAGCCCGTTCAAGGCCGCGATCATCAAATCGAGATTGGTTAGATGGTCATAGCCGGTATTGCCGCGGCAAAAGGGCGTCCGTACCCCGCCGACGATGGCCACTTTCCGCATGGTTTGCATCGAAATCTCCCGCTCTTTCGCACATGCCGTCACGCGATCACTCCGCAGCGTGAGCTGCGCCCGGCTCTAAATGCGCCGCATCTTCTGCGTGGCGCAGCGAGTCGAGGTAATGCAGCGGGCCGCCCCGGAACGGAGCGAAGCCCGTGCCGAAGATCACGCCCGCGTCTACATGATCCGCGCTTGCCACAACGCCTTCGGCGAGCGCCTTTTGGCACTCCTCGATGAGCGGCTTCACGAGCTCGCGGCCAAGCTCCTCGAGTTCGGCCGGCTGCGCCGTGAAGTCCATCTTCTGAGGCTTGCCGCCGGCCCATTTATAGAAGCCTTCGCCCGACTTTTTGCCGAGCTTTTTCTGCGCCACGAGGCGCATCAGGGGATTGTCCTCAGGCGTTGGCAGGGCGAGGACCTTTGCAACGCTCAAAGCGACGTCCAGGCCCACCACGTCCACAAGCTCGACAGGGCCCATCGGCATGCCGAATTTCTCCGCGGCGGCGTCGATCTTTTCTTTGGGCGTGCCCTCCGCAACGCGTCTCAGGGCGTCGAACATGTAAGGCGCCAGCACCCGGTTTACGAGGAAGCCCGGCACGGACTTAACGATCAGCGGGAATTTATCGATACGCGTCACAAAGCTAGCGCCTTTGCGAACCTCCTCTTCCCGGCTTTGCGGCCCGCGCACCACCTCGACCAGCGGCAGCTGGGGCACGGGATTGAAGAAGTGCAAGCCGATGAGCCGGCCCGGATCCTTGAGGGCGGACGCAATCTGCTCGATGGGCAGCGAGGAGGTATTCGTTGCGAGCACCGCGCCGGGTTTCAGCTTCGGCTCGATCCCGGCGAACAGCTTCTGTTTGGCTTCGAGGTTTTCGAAAATGGCCTCGATCACGATATCTGCGCGATGAACTTGGCTGCCTTGCGGATCGGCGATCAAGCGCGCCATTGCCTTTTTTTCCTCTGCGTCGGTCCGCAAGCGCTTCTTGAAAAACGGCTTCGCACGGGCGAGCGCGTTCCCCACCGCTTCTGCTGAGTTATCTTGAAGCGAGACCTCCATGCCGCGGGCGACGCAAACCATGGCGATATCGGCGCCCATGGTGCCAGCACCCACGACATGGGCGCGCAAGGGTTTGAAGCCTTGCTTCGGCGCTTCGGATTTCAGCATTTCGGAGAGGCGGAAAACGCGCCGCAAGTTGCGCGATTGCTCGGAGATCATCAGCGGCGCGAAGGTTCGCGTCTCCTCGCGCTTCAATCGCTCGTAGCTTCCGCCATGCTTCTCGAAAAGATCGATGAGCCGGAACGGCGCGGGATAATGCTCCTCGCGCACTTTGGCCGCCGTTTCCTTGCGCATGCGCTTGGCGAGATAGCGCCGCACCGTCTCGAAAATCAACAGTGGGGCCAGATAGGTACCGGTGCGCTGCGATTTCTTTCTGTGCAAAACGGCCTTGCGTGCAGCCCAGCGCAGCTCGAGATGGGTGGGCACGAGCCGGTCCGCGATGCCCGCGGCGTGCGCTTGGGCGGGGCGCAGCATGCGGCCCGTGAGCATCTCGGGCATCGCTTTCAAGGGTCCCGACTGGCGCAGCCAGCGCGCGGCTCCGTTGAGGCCGGGAATGAGGCCGAGCTTCACCTCGGGCAGGCCGATCCGCGTGCCATCCTCCCGGTCGGCGATGCGATAGTGGCAGGCAAGCGCGAACTCCAAGCCGCCGCCGAGGCAAAAGCCGTGGATCGCGGCCACAGCGGGCACGGGCAGCCGCTCGATGCGGTCGAAAATCTGCGTCACCGCGTGGATGACGTCTGTGACAGCGGACTCGGTTTTGAGGTTGTCGAACTCGCGGATGTCGGCGCCGGCAATGAAGCTTTTCTCCTTGCCCGACATGAAGATAACGCCGCGTACCTGTTTGTCGCGCGCGCCCGCCTCGACCGCGGTGACGATCGCCTCGAGCTCCTCCACGGGTTCGCGTCCAAGCGTGTTTTGCGATTGGCCTTGGACGTCGATCACCGCCCACGCAATCTCCTCGAAATCGATATGGAAATGCCAATGCTTCAGGTTTGCGATGTCCGCTACCATGACCGCTCCTATTCCATCTCATACCGTGTGCGGGAAACGTGCCCAGCGCTGCCCGTTGTTAGGCAATGACCCCGCGCAACGCCCCTCACCCTGTCCCTCTCCCCATGGGAGAGGGGACGCTGCTGTAATCGCTGCAACATCGTTCCCTCTCCCGGTGGGAGAGGGACAGGGTGAGGGGTGGAACGCTCGATCATGGCCCTATCCGATAGCTGACACCATACCGCGGACGCCTGCATTACTGCGCCGGATGCATATCTGCGGGCTGCTTTTCCGGGCCATCGTGCTTATCGATTAGGGCGCGGACATTGTCGCCTGGCCCGTAATGCGGAACGGCCTCTGCAGCGTCGAAGTCGTCGACCGCGATAACCCTTGCCACGAGGCGCTCGGTATAACGGAGCAAATCGGCCTCGTCTTGGGCAAGCACGCCTTTATCCAAGGCTTCCTTGATCCAATCGTTGCCGAGATAGCACTTCACCGTGCCGGCGCGGATCGCGCGCTCCAATTTACGGGCTACCTCCTCGCTTTCAACCACTTTCTTCAGGGTAACCTCAAGCAGGCCGGTTGGATCGTGCTCGTCATGGGAAACGAAAGCATAGCGCGTGAGGCGGTCGCGCACTTCGCCCGGCTCAAGCACGGCGCGCACCACGGTCTTGGCAAGGGCGTCCTTGGGTTTGCGGAAACGATTGCCGAAAGGAAACACGCAGACTTTCAACAGAGGCCGGACGCCGGCGATCGGGAAGTTATCGATCGCGTCCTGCATCGCAGCATAGAAGCCATAAAAGGCTTTTTGCACGGCGTAGTCGAAAACCGGGCGCTCTGCGTCGAGCCGGCCGTCATCCTCGTAACGCTTCAAAAGGCAGCATATGAAGTAAAGCTCAGCTAATGCGTCCGCCATGCGCCCTGTCGTGCGCTGCTTGGTTTTGAGCCCGCCTCCGAGCAGCGCCACCGATAGATCGGCCATCAGCGCGAAGTTGGTCGAGGCGCGGGTTAGCTGCTGGAAATAGCGCGGCTCGGGCGCGTTAGGAGGCGCGCCGGCGAAGAGGCCGAACGTGACGTTGTGGAAAATCGAGCCGAACAGGTTCGACGTGCTAAACGCCACGTGCCGCTCGAAGGCGCCCTCGAACATCGTGAACCCTGCCTCCCGGTCCGGGTTCTGGGCTGCTTGGACCTCGGTGTAGAGGTAGGGATGGCTCCGGAGCGCCCCTTGCGCGAACACGATCAGGCTGCGCGTCAAGATGTTCGCGCCCTCGACCGTGATGCTGACGGGCGAGATTTGATAGGCCGCTTGCAGATAATTGCTGGGACCGTCGCAAATGCCTTTGCCGGCGTGGATATCGAGCGCGGCATCGAGCGCTTTGCGCATCCGGTCCGTGCATTGATACTTCATCAAGCCGGAGATGACGGCCGGCTTGGCCCCTTGCGAGACCATGGCTGAGGTTACCGCGCGCGCCGCTTCGAGCGTATAGGCGGTCTCTGCGAGCAGTGCGAGCGGCTCCTCGATGCCTTCCATCCGGCCGATGGGCATCGAGAACTGCGTGCGGATGCGCGCATAGGCCGATGTGAAGCGCAACAGCGCTTTCACGCCGGCCGTCGAGGACGCCGGCAGCGAGATCGCCCGCCCCGCGGCGAGGCAGCTCATCAGCATACGCCAGCCCTGCCCCACGCGCTCCGCGCCGCCGATCACCCAATCGAGGGGGATGAAGACATTCTCGCCCGTGGTCGGCCCGTTCGGGAACGAGGACCCGCCCGGCAGATGCCGGCGCCCGATCTTGACGCCCGGATGGCTGGCCGGAATGAGGGCGAGCGTAATACCTGGGTCGCTGCCTTTGCCAAGCAGGTTCCCGGGATCGAGCAAATGGAAGGCGAGGCCTAGAAGCGTCGCTTTCGGCGCCAGCGTGATATAGCGCTTGTCCCAGCTGACGCGGATGCCGGTAACCTCCTGCCCGTTATACATGCCCTTTTCGACATAGCCCACGTCGCGCATGGCGGCGGCGTCGGAACCCGCGAACGGGCTCGTCAGCGCGAAGCATGGGATCTCCCTGCCCTTCGCCAGCGGTTCCAAATATTGCTGCTTTTGCGCGTCCGTGCCGAATTTCTCGATCAGCTCGCCGGGCCCGAGCGAGTTCGGCACCATGACCACGATGGATGCGTCCGGATTGCGCGAGGACACTTTGCCTAAAATGAGCGACTGCGCCTGAGCCGAGAAGCCGAGCCCGCCATGCTCCTTGGAGATGAGCATGCCGAGAAAACCCTTATCGCGCACGAAATTCCAGATGTGTTCGGGGATATCGTGCTGATTGTGCCGGATTTCCCAATCGTCGAGCATCTGGCAGAGCTGCTCGGCCTCGTTGTCGAGGAAGCGCCGCTCCGCATCGCTGAGCACGATGGGATCGACCGCGCGCAGCTTCTCCCAATCCGGCCGGCCCGAGAACAGCTCGGCGTCGAAGCCGAGCGTGCCCGCGTCGATGGCCTCCTGCTCGGTTTTGGAAACCGGCGGCAGGATGCGCTTTACCATGCGGAAAGCTGGCCGCGTCACCACCTCGCGCCGTATGGGCCGCCAGGACAGAAGCCCGAGCGCGATGGCCGGCAGCCAGCCGGCCAGCGCCCATGGCGTGAAAGAGGGCAGGTGCACTTGGCCGCCGAACAGGCCGAGCTTGATGAAGAGCGTCACCGCGGCCAGAAGCGCGGCCCAGGCCCAAAGCGGATACCGCCGGATCGCGATGGTGAACATTGCCGCAATGACTGCAATGACAAGCACTATGCCGATCATGGCTGTATCCTTCTCTATCTGCCCGGCGCCGGGCAGACCGCCCGCCGCGAGCCGGAATAGTTAGAACCTTATCGAACTCAAGTGAGATCACAATATCGCGGCGTCAACTGGGCGCGGGAGAGCTTGTCCGGCCGTTAGCTTTGACAGGGAAAGGTTTCGGGCCCGTTAACTATAGGCGCTGGCCGGTTTTAGGAAGGCTCGCGGGCATCGCCAACAGCCCCGGAGCTTTAAAATCAACCTGCCAGCGGCAAGAGCGCGCGATATTTCGGGCCCGCGTCTCCCGATCCGATGGGAACGTCATCGATCGCCACAACGGCCTGCAGGCCAAGGCTATTCGATAAAAAAACCTCGTCCGCGCCCATCAAATCCGGGACGCGAAGGCTGCATTCCACAGCTTCAGTTTCTGCGATAATTTTCTCGCGGATGACGCCCTCGAGGGCACCGTCTTCGAGTGGTGGCGTCAGCACCTGCCCGTGCTTGACAATAAAGAGGTTTGCGGCGGTGGCTTCGGCGGCGTTGCCGGCCGTATTCAGCAGCAAAGCATCGCTAGCATTACGCCGTTTTGCCTCTTCGCGCGCAAGAATGCTGTCGAGATAGTTCGTCGATTTGATGCGCGAGAGCGGCGAGTATTCGTTGCGCCGCGTGAGCGTGGAGACGATGCAGCGCGCCGGCTCCCTCGCCGGCGGCAGCGGATTTGCGGCGATAAGGAGTGTGGGCGCGCAAGACTCGGGTATCGGCAGCCCTCGTGCCCCCGCGCCGCGCGTATAGGTGATGCGTATGGCGGCGTCTTGAAGACCGTTGGCGGAAAGCACGGTGCCAATACAGTCCGCAATCGTATCCGGCGGCGGGGGAAGCTTTAACACGGCGCATCCCCGGCTCAGGCGCCGCAGGTGTTTTTCGAGCCGCAGGATTTTCCCGCCCCGGACCGCGACGGTTTCAAAAAGGCCGTCGCCAAGAGTGAAGCCCCGGTCTGCGGGATCGATGCGCGCTTCGCCGCTATCGCGTAGCGCGCCGTTCAGCCAGACCATCATCGTCCGCCTCCCCTAGCCCCGCGCGTAGAAGCGGGGCGATTTTGACCATGCTCTCTTCATATTCCGCCGCTGGATCGGAGTCCGCAACAATGCCGCCGCCGGCCTGCGCTACGATCATGTCCGGCGTCAGCGTCAGCGTGCGTATGGTCATGGCCAGATCGGCCTTGCCGTCGAAGCCGATCCAGCCATGGGCACCGCAATAAGCTCCGCGAGCCCGCGGCTCCAACTCCCGGATGATCTCCATCGCCCGGATTTTTGGCGCCCCTGTCACCGATCCGCCGGGAAACGTGGCGCGCAGCACGTCGATCGGACTGACTGAGCCGCGCAGGCGTCCCGTCACCGTGGAGACAAGATGATGAAGGTGGCTAAAGCTTTGCAGACGGTTGAGATACGGCACGGCCACGCTTCCAACCTCACAAACGCGCGACAGATCGTTGCGCATCAAATCGACGATCATAAGGTTTTCAGCATTATCCTTCGCGCTTTGCTGCAAGGCTCTCGCAAGCCCGGCGTCGCACGCTGGATCGCTATCGCGGCGGCGTGTGCCCTTGATGGGCTCAGCGGCGATGAGCCCCGCCCCGTCCAGCGCCAGAAAGCGCTCGGGCGAGGCGCTTGCAATCGATACATCTCCACAGCGTAGAAACGTGGAATATGGCGCCGGGCTAATGGACCTGAGACGCCGGTAGAGATCGAAATCGCTGAGCCCAGCGGGCCGGTGTGCCGTAAAGCGCTGGGTGTAGTTCACTTGATAGACATCGCCCGCCCGGATGTAATCGAGGATGCGGGCAATCTTGGTCTCGACTTCTTCGCGGCTCTGCTCTGTGCGCCATGTCACCGCAGGCGCTAGAGCGGGCGGCGGCAGTTCGCAAGGCGCAGAGACAAGCCGGCTGGCAAAACGCGTGGCTTTCGCCTCGTCCGCGCCAATCACAAGGGCGCGGCGGCGGCGGTGGTCGAGAAGCGCCGCGGTATCGTACACGCCAAGCGACATCGCCGGAACAGGAAGGGCGTCCGGTTTCGGAGGAGGCAGCTTTTCGAGAAAACCGCCAAGCTCATAGCCGAGATAGCCGATGAGTGCGCCGCAAAACGGAAGGCCGTTGGGGCCTTGGCGATGCCGTCGCCAAACCTCGCTGAGCGTCTCGAAAGGATCGCGGGCGTGGGGCACACCATCGATAAACCCGCCGTCCTCCGTCGCCGTGACGATTTCAACCGGCTCCGCTGCGACGATGCTTATGCACTCGCCAGCCGCTTCGCCGCTGCGGTCGAGAAGCGCGGCGTGCCGGCCGCTCGCAAAGACCGAAAAGGCCGCTGCCGGTTCGCGATACGGGACTGGAAGGACGATCATCGGATAGTCGTAAGGTCCGCAACGCCGCTGCCGTGCGGCCATGTGAAAAGGGTGCCTAGAAGACAGCGAGGTCCTCGCGCACGGAACCAAGCAATTTAGCTTGCGGCGGGTGGCGTTGGCGCCTGCCGCACGCCGCCATAACACGATCCAACCCTGCTGCGAAGTAAGCATTGGCGCGCACCGCGCGTTTGAGGTAAATGCAAGGAAAGCGTCCGGTCACACCCCCGCGTGCCATCGAGTTCCCTGCATGGAATATTTCTCTCAACAGCTCATCAACGGCTTAACCCTCGGTTCGATCTACGGGCTGATCGCAATCGGCTACACGATGGTGTACGGGATCGTCGGCATGATCAACTTCGCCCACGGCGAGGTGTTCATGATCGGCGCGTTCATTGCGCTGATTGCGATCCTGTCGCTGTTTGCGGCTTCCATCACCTTTGTGCCGCTCGCGCTCCTCATCGCGCTCCTCGCATCCATGGCGCTGACCGCAGCCTGGGGCTGGAGCATCGAGCGCATCGCGTACCGGCCGCTGCGCTCTTCCTTCCGGCTCGCGCCCCTAATCACCGCCATCGGCGTATCGATCACGCTGCAGAACTTTGTGCAGCTTTCCCAGGGCGCGCGCTCGAAGCCGCTGCCGCCGCTCATCCGGGGCGGCTATGCGCTGACCGAAAACAACGGCTTTGTGGTCAGCCTCAGCTATGTGCAAATCCTCATCATGGCGACGACCGTTGTCTTGATGACGGTCTTTTCGCTCATCATCGGCCGCACCGCGCTCGGCCGCGCGCAGCGCGCTTGCGAGCAGGACCGCAAGATGGCGGCGCTCTGCGGAGTGAATGTCGACCGCACCATCTCGCTCACCTTCGTGATCGGCGCAGCCTTGGCCGCCGTCGCGGGGCTCATGTTCCTTGCCTATTACGGCGTCATCGATTTTTACGTGGGCTTCGTGGCAGGCATCAAGGCGTTCACGGCCGCGGTGCTGGGCGGGATCGGCTCGCTGCCGGGCGCGATGCTGGGCGGACTTGTCATCGGCCTGATCGAGGTGCTCTGGGCCGGCTATTTCACTGCGCAATATAAGGATGTCGCCGCCTTCTCCATTCTCGCAATCGTCCTAATCTTTCTGCCGTCGGGGCTGCTGGGGCGCCCAGAGGTTGAGAAGGTTTAGCCGCATGACCGGCATAGCTGAACCGGGGCTGATGGCGGAGCGTGAAGCGGCGGGCGTCGTGCGCCAGGGCGCAACGAGTGCGGCACGCGACGCAGGCATCGCCTTTCTGCTCGCGCTCGCGCTGTTCGGCTCGCTCGTGGGGCTGCGCACCGATCCCGCCAATGGCGGACTTGCGGTTACGGTGCATCTCGCCAAAGCTGTTGGGCTCGCGGCCGCTGTGGCGGCAGTGCGATTCCTTCTCGACGTTTTGATCTGGCGTCCATTGGATGGCGGACGCACGCTCGCGTTTATGGCCCGGTTCTCAGCGCGGGCCAAGCTTCCGGCCATCGCCGCGGCCCTCGCAATCGGCGCTGCTCTCTACGCGACGGGCGGGCTTCGCACCAGCCTCATCGAACGGGCGTCAAGCCAATCCTGGCTGGCCGGCACGCTCACCGATCTTCTCACTTTCGCTTGCATTGCCGCCTTCCTCGCCATTTTGGCCATGGTGGCGGCGCGCGTGCTGCGGCTCTTCCTCGCTTTGTTATCGAAAGATCCCGTGGGCAAGGTCCCCGAAGTGCTGACGGACAAGTTCGGGCGCGAATTTCCAGCCGCACTCCTTGCCATCGCTATCTTGCTTCCGTTCCTGATCGCCGGGCCGCAGCAGCGCTACGCCGTCGACACCGCAACGCAGATTCTGATCTATATCATGCTCGGCTGGGGGTTGAACGTCGTGGTCGGCCTCGCGGGGCTGCTCGACCTTGGCTATGTCGCCTTTTACGCAGTTGGCGCCTATACCTATGCGCTGATCTCCACGGAACTTGGCTGGTCCTTTTGGGTTTGCCTGCCGCTCGCAGGGCTGTTCGCTGCGCTTTGGGGGGTGACGCTCGGCTTCCCGGTTTTGCGCCTGCGCGGCGACTATCTCGCCATCGTCACGCTCGCCTTCGGTGAGATCATCCGCATCGTGCTGATTAACTGGCAGAGCTTCACCGGAGGGCCGAACGGCATCAACCGCATCCCGCGGCCCACATTTTTCGGCCTGCCCTTCGAGCGTTCGGCGAACCCCAGCTTTCATAGCTTTTTCGGGCTGGACTACAACCCGGTCTCCAGGATTATCTTTCTTTATTACGTCATCCTTGGTCTCGCGCTTTTAACCAATTTCGTGACGCTGCGTCTGCGCCGGGCGCCGATTGGGCGTGCCTGGGAAGCGCTGCGCGAGGACGAGATCGCCTGCCGCTCGCTTGGCATCAATACGGTCGCCACCAAGCTCAGCGCTTTCGCCATCGGCGCCATGTTTGGCGGGTTCGCTGGCGCATTTTTCTCCGCAAGGCAGGGTTTCATCAGCCCGGAATCATTCACATTCACCGAGTCGGCGCTTGTGCTTGCGATTGTGGTGCTGGGCGGCCTTGGCAGTCAGCTCGGCGTCGTGATCGCAGCCGTGGTCCTCGTTGGCGGCGCCGAGCGCTTCCGCGAGCTGCAGGACTACCGCATGCTCATTTTCGGGCTTTCCATGGTGGCGGTCATGATCTGGCGGCCGCGCGGCCTCATGGCCGGGCGCACTCCGTCGGCCTTTCTTCACGAGGCGCGCAGCATATCGGGCAGCTTCGTCAAGGAGGGACGCGGCTGATGAGCGGCGAGCCCCTGCACACCGCCCTGCCCCAGGCGGACGGCGATATTCTGCGCGCCGAGCATGTGACCATGCGCTTCGGGGGCCTGGTCGCAATCGACGGCCTGTCCTTCTCTGCGCGCCGCGGCGAAATAACCGCGATTATCGGACCCAACGGCGCAGGCAAGACGACCGTCTTCAACTGCATAACCGGCTTCTATAAGCCAACTGCGGGGCGCATCGCGCTCGCCCACGGCGCTCAGTCCGCCTTCGAGGCGCTGCCAGAGCTTACCGCGAGCGGCAGGCAATGGAAAGCGGCCCCTGGCGGCGCGCTCTTCCTGCTCGAACGGGTGGAGGGCTACCAAATCGCACGCACCGCGCGTGTCGCTCGCACCTTCCAGAACATCCGGCTTTTCGGCGGCATGACCGTGCTCGAAAACCTGCTCGTCGCCCAGCACAACGCCTTGAACGCAGCTTCGGGTTTTACAATCGGCGCGCTTCTCGGCCTCCAAAGCTACGCCCGCGCCCAGGCGGAGGCGATCGATCGCGCAGCCTATTGGCTCAAGGAAACGGGCCTTCTCGGCCGCGCCGACGATCCAGCCGGGGACCTGCCCTATGGCGCGCAAAGGCGGCTCGAGATCGCGCGGGCCATGTGCACCTCGCCCGTGCTCCTCTGCCTCGATGAACCCGCCGCCGGCCTCAACCCGCGCGAATCCGCCGAGCTGAACGAGTTTCTCCTCAAAATCCGCGATGAGCACGCGCTGTCTATCCTTTTGATCGAGCACGACATGGGCGTGGTGATGGGCATCTCCGACCGCATCGTCGTGCTCGATTACGGCCGGAAAATCGCCGAAGGCACGCCCGCCGGCATCCGCGCCGATCCGAAGGTTATCGCGGCTTATCTGGGTGTCGAGGATAACGAGGTCGAAGAAGCCGAAGCGGAGGCTGGCCTATGACCCCACTTCTTTCCATGCGCGGCGTCGAGACCTATTACGGAAGCATCCGCGCGCTGAAAGGCGTCGATCTCGACGTGTATGAGGGCGAGATCGTTACGCTGATCGGCTCGAATGGCGCGGGCAAGTCCACGCTTATGATGACGATCTGCGGCGATCCGCGCGCCAGAAGCGGCCAAATCCTATTCGGCGGAAGGGATATCGCCAGACTCCCCACGCACGAGATCGTACGGCTCTCCATCGCGCAGTCGCCCGAAGGCCGGCGCATTTTCCCGCGTATGACCGTGCATGAAAACCTTCTGATGGGGGCGCTGCTTGCGCCGCAGGATGCGGACGCGCTCAAAAGCGATCTCGGCATGGTCTTCGATCTGTTCCCCGTGCTTTCGAAGCGGCAGAACCAGCGCGGGGGAACGCTTTCGGGCGGCGAGCAGCAAATGCTGGCGATCGCGCGTGCGCTTATGGGCCGGCCGAAACTTCTCCTGCTCGACGAGCCCTCGCTCGGCCTCGCGCCGCTGATTGTGCGCCAGATCTTCTCCGTTATCCGCGAGCTCAATCGAACGCGCGGCCTGACCGTCTTTCTTGTGGAGCAAAACGCCTTCCACGCGCTGAAACTCGCTCATCGCGGCTATGTTATGGTCAACGGGCAGATCACCATGTCCGGCAAGGCCTCCGATCTCCTCAAGCGCGAGGAGGTGAAGGCGGCTTATTTGGAGGGGGGCGCGCATGCGTAATGTGTTGGATCATCGGGGGACTCGCCCCTCACCCCAACCCTCTCCCCATGGGAGAGGGAGTCCGGCCGTGCGCGTTGCAACTGCGTTCCCTCTCCCAGCGGGAGAGGGACAGGGTGAGGGGCGTAACCTATGGCCATAATCTACGAAAATTCGCTCTGGGCGTTCCTTTTCGTCACGGTGCTCTGCGGAGGCGGCGCGGCGTTTATGATCGGGCGCGCGGCGGCGAAGGGCTGGAAGCCGTTCTGGCAGGCCGCCATCTATACGATGATGCTTGGCGTTGCTATCCGTTTTCTGCATTGGGGGCTCTTCGCCGGCGCGACGCTTGCTAGCTGGCGCGCGGCGCAAGGCAACATGCATTCTCCGCATTACTACGTCACCGATACCGCGATCCTTCTGCTGTTCGCTGCGCTCGGTTTCCGGCTGCAGAGACGAGCGCAGATGCTACGCCAATATGGCTGGCTGACCGCTAAAGGGGGTGCGCCCGGCCCGCGTCTCGGAAAAGACGCCACCGGAGAGCCGTAATCCGCAGAAACATACCGGCTTGAATTCGCAGTTCCTGAACTTTCAACGCAAAAGGGGAATAATAATGCGTCTCATCCTTGCGAGCCTCGCCGTTCTGGGAGCCGGCCTTGGGTTCGCCTCCACAGCGTCCGCCCAATCCGAGGCCGCCATCGCGGTCGCGGGCCCCATGACGGGCGAATATGCAACCTTCGGCGCCCAGTTCAAAGCAGGCGCAGAGGCCGCCGTTGCCGATATTAACGCCGCCGGCGGCGTGCTTGGCAAAAAGCTCAAGCTGGAGCAAGGCGACGACGCATGCGATCCTAAGCAGGCGCGTTCCGTAGCCGAGCAACTCGCGGCGAAGAAGGTTGTCTTCGTGGCCGGCCATTACTGCTCCGGCTCTTCGATCCCCGCCTCCGACGTTTATAACGAAGCCGGCATCGTCCAAATCTCTCCCGGTTCGACAAACCCGAAATACACCGATCAGCGGCCCAAAGACGGTCTCAGCTACCGCGTTTGCGGCCGCGACGACCAGCAGGGATCGGTCGCCGGTAAATATCTCGCGGAGAAATACAAGGACAAGAACGTCGCAATTCTGAACGACAAGACGGCTTACGGCAAGGGCTTGGCCGATGAGACCAAGCAGGCAATGAACGCCGCCGGTAAAATGGAAGTCTTTTACGACACGATTACGGCCGGCGAAAAGGACTATAGCGCCGTTGTAACCAAGCTCAAGGAAGCCAAGGTAGATCTCGTCTATCTCGGCGGTTATCATACTGAGGCCGGCCTCATTATCCGCCAGATGCGCGCTCAAGGCATGAAAACGATCCTCATGGGCGGCGACGCCCTTGTCTCGACCGAGCTCGGCCAAATCGCCGGTCCCGATGTCGAAGGCACGCTGCTCACCTTCTCGCCCGATCCGCGCAAGAACCCCGCCGCCGCCGCCGTTGTGAAGGAGTACCGGGCCAAGAACATCGACCCTGAGGGTTACGTTCTCTATGCCTACGCCGCGGTTCAGGCTTGGAAGGGCGCGGCCGAGAAAGCGAAATCTTTTGATGCCGCGCAAGTCAAAGCCGCCCTCGATACCGGCGAGTTCGACACCGTGCTCGGCAAGTTCAAGTTCGACGCCAAGGGCGATCCGAGCTTGGTGCCCTACGTTGTCTATAAGTGGAACAAAACCACGTATGAGCAAGAATAGTATCTTAACGGCGTTCGCGGTACAAAGCCCGTAGCGATGCTGCGGGCTTTTTTGTTGGAGAGCTTCATGGGTCCTACCGGTCCTCGCAATTCGATCGCGGATGTAAGCGGCCTAACGGTTGGCAACGCGCATGATGATAGCCTCGCGTCGGGTGTCACCGCCGTGCTGTGCGAGGCTGCCACCGTTGCCGCCGCCTCGGTCTTCGGCGGGGGCCCTGGATCGCGCGAGATGGACGCAATCGCCCTTGAGGGCTCGGTTGGAGCCGCAGATGCCATTGTGCTTTCCGGCGGGTCCGCCTTTGGGCTCGACGCGGCGACGGGCGTGCAGAGCTTCCTGCGCGAACAAGGCCGGGGCTTTCCCGTCGGCCCAGCCCGCGTGCCGATTGTGCCCCAGGCCATCCTTTTCGATCTTCTCAATGGCGGAAATAAAGATTGGGGCCGCCATCCGCCTTACCGCGACTTGGGCTACGCAGCGGCGGCTTCGGCGGCTCAGCACTTTGAGCTGGGTTCGGCGGGTGCGGGCTTCGGCGCCGTTGTTGCGGGTCATGGAAATCGCCTGCGCGGCGGACTTGGAAGCGCGTCCGAACGGGTTTCAGGCCTGCCAGGCGAGGCGAACGCCGGGGGGATCGTCGTAGGCGCGCTCGCAGCGGTCAACGCCGTGGGTGCCGTCACCGTCGTGGACACGCCGCATTTCTGGGCTGCGCCTTTCGAGCGGGGAGGTGAATTCGGCGGCCTCGGTTCCCCGCACCCGTGGCCGGAAAACGCCGGACAGCCCAATTTCAAGATGCCGCTTGCGGAGCGCGCGAACACGACGCTTGGCATCGTGGCCACCGATGCGTCGCTCACTCAAGCCCAATGCAAACGGCTCGCCGCGATGGCCGCGGCGGGGATGGCCCGCGCCATCGTTCCCGCCTTCACGCCCTTCGATGGCGATATCGTTTTCGCGCTCGCAACGGGCAAAATACCGCTCGCCGATCCGATGCTCGCGTTGTCCTTCCTTGGCGCCGCCGCGGCAAATTGTGTGGCGCGCGCCGTCGCACGCGGCGTCTACGAGGCCACGGGCAGCCTGCCGGACGGAACTCAAGCCTACGCCAAGCTTTTCGCGCGCCCCTGAATGGGGTATGAAAGAATCGCTTCGGCCTCAGGGCTCGTGGAATGACGGTAGGATGAGCATTATCGAACGCGCCCCGCGGCTTCTCTTTATCGACTCAGGGCTTGGCGGCTTGACGGTGCTGCGCGCGGCGCGCCAGGCAGTGCCCGAGGCCGATGTCCGCTTCATAGCGGACGATGCCGGCTTTCCCTACGGCGCACGGAGCGAAGCTGGGCTCATCTCGCGGCTTGTTGAGCTCGTTGAGCCGGCCGTCCGGCATTTTACCCCCGATTGCATCGTGCTCGCGTGCAATACCGCGTCCACAATTGCGCTTCAGGCGCTGCGCGAGAGCGTCGCCGTGCCCATCGTGGGAACGGTGCCGGCCGTCAAGCCTGCTGCTGCCCTGACCAGAAGCGGGCTTGTCTCAGTGCTCGCCACGCCCGCAACCGTTACCCGCGACTATACCCGCGCACTAATCGATAGATTCGGCAGCGGCGTCCGCTTCACGCTTGCCGGCGCGCCCTCGCTTGCAGCGCTTGCCGAAGCCCATGCCAACGGCGAGGCCGTGGACGACGAAGCCATCGCTCGCGAGATCGCCCCCTGCTTTGTCGACGATGGCAGCGCTAAAACCGATGTCGTGGTGCTCGGCTGCACCCATTATCCGCTTCTCCTCGATAAGCTCGACGCGCTAGCGCCTTGGCCTGTCGTTTGGCTCGATCCGGCACCGGCCATTGCGCGGCGTATCGCCAATGTGCTCGCCGATGAAGGCCACATCGTCGGCGTTGGTGCTAAGCACGGCTCGGGAGAAATCCAGTTCACCTCGGGCCTCAGCCCCTCACCTGCCCTCCTGCAGCTTTTGCAGTCTCATCACCTGACCCTGTCGCCCTTCGAGGCGGCTTTCGCAGCCTAAAGAGGCCCTGCATGATTCCCCGCTATTCACGGCCGCAAATGGCCGCCATCTGGTCGGATCAATCCAAATATGAAATCTGGCTCGAGATCGAGACACTTGCCGCCGAAGCGATGGAGGAGCTCGGCCAAGTGCCGGCCGGGACGGCGAAGGTCCTGCGCGAGCGCGGAGGCTTCAATATTGCGCGGATCGATGAGATCGAGCGCGAGGTCAAGCACGATGTCATCGCGTTTCTAACGAGCGTGGCCGAGCATGCCGGGCCTGAGGCGCGCTTCATGCATCAGGGCATGACCTCTTCAGATGTGCTCGACACGTGCCTTGCGGTGCAGCTCGGCCGCGCCGCGGACATTCTGCTCACCGATCTCGACGCGCTGCTCGCCGCGCTAAAGCGCAGGGCGATGGAGCATAAATATACCGTCACGGTGGGCCGCAGCCACGGCATTCACGCGGAACCCACGACCTTCGGGCTGAAGCTCGCCTTCGCCTATGCGGAGTTCGCCCGCGCAAAGGAGCGGCTCAGTTGCGCTAAGGAAGATATCAGCACCTGCGCAATCTCGGGCGCGGTCGGCACGTTCGCGCATCTCGACCCGCGCGTCGAGGCTTACGTCGCGCTAAAGCTCGGCCTCAAGCCCGAGCCCGTCTCGACCCAAATCATTCCCCGCGACCGCCACGCCATGTTCTTCGCGGTCCTCGGCGTGATTGCCTCGTCCGTGGAGCGCCTTGCGACCGAAATCCGGCATCTGCAGCGCACCGAGGTCGGCGAGGCCGAGGAGTTTTTCTCCCAAGGTCAGAAAGGCTCGTCGGCCATGCCGCACAAGCGCAACCCTGTGCTGACCGAGAACCTTACGGGCCTCGCGCGGATCGTGCGCGGCTATGCTCTGCCTGCCATGGAGAACGTTGCGCTGTGGCACGAGCGGGACATTTCGCATTCGTCGGTGGAGCGGATGATCGGCCCGGACGCGACCGTAACGCTCGACTTCGCGCTCGCGCGCCTAGCCGGGGTCGTCGATAAGCTCGTTGTTTATCCCGAGCGCATGCGCCAGAACCTCGAACGGGGCGGCGGTTTGGTGCATTCCCAGCAAGTGCTGCTCGCACTCACACAGAAAGGCATCAGCCGGGAGGACGCCTATCGCCTCGTGCAGAGAAACGCCATGCGCGCCTTCCATGGCGAAGGCTCGTTCCTGGAGTTCTTGAAGGCCGATCCGGAGGTATCCGCTGCCCTTCCCGCAACGGAACTTGACGCGTTGTTCAATATGCAACCGCACTTGCGCAATGTGGACGCGATCTTTGAGCGCGTTTTTGCCTCGTCATAATAAACCGCACCTTCGCCCCGCCACCTGGCAAACGTCCCGTACACTAAAATTTGTACAGCTTTGCTAAGGCGGCGGGCACCGGTTTTCTTTACATTTATTTCGTGTTTCTCTATTTTAATAGAGTATTAGGGCGTGCATGAGCGCGAGCTGAGTTAGGCGCGGAGGCTGGAAATGAGAGTCGCGAGCCTGCCATTGGTGTTACAGACGGTACTGCTATCAGTTGTTTTGCCGGTAGTGGGGCACTCGGCTGACATGGGCAAAACGGCGTTTCACAGACACCGGCATCACGCCCACTCCGCTGAGACGGGCGAAACGGCGTTTCACAGAAACGGTCTTCAGGCCAAGATACATTTTTGCACCGAATGCCACGGACCATCGGCGCGGGGTTTTCGCGGCTATTACCCTATACCGCAGCTTGCCGGGCAGCAGGTGCAGTATCTTGAAAACCAGTTCAAGGCTCTGGCCGAACACCGGCGCGATAATCCAGTTGCTAAGAGGTTCATGGTTCCGGTTGTCCAAAGTATCGATCCGGCGATGCGAACCGCCATTGCCGAGCACTTTAGCGCGCTTAAGCCAAGGCCAGCCGGCGGAGGTCCCAAGAACCTCGTAGAGCAGGGAAAAAAGATTTTCGCAGAGGGCGTTCCGGACGAGAACATTCCGGCATGCGCAGCCTGCCACGGCGAAGCTGGCAAGGGTAGCGACATGGTTCCGCGCATCGCGGGACAGATGTATGCTTACACCGTTGCCCAGCTCTCAGGCTGGGGCAAGGGCTACCGGGCCAAAGATCCAGTGTCCGCGGAAGATGCGAACACGATGCAGCCGATTGCGAGCAGCATGACCAAGGAACAGATCTCCGCGGTTGCCGCTTATGTCAGCCGTTTAGATTGATACAGATCCGGATAACCGGTTCACGAGGCCGGTTTGTCCGCTTCAGGCGCGCAAAGATAACTACGGATAAACCCAACCGCGCTGACAAGTGCGCGGCGGCCGGGCCTCAGGCCTGCGTTCCATAAGGGCCTTGCGTGGATCATATGCGGCCATATCTCGAGGGTCGCGACTACATCGGCTGCGCCAGCAGCCGCGGCGAACCGGCTGGCGTCATCAGCTTGTTCCGCCAATGCAAATATGGATTCCCGCTTTCGCAGGAATGACACTGCATGGATTACCGTGAATTCCCTTTAGTCTTAGAACTTGCGCTCGGCAGGCCGGACTTGACATTCGAACGGGATGGCAAAAGAGGAATTGGTCAAGGTCCCGGTATAGCGATCGATTTTCCAAGCTTCATTGCCCAGCTGGCCAAAAGTTATGTTATCGTCTGTGATTGTCACGAAGGTCCTGCGGCTAGGCGCACTCGTTTCGCCGCCGGTATATTCGAATATCTTGCCATCCCCCTCGTGGACCATCTTTACATATTTCTTGGTCACGTCGACGGTGAGCGACATGAATCTCAGCGGCTCGTATATGCCGATATCGTGACGGGAGGCCCTGCAGCTGAGCCTCGCAGGGCTGGCCTCAGCTTTCGCCTGGGCTGACGCGGTCTTTGCCGGTTCCGCGTTCGCCGCGGCCGGTTCGGCCTGGCCGTGAGCCGCAAATCCCAGATAAGCGGGTACAAAAAACACCCTCATCCAAAAAGCCGCCCGGTTATTCATCGCTGGCACACCTTGTTGACCAGCTTATTCTACGCCCGGGCATTGCCGCCCGCAAACCGGAGGCGCGAACGTGCTTAAGCAGCTATCAACGCCCTGATCTTATCGGCAGAAAGCGCGATGAAAATCCCGGCGGCGAAATAGAACATGTCCCCTTTGAGGCCGTAGCGCAGCCGGTCCCTCAGCGGCGGAAAAAATGCGTGCGCCCAGCTCTTGTGGATCGTGAGCGATTTGTAAGTCGTGTAGGCGAAGCTCGCCGCCATTTGCAACGCCTTGATAATCACGAACAGCCCCACAAACATGAGCGCGTCGTACACATAGCCCATAATCATCCAAACACTCCCTGGTAAACGGACAACGCCGAAGCCTAAGCAGAATTCCCAAAAAGCATATCCCCGTGAAGACGGGAACGACCTTCCTGTTTTGCGGTAAAACTCTGCGAAAACGAAAGATCCTAAGCAGGCATCCTTTGGGATACCTGCTTAGCCGTTACCGCGAAGCCGCGGCAGCGTAAAGGCGCAATTGTGCCCGATGTTACGACGCCCTCCCAAGCGATGCAGAATCGTGGCTTGAGGGCGCCGTGACCGGAGACGCCGCACTTATCCCAGCGATTGCCTATTCCAGAATTCGAGACTTTAAGTTACATTGTTCGCAGATTGCGCAACCTAACTGGGATCGGGGCTAATTATGGACACTGCACAGCGCATTCACCCCCTCATTCTGACGCTGGCTCTCTCGCTCCTGGTGGCTTCACAGAGCACAGGCGCGCTCTCCCAGAGTTGCCTCCAGGTACCAGGCACCGCGAACCGCATCGTGGGCAACTCGGACGCTTCGGCCGCAGAGTGGCCCGGCATCGCGGCTTTGATCGAAAAAGACCCGTTCACGAAAATCGAGAAGTTTTTTTGCGGCGGTAACGCCGTCGCACAGGACTGGGTTCTCACCGCGGCCCATTGCGTTAACGGCATGAGGAAAAATGCTCAGGGGCAATTTGTGGACTACGACGGGAGCGTGCTCAAAATCGCTATCGGCGTTACCGATCTGGCCATTGCGAAAGATGAGGATTTCTACGAACCCGCGGACATCCAAATATATCCGGGTTACATAGATGCCCGGCACGACGGTAAGGACGTAGCTCTTATCCGTCTCAGCCGGCCATATTCCGGTAGTTGCGCTAGTCCAGGACGGTTCGTCGATGAAAATGGCGGCAAGTATCTTCGCGTTGCCGGGTTCGGCCGCGACGGACAAAAGCCGCAACCTTTTTACAGAGGCGGCGGTGCAATCGAAGTGCAGGCACCGTCGCGCTTCTTAAGAAATGTGCCCATACCTTCAATTCCATTGAACAGATGCCGGACGACCTGGGCCTCCATAGGATGCGGCACCCAGCCCTGCTATTTGACGGACGCCCAGCTATGCGCCGGCAGTGCGTTTGAGCATGAGGACGCCTGCCAAGGCGACAGCGGCGGCCCGCTCGTTGCTTGGGACCCCAAAAGCTCCTGCTCCGTGCTTGTGGGGCTCGTGAGTTGGGGTTCAACGAGGTGCGGCGAGCTGGACCATTACGGCGTCTACTCTAATCTTTCCGCCTATCAAGAATGGATCGACCGGGTAACAGCGCACGCTATCGCCTTCAAAGACGTGCCGCCCGTGCAGCTTAGCCAGCAGCAGGAAGATCTGCTTGCTGCACTGGATAAATTGCTCGATCCCGCAAGGGGAAACATCAAGATATTCGCGCCGCTGAATGACAACACAAAAGTTGAAACCCCCTTCAAAGTCCAAGTCGCAAGCCGGTTAGCGGGCCGGATGCTTATTATCTCCCTCGAGACGAGTGGTAATGTTATTCAGCTATTCCCGTTCGTAAAAGAGCAGGTCGAAAGCACGGAAATAAAACCAGGCATTACCGATCTTCCACCCGAAGATCTGCACATGCATTTTTACACGAGCAGGCATCCCGGCGAGGCGCAGCTCATCGCGATATTGGTGCCGCCCTCGTTTCCTCTCGCAGCGACATTCGATCTCGCTAAATATATGGCGAAACCAGGCGAAGACCTATACAGCATCGTGCTGAACGAAAATGAGAAAGTCGAATATCTCATGAAGATCATCGAGATGATCGAAACTACAGCCAAGGCAGGCGGACCGGGAAGCGAGGCTAATTTCAGCAGCTTTGGATATGACAAGGTTACCTACCAAGCTAAGTAGCGTTCACATCAGCTTTTCGAAGGAGAAACATACAATGCGCGGGATGATACTTATTTGCGGCATGCTGCTTTCGGCTGGAATGGCGATGTCGAGCTTCGGTGCGCAAACCGGCGACGACAAGACAAGGGACATCCGGTGCGACGACGGTTATCATTGGGACGACAAACTCAGGAAGTGTGTACGCAACCAAACGAAATAGCTGAGACACCGTGCACTTTCCGCTCGCCCGGGTGCCTGCCTCCAACCTTTCAGCAGTCCAACTCTTCACCATCGGCAAAGTGAGCTACGCCTCTCGGGGTGCAGCCCCTTACTTTGGCAGCATTTGCCGCGCTATAGCGGCGAGCCACCCCGTATCGGTGCCAACCGATATCACCTGCCAGCCAGCCGCGGCCATATGCTTCGCATAATCGAGATCGTTGGCGAAGATGGCCGTGGCTACCCCCCGGGCCCCGGCACGCTCGCGTACATGCTCGATGGCCTCCAGCAGCTTCGGCGAGCGGATGTCCCTATCCTGGCCGCGCGACATCGAGATGGCCAGATCGTTCGGCCCGATGCAGATCATATCGAAGCCTTGCACGCCACAGATGGCGTCGATGTTCTCTACCGCGCGCGCGGTTTCTATCTGGCCGCAAGCGATCGTCCACGCATTGGCAGACGCGAAATAATCGCCTTCGATCAGTAGCCTCGCGCGATAAGGCCCGATGCTCCGGCCGCCGAGCGGGGGATATTTGACCGCGTGGACGAGGCGCTGGGCATCTTCCGGCGTCTCCACCATCGGCACCATCACGCCTTGCGCGCCTGCGTCGAGCGCACGCCCAATCAGCCCGTAGTCGAGCTGCGCCACCCGGACCATAGCCGGAACGCCAGCCGCTTTTGCCGCCGTAAGGCACCCTACGAGCTCCGTGTGACCGCCCGCGCCGTGCTGCTGATCGATCATCACCGCGTCCCATCCAGCATCGGCCGCGATCTCGACGCCGAGCGGCAGTCCAAGGCCGAGCCATGCGCTGTACACGGGCTTGGCTTCCGAAAGGAGCGTGCGGAAATCGGGTCTTGGGGGATTAACCATGTGTGCGTCCCTCGATCTTAAACCAGGCCGGCGTAAGATGCCGGCAGCTGCGATATCTATGGCTCATTGCTCTATTCCTGCGCGTCCGGTCACAGCCATGATGGTGGCGGTCATCGTGGCGATCAGCTTCTCGATGCCGCCCGCGCGGCCGAAGGCTTGCGCTTCGCAGACGGTGACGGTGCGCCCAGCCTTCAGCACCTTGCCGGCGAAACGGAAACTCTCACCCTTCGCCGGCGCGAGGAAGTTCGCCTTGAACTCGATGGTCATGACGGCTGCTTCCGGTGCCATGACTGTAAAGGCGGCATAGCCGCAAGCGCTGTCGAGAACCGTTGCCACGGTACCGGCGTGCAAGAAGCCATGCTGCTGCGTGAAGTCCGGAGCGAAGGGCATCGCGAACTCCACTTCGCCCGCAGCGATCCGCGTAATTGCAACGCCGAGCGTCTGCATCACCTTCTGCCGCGCGAAGCTTGCCCGCACGCGCGTTTCAAACTCATCGCTGCCAGTCATACCGGTCTTAATTTCTGCGATCGCCGCCTAATCGACATCCGATCTTGCGAAACTATTGCGCGTTTCGCAAGCGCAGCTTATTGTGCCTGCATAAAGCCGCCCGGCGCGTTAGGGCATGCCGTGGCTGCTTTAAAGCTTCTCCCATGAAAGCAATGGCAGGGCGGCAATTTTCAGCTGCCGGATTTGCCGTTCGCTAGAGAGATTTGAAACGAAAGGAAGCAAAATGCCCAAGATGAAAACCAAGAGCGGCGTGAAAAAACGCTTCAAGATTACCGGCACCGGCAAGGTTATGGCCGCCCAAGCCGGCAAGCGCCACGGCATGATCAAGCGCACACCGAAGTTCATCCGGAATGCCCGCGGTAAGTTCGTGCTGGAAGACGGCGACGCGCGCATCATCAAGAAGATGTCGCCCTATGGGCTTGACTGAGCGCGATAACATCGTAACGCTTGAGCTTGGAGATAAGAAATGTCACGTGTGAAGCGGGGCGTAACGTCCCACGCCCGTCATAAAGCCGTTCTGAAGCAGGCGAAAGGCTATTACGGCCGCCGCAAGAACACCATCCGCGTCGCCCGTCAGGCCGTGGAGAAGGCCGGCCAATACGCCTATCGCGACCGGCGCACGAAGAAGCGCAATTTCCGCTCGCTATGGATTCAGCGCATTAACGCGGCTGTTCGCGAGCATGGCCTGACCTACGGCCGCTTCATCGACGGTCTCAACAAGGCAGGCATCCTGATAGACCGCAAGGTGCTATCGGATCTCGCCATCACCGATCCGGGCGGCTTTGCAACTCTCGTCGGCAAGGCGGTCTCAGCCCTGCCCGCAGAGCTTAGGCCTGCATGAGGTTAGCAGAGCTCACGGTTCCCGAGTTGCTTGCCTTGGCAAATATCCTTCTACGGATCGCCGAGGAAATCCCTGTCGAGGATAAGCGGGCAACAAGGGAAGCGCGGGATGAAATCTCTTATGTGCTAAAGCTCATCGCCGAGAAGGAGGGCTCCGCAGAGTTCTACTCCGGCCGCAGCCTGAATTAAGCGCACGCGCTCGTCATTGCGAGGCAAGCGAAGCAATCCAGAGCGGCACGGTGAGACTTCCGGATTGCCACGGGGCTAAAGCCCCTCGCAATGACGATGCCGGAGCGGCCAGCCCTTGACCCGTCGCAGCAAAAGTGGCAGGCCTCTTGCTAAATTGCCTGCTTGAGAACGCCCATGGATGCCGTCGCCGACAAATCTCCCGATCTCAATGCCCTCGCCAAACGGCTCTTGGCGAGCGTAAAGGCGGCTGCCGATCTTGGCGCGCTCGAGGCTCTCCGCGTCTCGGCGCTCGGAAAAAAGGGCGAGATCTCAGAGCTGATGAAGCAGCTCGGCACGATGCCGCCCGAAGCGCGCAAGAGCTTCGGAGCCGCCGTCAACGCTGTCAAAGACCAGGTCGCCGCCGCGCTCGAAACGCGCAAAGCCGCGCTCGAAGCCACCGCACTCGCCGAAAAGCTTGTGGCGGACCGCGCCGACATCACGCTTCCCGTGCGGCCAAATCCAGCCGCCGAAGGCCGCATCCATCCAATCAGCCGCGTGCTCGAAGAGCTGATGGTGATCTTCGCCGACATGGGCTTCTCGGTCGCCGAAGGCCCAGACATCGAGACGGACGACAACAACTTCACGCGTCTCAATTTTCCTTTGGGGCACCCGGCGCGCGAGGCGCACGACACCTTCTTCTTCGCGCCTAAGGAGAACGGCGAGCGGCTGCTTCTGCGCACGCACACCTCGCCTGTGCAGGTGCGTACCATGCTCGAGCACAAGCCGCCGCTGCGCATCATCGCGCCCGGCCGCGTCTACCGCATGGACAGCGACCAGACCCACACGCCCATGTTCCATCAGGTCGAGGGCCTTGTGATCGATCGCGATACGCATATGGGCCACCTCAAATGGGTGCTGGAGGAGTTCTGCAAGGCGTTCTTCGAGATCGATAACGTCAAAATGCGCTTTCGCATGTCGCACTTCCCGTTCACCGAGCCGAGCGCGGAGGTGGACATCCAGTGCGACCGCTCCGGGCCTGAGCTGAAGATCGGCGAAGGCAGCGATTGGCTCGAAATCCTGGGCTGCGGCATGGTGCATCCGAACGTGCTCAAAGCCTGCGGCATCGACCCCGATGAGTGGCAAGGCTTCGCCTTCGGCATGGGCATCGACCGCATCGCCATGCTGAAATACGGCATGCCCGATTTGCGCGCGTTCTTCTCGGGCGACCTGCGGTGGCTGAAGCATTACGGGTTCAGCCCGCTGGCTATCCCGTCGCTCGCCGGCGGCCTTTCCGGCTAACCCGGTTGTCGTGGCCGGGCGTCGACCCGGCCATCCAGCGCCTAAAAGCCCCCCTCACCCCAGCCCTCTCCCGCGAGGGGAGAGGGAGCTGGCTGCGGCCCATTTCTCGATGAAGACGGAAGTTCAAGCGTCCCGTCTTCCCCGCGGCATTCAAGTAATTCAACATGGCACGCACTAGGTTCCGAGGCCGGTGCGCGCTCGAGCGGACTGGCCTTGCTCCGATGCGTTCCGGGATGCGGCAAAGAGATACAAAATAAGCAAGTTGACCGCTGCGAAAAAGCACCGGACTGAGCATCGCGCGGACGGCCCAGTCATGAATGAGCCGCAATTTCCCTAGCGAGCTGAGCGCCTCCATATCCGGCAAATTAAGGGAGAATTTTATGCTCAGAACCGCTGCTATTGCAGTTTTCCTCGCCGCTCCAGCCCTCGCTCCGCTCGCAAATGCTGCCCCCAGCGACGACCAATGCAAGGCCATGTGGACCAAGGCGGACGCCAATAAGAATGGCGTCCTTGAAGGCGACGAGGCGGGTAAGTTCCTCGATGCCATCGACAAAAGCGGCAAAATCTACGATGCCAATTCCGATAGGAAGCTCGATCAGACCGAATTTATGAAGGCCTGCAAGGACGGTATCTTCGATTCGATCAAATAGCGGCTAGCGGCGAAACCTGCCCCTCACCTTTTATCGCTCGGCCCCGCAGAATAAATCCAGGCGGGGCCGTTTACGGCGGCCTAACCTCGAGGGTACTGTAGAGCATCGCGCGGAATCGCGAAAGGAGTGCCCTTGCGAAACGCTGCCGGGAACGCCATTTACCATAGATCGAGTTTCGGCCGAACGACTTGGCCTCGCCGCAGAAAGCGCGCCTGACTGACGACCTCTTCCCAAAAATCTCGACTTCGCGAGCTTCGCTACGGCGCAGCTTGAACACAATCGTACGTAAAGGAAAATCCCATGAACACGGGAACCGTAAAGTGGTTTAACAGCCAAAAAGGCTTCGGCTTCATTCAGCCGGATAACGGAAACAAAGATGTCTTCGTTCATATCAGCGCGGTAGAACGCGCAGGCCTATATAGTCTTAACGAGGGGCAGAAGGTCACTTTCGACATCGTCGCAGACAGCCGCACTGGCAAGTCTTCGGCGGACAATATCCGCGCCGAGTAAGCGACGCACGCATGCCGCATCGGCGGCACCTATTCACCTGGCGGCAAAGTGCCGCCAGGACGCAAACCAAAATGCCGCTGGCAAGACGGTCCGGGCGCTGCCGCCGAACATGGACCGCAGAACGATCCCTTCTCCCGGTATTGCTTCCGGCCAAGATTCAGATAACACCGGCCGGCCGCGTGGTTCAGACCAGCAGGATTTCCAAAAAACGCTCCTTCGGGAGCGCAAAGGTGAGTGTGGCGAGCGTCGCAGCCGCCGCGTTACATTTCGCGGCTGAGATTGCGGCCTGATAAGCGATGCGCGCCTCGCCGACGGTTTGGCCCGCCATCGCGATGCCGAGGCTCGTTCCCATCGTCATATTCTCCCAAAAGTCGAGGCCGCCAACCGCGATAGCACCAAGCCCTGCGCCAAGCGCAGCGGCGGGTTTGCGGCGCGGAAGCCGAGGGTCGCGAAGCATAGCGCGCCCACATAAGTGAGAATGTGGACCTCGAAACGCTCCTGCGACGCAGCTCAGCTGGACAAGAAGACCAGAGTCGCGGCTGCAGCCAACAGCATCAGCCCCAAAAAGCTCAATACCGAAGCGGTACGCAGATGCTCTCGTCTCGCCATCGGTCTCTCCCTCGTGCGGGCTTAAAGGTTTATACCGTATGTAGAAAGAGAGCCGTGTAGAGTCTGTCCCATAAAAGCGGCAACCGCTTCAGACTCCTTCGCATACGCTCCCCGGCGGCAGGGGCGGCACGGCTAACGCCCGAATTTGCCCGGTCCGCGCGAAGGAAGTCTGAAGCTCGCGGGCTTGGCCGGCGCAGCAGCCTTCTTCGCAGGGGCTGGCGGCGGCAGCTTCGCTTTGCCGATGTTAAGCCGCGGCATAGGCTCACCGCTCGCTGTGGGCGGAAGTGCCGGCTCTTTGCGTTCAGCGATATCGGCAAGTTCGCGCGCGAGCGCGCGCGCGCCCCGCAGCCGCTCCACGCCGTCTCCCCACTCAGCCTTGAACACAAGCTTGTGGTCTGGCTGCAGCTTCACAGCAGACCCGTTATCGTGCATGAACTTCACGAGCCCTTGCGGATTGGCGAACCGCTTGTTCCGGAACGCAAACACAGCGCCTTTGGGTCCGGCATCGACTTGCGCGATACCCGCGCGGCGGCAGTAATTTTTGATCTGCACCACTGTCAGAAGGTGCTTCACCTCCTCCGGCAAGGGACCGAAGCGGTCGGCGAGCTCGGCTGAGAAGTTCTCTAAATCCGCGCTCTCGTGGAGGCTTGAAAGCCGCCGGTAAAGCCCGAGCCGCACCTGTAGATCCGGCACATAGCTCTCCGGCAGCAGAACCGGCAGCCCCACATTGATCGTAGGCGACCACTGCTCGTCGCGCTCTTCCGCACCGTGCTCTTTCAGCGACTTCACGGCGTCCTCGAGCATGGACTGATAAAGCTCGTAGCCGACCTCTTTGATATGACCGGATTGCTCCTCGCCCAAGAGATTGCCCGCGCCTCGCAAATCGAGATCGTGGCTCGCCAGCGTGAAACCGGCGCCGAGGCTGTCGAGCGAGTGCAGAACTTTAAGCCGCTTCTCGGCTTGCTGCGTAATCTTGCCGTTCGGCGGGATGGTGAACATGGCATACGCACGCGTCTTGGAGCGGCCCACGCGCCCGCGGAGCTGGTAAAGCTGGGCGAGGCCGAACATATCGGCGCGGTGCACGATCAGCGTGTTCGCATTCGGTATATCGAGCCCGGACTCCACGATGGTCGTGCAGAGCAGCACGTCGAACTGCTTGTCGTAGAATGCTGCCATGATGTCTTCGAGCTGCGAGGCAGACATTTGCCCGTGCGCCTGCATGAAGCGGACCTCCGGCACCTGCTCGCGCAGGAACGCCGCCACATCGTCCAGATCGGCGATGCGCGGCACCACATAGAAGCTTTGCCCGCCGCGATAGCGCTCGCGCAGCAGCGCCTCACGCAGCGTGACCGGATCGAAGGGCGTGATGAAGGTGCGCACCGCGAGCCGGTCTACGGGCGGGGTGGCGATCACCGACATCTCGCGCACGCCGGTGAGCGCAAGTTGCAGCGTGCGCGGGATCGGCGTGGCCGTCAGCGTCAGCACATGCACATCCTCGCGGAGCTGCTTCAACCGTTCCTTGTGGCCGACGCCGAAATGCTGCTCCTCGTCGATGATGAGGAGCCCTAGGTCTTTGAACTCGATGGATTTAGCGAGCAGCGCGTGCGTGCCGACCACAATATCGATCTGCCCGTTTTTCAGCCCCTCGCGCATTTGGCTCATATCCTTCGCGGACACGAGCCGCGAGGCTTGCGCAATTTTGACTGGGAAACCGTGGAAGCGGCTCAAGAACGTCGCATAATGCTGCCGGGCGAGCAGCGTCGTCGGCACCACCACCGCGACCTGCTTTCCCTCCATAACCGCAATGAAGGCCGCGCGCAGAGCCACCTCGGTCTTGCCGAAGCCCACATCGCCGCAGACGAGGCGATCCATCGGCCTGCCTTTCGCGAGGTCTTCGGTGACCGATTCGATGCTCGCAAGCTGATCGTCGGTTTCGTCGTAGGGGAAGCGCGCGAGAAACTCGTTATACGCGCCTTCCGCAACTTGAAGCACCGGAGCAGGCCTCGTCTCGCGCAGGGCCGCAACCTTGATAAGCTCCTCCGCCATTTCGCGGATGCGCTTTTTGAGGCGCGCCTTGCGCCCTTGCCAGGACGCGCCGCCTAGCTTGTCGAGATTGGCGCCCGCATCGTCCGAACCGTAGCGGGTCAAAAGCTCCATATTCTCGATGGGCAGAAATAACTTGTCGCCGCCTGCATATTCGAGTTCGACGCAATCGTGAGGCGCCCCTGCCGCGTCGATGGTCTTCAGCCCGATGAACCGCCCAATGCCGTGATCGGCGTGCACCATCAGATCGCCGGGCGTGAGGCTCGATGCCTCGATCAGCACATCGCTTGCCTTCTTCGCCTTGCGGCGGCGGATGAGCCTATCGCCTAAAATATCCTGCTCGGCGACGACGGCGAGGTCAGGCGTCTCGAACCCGCTTTCAAGGCCGAGCAGCGCAAAGCACACTGCACGCTTGGCGGCTTTGCGGGCCTCGGCGATATTGGCAACTTTCTCGATCTCCTTGACGCCATGCGCGCCGAACATGGCGCCCAGACGCTCGCGCGCGCCGTTCGTCCAGCAAGCCACGATCACCCGCTTGCCGAGGCCTTGAAGCGTGCGGATATGGTCCGTAACCGCGGGCATTAGTTTCTCAGAAGATTCCGCCCGCTCGATAGCGAAGCTCCTGCCCTGCTTGCCCTTGAAGTCGATTTGGATGAGGCCCGGGGCTTTCGGCTGCGGGAAGGGTGTAAACAGCCTTAGCTTATGGTGAGAAAGCTTCCGCTCCCACTCCTTGCCGGTTAGATAAAGCGCATCCGGCGGCAGCGGATTATAGGGAGGCGCGCCGAAGGACCGGTGCTCCAGCCCCTCCTTGCGCGCTTCATAGTGATCGGCGATCGTCTCAAGCCGGCGGTCCTTCGCGTCCCCGCTCAGATGATCGAGCGTCACAACCGCGTCCGGCAGATAATCGAACAGCGTGTCCATGTGGCTGTAAAACAGCGGTAGCCAATGCTCCATGCCGGGATAGCGGCCGGCCGCCGACACCGCCTCGTAAAGCGCATCGTCGCCTTTGCTCGGGCCGAATAGCTCGACATAACGCTGGCGGAAATGCTTGACCGGCCCTTCCCCGCTGGGCACCTCGCTCATCGGCAGAAGCGTTATATGCTCGCGCGCGGCCTGAGTGCGCTGCGAGACCGGATCGAATTGCCGGATGCTTTCGAGCGTGTCGCCGAAAAAGTCGAGCCGGGCGGGGCGGGCGTGGCCCGGCGCGAAAAGATCGAGAATACCGCCGCGGACGGCATATTCGCCGGGCTCCATTACGGTTCCGGTCCGCCGGAAACCCGAGGCCTCAAGCCTCTGAATGACCGCCTCCATTTCGAGCCGGCTGCCGGCCGCAAGGCGCGCTGCGGACTTTCTGATGACTGGTAGCGGCGGCACGCGCTGGAGAGCGGCATTCACTGTCGTCAGCACGATCATCGCCGCCCTGCCGCCCTTGGCGTGGGCAAGCCGCGCTAAGGTTGCGATACGGCGGCTTTCGATATCGGTATCCGGAGAGACCCGGTCATAGGGAACGCAATCCCAGGCCGGAAAGATCAAAACATCCGCACCCGGAGCGAAAAACTCAAGCTGGCTGCGGATGGCCGCGAGCCGCTGATCATCGCGGGCGATGTGAAGCACCGCTTGCTGGAATTCTGTGTCCGTGGGCAGCCTGCGCGCGATGGCTGCCAGCAGAAACGCGTCGTAACCCTCCGGCACACCCGCAGCAACGACCGTTCCTTCCCCGCCCGCGAGCTTATCGAGCGCCGTGGGAGCGCCTGCCTGCGCCTTTGCCTTACCGGCAACGTCTCCTTCGCCCGCCATGTCCGGCTAGTACCTTTAACTCCGAATGCAACTCTTAGTCCCTCACCCTGTCCCTCTCCCGCAAGGGGAGAGGGGACGCCCTTTCAGCGGGCAAGCCCGGCGCCCTCTCCCCTTGCGGGAGAGGGCTGGGGTGAGGGGTACCTTACTAATCTTCTAAACCCAAGAACGCGCGCACATCGGCAACCGACGCCGCAACCCCGTCCGGCGCGCCGAATCCCCGGATCCATTGATCGATATCGGTATCCGGCAAAGCGAGAAACTGCTCGAAAGCCAAGAGCTTGACCTCGTCCATGCCTGGAACGCGCTCGTTCGCATAACGCCCCAAGATGAGATCTAGCTCTTTGGTGCCCCGGTGATTGGCGCGATAAAGCGCGCGCTTGCGTCTGATTTCAAGCCCGTCCATGAAAAGCCCTGTGGATCGCGCGAAGCTGCGCCGGTTAATAGGACATCTTTCGCGCAATATAGGCGCATGATCGATTCCTTCCAATTCAACGAAGCTCAATTGCCTTGGAATAGCGCCCAAAAGCGCTCATCTCCTCACCTCATGACGCTCGCAAAGACAGACGCACCTTCAAGCCCCGAACCGGGCGCTTCGCTTGGCTTCGAAGGGCTGGCTGCACCGCTGACAAGCCTGAAGGGGCTAGGGCCGCGCGGCGAGGAGCTTTTGACGAAGGTTTTGGCGAAGCCGTTGAACGCGCCGAGGGTCGTCGATCTTCTGTGGCATCTGCCTACCGGCTATCTCGACAGGAGGCTTTCCCCTTCGGTGCAAGAGGCGGTGCCGGGAAGCACGGCCACGCTTGTGGTGCAGGCCGTGCGCTACAACGCGCCATCGAAGGGAGCGCAGCGCGCGCCCTTGCGCGTGGTCTGCGAGGATGAAAGCGGGGCCCTCGACATCGTCTTCTTCCACGGCGATAGAAACGCCGTCAAACGGCTCCTTCCTCTCAACGAGCCGCGCCTCGTGTCGGGCCGCGTGGAGAAGTACGGCTCCCGCCTCCAGATGGCGCACCCGGACTACATTCTGGCGCCGGGCGAACGCGGCAAGCTGCCCGCCATCGAGCCCATTTATCCGCTCACCCTCGGGCTCACCCAGAAATTCCTGTACCGCCTCATGGGCGATGCACTTGGCCGTGTCCTTGAGTTTCCCGAGTGGCTCGATGCCTCGCTTGTCGAGGCCGAAAACTGGCCTTCGTTCACGCGGGCGCTTCATCTTCTGCACAGGCCGCAATCGCTGGGCGATGTTACGCATTGGCCTAAGGCGCGCGAAAGGCTCGGCTTCGATGAAATTTTCTCGGCCCAGCTTGCCATCGCGCTCGTGCGGCGCGGCTACCGTCAGCTCGCGGGCCGCTCGCTTGTTGGCGACGGCCGTCTCGCACAAGCGATGCGCAACGCCCTGCCGTACAGCCTAACCCGCTCGCAAGAACAGGCGCTCGCCGAGATCAAAGCGGACATGGCAGCGCCCCAGCGCATGCTCCGCCTGCTGCAGGGCGATGTCGGAGCCGGAAAAACCGTGGTAGCCGCGCTGGCGATGGCGGCTGCGGTGGAGGCCGGAACCCAAGCGGCCCTCATGGCGCCGACCGATGTGCTCGGCCGGCAGCATCTCGATACGCTCACGCCGCTTTGCCAGGCGGCTGGAATTTCGCTCGGCTATCTGTCGGGGCGCGAGCAAGGCAAGGCCCGCGCGGCGCTCCTCGAAAAGCTCGGCACAGGCGGCATCCAGATCGTTGCGGGAACCCATGCGCTTTTTCAGCCCGACGTCGTCTTCCACGATCTTGGCCTCGCCATCGTGGACGAGCAGCACCGCTTCGGTGTAGCGCAGCGGCTCGCGTTGCAGGAAAAAGCGCGCAACGGCGACGCCGACATTCTCGTCATGACCGCAACGCCGATCCCGCGCACGCTGCTTCTTTCGCTGCATGGCGACCTCGACGTCTCGAAGCTGACCGAAAAGCCGGCCGGCCGCAAACCGGTCTCGACGCGCGCAATCCCGCAGGACCGGCTGGAGGAGCTGGTAGACGGGCTGCACCGCGCTTTACGGGAAGGCGCACAGGTTTATTGGGTCTGCCCAGCGGTCGAAGGCGAGACAGCGCGCGAAATGACCGCGGCGGAAGAGCGCGCAGCGCATCTGCGCCAGATTTTCGGCGAGCGGGTGGGGCTCGTGCACGGAAAGCTGTCCGGCGCGGAGAAGGATGCAGCCATTGCCGCTTTTGCGGCGCGCGAAACGACCATCCTCGTTGCGACGACCGTGATCGAAGTGGGCGTCAACGTGCCGAACGCCACCGTGATGATCGTCGAGAATGCCGAGATGTTCGGCCTCGCCCAGCTTCACCAATTGCGCGGGCGCGTGGGCCGCGGCTCGGCGCAATCGTCTTGCATTCTCCTCTATAAGGCGCCGCTCTCGGAGACCGCCAAAGCGCGCCTCGATATTCTGCGGCAGGTCGACGACGGCTTTGTGATCGCGGAGGAGGATCTGCGCTTGCGCGGCGGCGGCGAGGTGTTGGGGGCGCGCCAAAGCGGCGATCCGGGCTTTAGGCTCGCACCGTGGCCGCAAGCGGCTTCGCTTATCGAGCGGGCGGCGGACCTGTCTAAGTACATCCTCGGCCGCGACCCCTATCTCAAGTCCGCGCAAGGATTGGCCGCGCGGCGCTGTCTCGCTCTTTTCGAGCGCGCCGACGCCATGCGGCTCTTGCAGGCGGGGTGATGCATCAGCCGTGCGGCATTCGCTCTTCGGAGGAGGGTTTACCCAGTAGGCCCGGCTCGGGAAGCGCCTCGGCCAATGCCGATCTTGCCTTGCCGTTACGGGGTTACTTCGCAGGCGACTCCGCGCTGCTTCATCGCCGAGCACAGCGCCGCCGCCGCAGCTTTAGTCTTGTAAGGGCCGGCCACGATTTGGAAGCCGCCACCGTTGCTGGCTTCGACATCGAGTTCGCGGCTCACAAGAATATCGGCGAGCGCGGCCTTGATCTGACGGGCCTTGGTCCGGCCCGCCGCTTCACTGCCGGCGGATCCGAAGAGGATCAAAAAGCCGTTCGCGATCGGGGCTGACGAAACCGAAACCGAAACTGGCTGAATCGATGCCATTCTTATCGGGGGCTGCACCGGCTGTTTCGTTTGAGCAACTTTTGGCGGCGCCGGGGTCTTGGCCTCCCCTATCTCTGCCTCCTTAGCCCGGGTCAGGACGGGGCTGGCCGAGGCTGCTGGGGCCGGCGAAGCTGCGGTGGCGGTCTGCCAGCTTGTCACGGGCGCATTGGCCGGGGGCGGAGGGGGCGGGCTCGCCTTCTCTGAGGAGAAAATGCCATCGAACATGCTGAACACGCCCTCGGAGGAACTCTCCGGTGCGGCTTGCGCAACGCTCGAACCCGCCGCGCCCTGCGTTCTTGCAGGCTTGACGCCTCCAGGCCCCACCGGAGCTGCAGGCGCGGCCGCGGTCAACCCCATCGCCGCGATAACGCGCTGCTTGCCGTCGGACGCTCTTTTGCGCTCCGCTGGCGGTAGCGTATCCATCCACAATGCATTCGAATAATCTTGCAGCGCCCGGGCGAGCGCACCGCTCCGCTCGTTGATTTGAGCGCGCAGCAATATTGCGCGAGCCGACAGCTCCTTGGACAAACCGGCCTGGAATGCCCTATCGAGAGAGGCCGATGCGGTTTTATAGTCGCCGGACTCGTAGGCTTTCAGCGCCTGCGAAACCATTTCGATACCGAGCGGGTCGCTGCTCTCTGCGAGCGCCGCCGGTATGCCGCCTGGCGCCCAGGTAAGAATCCCAAGGCTCAAGGCCAAAGCGGCGGAAAGGCGTATGATGCCTGATGCCTGCATAGAAACCGTGATTTCACCCGATAGACCGTAGCGCTGGCGCAACGCTCCAAAAATACTTCAATCAGTAAATTGGGGCATAGCCATGTCTAAATCGTGTAATATGATTCCATCGCGCGTGGGCTGGACGCCATAAACTATCCACAACGGGGCCGCTCATTTTATGGGTTGTGCACAGCAAGCTGCGCAACTTGTGCTGGTTTCAGGACCGCTATCCGTCCGATGCCGTGGTGCGCGATGTGCTGGCGGCAGGCGCATCGCGGTGAGGCGGTCAGTGCGGCTGGAGCTTACTCGACGGTCACCGATTTCGCCAGGTTGCGGGGCTGGTCGACGTCCGTGCCCATCTCCACCGCGGTGTGATAGGCAATCAGTTGAATCGGGATCGCATAGAGGATCGGCACCGCGAGTGCATGCGCCGCAGGCAAGTTGAAGTGCAAATGCGCCTTTACGCTCGAGGCCGCCTCTGGGGCATCGCTGAACACGATGAGCTGACCGCCGCGTGCTGCGACCTCCTGCATGTTCGAGACCATTTTATCGTAAAGGATGTTTTTCGGAGCCATGGCGATGACCGGCACGCTTTCGTCGATCAACGCGATCGGCCCATGCTTCAACTCGCCGGCGGCAAAACCCTCGGCATGAAGATAGGAGATTTCTTTCAGCTTAAGCGCGCCCTCAAGGGCAAGCGGATAGGCAGGGCCGCGGCCGAGATAGAGCACCAAGGGCGCCTTCGACAGGGCATGGCCCAAAGCATGGAACTCGGCTTCCCGCCGCAGCACATCGGTCATAAGCCGCGGCAGCTGAATGAGCGAGCGCACCAGCTCCTGTTCCTCCGCCTGTGTCAACACTCCGCGTTTACGCCCCGCCGCGATCGCCATGCTTGCGAGAACGGTAAGCTGGCAAGTGAAGGCCTTGGTGGAGGCGACCCCGATCTCGGGTCCGGCGAGTGTGGGAAGCACGCTGTCCGCTTCGCGCGCGATGCTCGACTCCGGAACGTTCACGACGGCGGCTATCGACTGGCCGTGCTCTTTACAGTAGCGAAGGCTTGCAAGCGTATCGGCGGTCTCACCCGACTGGGACACGAAAACCGCGAGCCCATCCTTGGGCAATGGGGCTTCGCGATAGCGGAATTCCGAGCCGATATCCACCTCGACCGGCAGCTTTGCGAAGTGCTCGAACCAATATTTCGCGGTCAAAGCCGCATAGAAGGCCGTGCCGCAAGCGCAGAGCGTAAGCTTGGAAAGCCGGTCGAAGGGCAACGCTTTGCCGGGCAATTGGATGGAGTTGTCTTCAAAGCGCACGTAATGCGCCAGCGTGCGGCTGACCACCTCGGGCTGCTCGTGAATTTCCTTGGCCATGAAATGGCGGTGGTTGCCCTTGTCGATCAAGAGTGCAGACGCCGACGTGCGCACGACCGGCCGGCTGACTTGCGCGCCCGTCTCGTCATAAATGATAGCGCCCGAGTGCGACAGCACCACCCAATCGCCTTCCTCTAGGAAGATAACGCGATCGGTAAAGGGCGCTAGTGCCATGGCATCCGATCCGAGAAACATCTCGCCATTGCCATAGCCTACAGCGAGCGGGCTGCCGCGGCGCGCTCCTATCATCATATCCGGCCGGCCGGAGAACACGATCGCCAGGGCGAAAGCGCCTTGGAGCTGCGAGAGCACCGCCCGCATCGCGCCGGCGGGAGCGGCGCCTCCGGCGAGCTCGCGGTCGAGGAGCTGCACCACGGTCTCGGTATCTGTGTCGCTTTCGAATACAGCGCCGCCCTGCTCAAGCTCCTCGCGCAGCTCGCGGAAGTTCTCGATGATGCCGTTATGCACGGCGGCCACCCGGGCGGTCGCGTGCGGATGCGCGTTGCGCTCGACAGGCTTGCCATGCGTCGCCCATCTTGTGTGGCCGATGCCGCAGGTGCCCGAGAGTGGCTGGGCGGCGAGCAGGCGCTCCAGCGCCGCAAGCTTTCCTTCGGCGCGGCGCCTTACCAGAACCCCATTTTCAAGCGTTGCAACGCCAGCGGAATCGTAGCCCCTGTATTCCAGCCGGCGCAGCGCCTCGACAAGACGCGGTGCCGCAGGTTCTTTTCCTAAAATGCCAATGATTCCGCACATCGAATACTTTCCTTTATGCCCCGCTCAAGGCTGTCCGCGAGGAGTATGGCGTTGACTTAGCCGAATCGCCGCAGTCCGCCAACTCAAGTTGTACAACAGAGTATTTCAAGCACGCCTTAAGATGGGGCTTAATCCGAAGCGTGACTTTTGGAGATATCGGCTGCGGCGCTACTCACGGGCTCGTTCGCGTGTGGCTGCGCCGCCGGGCCATGCGCGTGTCCCCCCTCGTGCCGGGCGCGCATGCGGCGTGCCCATTCCTCGCGGGTAACTTGCGGCGCACGCGTGACCGCGAGCGCATGATCGGGCACGTCCTTGCCGATCACGCTACCCGAGCCGATATAGGCGCCCTCCCCTATGCGGACCGGCGCGACAAGGGCGCTGTTCGAGCCGATGAACGCGCCTGCGCCGATCTCGGTCTTGTGCTTGGCGTAGCCGTCATAGTTGCAGGTGATGGTCCCGGCCCCGATATTCGCCTTCTCTCCGACGGTCGCGTCGCCAATATAGCTTAGGTGATTGACCTTCGCCCCGGCCTTCACATCGGCGGCTTTAATCTCGACAAAATTGCCTATACGCGCGCCAGCGCCGAGCCGCGTCCCAGGACGCAGCCGCGCGAATGGACCAACCGTGGCACCGCTTTCCACGATAGCGCCCTCGATGTGGCTGAAAGCCTTGACCGTCACGCCGTCGCCGATAGACGTGCCCGGCCCGAAAAACACGTTGGGCTCGATGAGCACATCCTGACCGATGACAGTATCGTGGCTGAAGGTCACGGTCTCAGGCGCGATAAGGGTCGCGCCGCCGTCCATCGCATTCCGCCGCAGGCGATCCTGCAGGATCGCCTCGGCCTCGGCCAATTGCGCGCGGGTGTTGACACCGCGAACCTCGTCCTCGCCGATTATCTCGAACGCTACCCGATGGCCTTTCTCGCGTGCGATCTCGACTGCATCGGTTAAGTAATACTCACCGGCTTTGTTCTTGTTATCGATGCGGCCGAGAAGCTCCAAGAGGATATTGCCCTGGAACGCCATGATGCCCGAGTTGCACAGAGTAAGACCGCGCTCGGCAGGGCTCGCGTCCTTCTCCTCGCGGATAGCTAGTAGCTCCCCGCCCTGCCCGGTGATGAGGCGCCCGTATCCCTTGGGATCTTTAGCGTTGAAACCCATCACCACCATTTGCGCGCCGCTTTCGAGAGCCTCAGCAAGGAGCTTTAGGCTTTCCGGCCTAACGAGCGGAGTGTCGCCGTAGAGAACGAGAACCGGTCCTGTTTCCCCTTCCAGAGCCTCCCGCGCCATAAGCACGGCATGCGCGGTCCCCAAGCGCTCCCTCTGCTCGAAAAAACGCGTTTCGATTGGCGTGTGCAGCTTGCCGAAGCCCGCTGCATCGGGCGGGATCACAGCCGAGCAGCGGTGAGCGCCCGCCGCCGCCGCCGCGTTCATCACGTGGGCGACGAGAGGCGCCCCGGCCAACGGATGCAAAACCTTTGGAATTGCCGATTTCATGCGGGTTCCCTGCCCCGCCGCAAGCACCACTGCGTGAAATGCGACCATCGTATTTAGCCTCGTGAGAATGTGAGCCCATTCGTTGCTTAGCGTCTATCCTGGCATATCGGCATCGCCGGAAAGTCCCCCTCACCCCAGCCCTCTCCCAGCAAGCACGCCTTGGCGGGCTTGCAACTTAGAATGTCTGCATCCTCAAGCGGACGGGGAGAGGGGGAAGAAGCTGCGGCCCTCTCCTCAGACGGCGAAGAAGTTTCAAGCGTTCTCTCTCCCCATCAGCACTCGCTTGCGGGTGCGGCAGTGAAAGTGGTAAGCCCGCCAAGGCGAGCTTGCTGGAAGAGAGACAGAGTGAACGGTCTTGAAGCTGTTTCCACTTATATAGAACCGGCGCTGGAGCGCAAGCGTCAGGCTGTCACAAACGAAAGCCGGGCCTCGCGAGAGCTGCGGGCCGCAATCGTCTGCATAGCATCTACGCCACTTCAGACGAAGGCAGCTTCTTGCCGTCCTCATAAAGTCTGGTTACCGAAGGTATCGCAAGCGCTGACAGTGCCCTCGTCATAGCCCTTCTTGAACCACCGCACGCGCTGCTCGGACGAGCCATGCGTGAAGGAATCGGGCACCACGTAGCCGCGCGTGCTCTTCTGGATCGCGTCGTCGCCGATCGCTTGGGCCGCGCGAATGGCGCTCTCGATATCGCCCGGTTCAAGCGTTTTGTTGATGCGATCGGTATTTTTGGCCCAAACACCGGCATAGCAATCTGCCTGCAGCCGCTGAACCTTCTGCAGCTGGCCGAGCGAGTTCTGGATGTGGTGCCCCACTTCATGCGCGATGACGTAGGCCTGCGCGAATTCGCCTGGCGCTTTGAAGCGGCTCTTCAGCATGTCGTAAAAGGAGAGGTCGATGTAAACCTTCCGGTTCGTTGGGCAGTAGAATGGCCCCATTTGTGCGTTGGCGAGCCCGCAGCCGGACTGAATTCCACCACGGAACAGCACAAGCTTCGGCGGGGTATAGGTGCGGCCCATGTCGCGGAACAGTTTCGTCCAAACGTCCTCGGTATCGCCAAGCACGACCGCGACGAAGCGCTTCTGGGTATCGTCCTCGGCGCTAACGGCTCGCGGACTGGCGGAACTATGCGGAAGTTGAATTTGGCGTGCGCCGCCCGGGAACTCCATCCCGCTGCCGCCGCCTCCGTTCAAGATAACGCGCGGGTCCACGCCCAGAAGCAGCGCAATGCCAAGAATAACGAGCGTGCCAACGATGCCAACGCCGCCGCCACCCTGACCCATCGGAATCTGGAATCCGCCGCCTCCGCCGCCCCCCGGGAAAGGCATCCCAAACCCGCCCCCGCCGGGGCCATCGTCATATCCGCCACCGTCATAGCGGCGATCTTCGACATTTTCGCTTTCGCGGCGGCCTTGCCATCTCATTAGTAACGCCTCATTCTTGCGCTGGAACAAGCGCCCTAGCTTTCTCCGGCGCTAGCAACAGCAGCCGGACGGGCTTGGACGCTATGACCGAGCTCTGATTGACATAAGCCTCGTGGTTGCGCTCGATATCGCGAAGGTCATAGCGGTAATTGACCATCAAGCTCAAGGCCTGACGCACACCTTTCTCAGAGGTATCCCCGAGCCAATTGATCCGCTCGAGCCTGGCTCCGTTTCCGAGATGGAATCGGGCGACTGGGTCCAGAGGCCTTCCCGCGCGGTCTTTCGCAAGCAAGAAATAATGCGCCGCTGCGGCAAGAACGGTAGGCCCGAGCGCGTCCTGCTCGGCTTCCTCCTGGCTCCAGCCCTCGCTGCGCAACTTTTCGAGCTGCTTGCTTTGCGCCTCGTTCAGATAAGGCAGCTCACCATTGGCAAACGCCCTAAACAGCCAAGAGCGAAAGGCAGGAGCCGGCGACAGCGTTACGAATGTCTTTAGCGAAGGAAGCTCTTTGGTCAGGTCTTCAACAACCTGTTTTATAAGGAAGCTACCGAACGAGATGCCTCGCAAACCCTCCTGGCAGTTCGATATCGAATAAAACACCGCGACCGAGGGCTCAGGATCGGCATTCTCCGCTCCACCATCCGACTCGAGCAGCGTATGGATTGAGGCAGGCATGTCGTTGCCCAGCGCGACCTCGACGAAAATCAGAGGTTCGTCGACGAGGGCCGGATGAAAAAACGCGAAACAGCGCCGGTCGTGCGGATCGAGCCGCCGCCTCAGATCGTCCCATCCCTTGATCTCATGAACCGCTTCGTAATCGATGATTTTTTCGAGAATGGAAGCGGGGCTCGACCAGGATATGCGCGCGAGCACGAGGAAGCCTCTATTGAACCACGAGCTAAAAAGATGGACGAAATCCCTGTCCACCGCGTTCAGGCTGGTATTGAAACGCGCAAGCAGGTCCTCGCGCATTCGAACGAGCTTGGCGGTCCCCCCCGGCGCAAGATTGAGCCTGCGTAGAAGCTCTTGCCTAGGCGATTCGACGCTTATCGCCAGCCGTTCCAAGGTCTCCATACCGGGATCTTGTAAATAATTTTTCGCCGCCTTTTCGATTTCTGCTGCGTCCGGAACGAAGCGGCTTGCCAGAAAGGCAAAGATCGCGTCCTTGCCAGCCGGGCCGGTTTCCTCATAGCGGTGCAGGATGCGCCGGGCGAGCGCAGTACCCGAGGCTTCGCCACGGCTGGATACGAGTGCCTGGCACAGGCTTTCGAAGCTTTCTTCGCCGCCAGACCCCATGAGCGCCGAGAGGTCGAGGATCTGCCGTCCCCGGTCTGCAATTTTGCTCAGAATCTCCTGAAAGAATGTGACATTCATTGTCGGCTTCCGGTCCTTCTGTTGCGGAAGATCAAAATACTATGAATGAAAGTAATGATATCGTAAGCTAATGCCAATCGACCGCGGAGAGAATTAGAGTTTGTTCTTTGCACCGCCCGAAGGGTTCGCCTTGGGAAAGCGTAACCTTTTTTTGTCAAAATAGCGTAATTATCCGCCAGCTTTAGGAGCAGCCCATGAGTTCATCCCAGGCCGAGCGCCTGAGTTCAATCATCGAGGAGGAGATCCTATCGCTTAAGCTAAAGCCAGGCGATAAACTTGACGAGACGCGTCTCGCAGAAAGATACGGCACCTCGCGAACCCCGGTCCGTGAAGCACTCAGGCAGCTTTCCGCTAACGGTCTGATCGTGATCCGGCCCCACAAGGGCGCAGTCGTCGCTAAGCTCGGCCTCCACGAGCTTGTCGAGCTTTTAGAGGTTATGGCCGAGCTCGAAGGTGCATGCGGGCGGCTTGCTGCAAAGGCATGTCTGAAAAGCGACTTAGAAGCGATCCAGCAAGCACTCGCGGTTTGCCGGCAACATGCCTCACGGTACGACTCTCAAGCCTACAAGCTGGCAAACGAAGCCTTCCACGAGACCATCTATCAGGCCAGCCGGAACAGCTATCTCATCAGACTCACACACAGCACTCGCAAACGCGTTGCTGCCTATCGCAGGATGCAGCTTGAGCAGGTAAACCGGGTGCGGCAGTCGGTGGAGGATCATGAACGCATTACCTATGCGATACAGGAAGGTCAGCCGGAAGAGGCCGACCGCTTGCTCCAGGTGCACATTCTGACTATCGGCGCCGAGCTTCGCCGGCTTATCAACATGGTGTCGTCGAACGCACTAGCACGGCCGCTTAACGGCGACACTGTCGCCTTCGAAGGCTTCGAGCGGATCAAGCTAACGACCGCCGAGTAGAAGTGGGGGCAAATGGTCGGAGTGGCGAGATTTGAACTCGCGACCCCCGGTCCCCCAGACCGGTGCGCTAACCGGGCTGCGCTACACTCCGAACCCCGGCACTGTGATGATTATTGACCGGCCCGTCAAGGGCTGTCACCGTCCCCGAAGCGACGCGGCGGCACGTTTTTTTTCTACCGCGGGCTTAACCGGCTTCGAAAGCTCGGCGTTAATCCGGTCTTTCATGATATTGCTCGCCTTGAACACGATGACGCGCCGAGGTGTGATCGGCACGACCTCGCCCGTCTTGGGATTCCTGCCCACACGCTCGGATTTTTGGCGAAGGCCGAACGAGCCAAAAGAGGAAAGTTTAATGGATTCGCCGCGCTCCAGCGCGTAGACGATTTGCTTGAGAACGAGCTCGACAAGCTCAGCGGCCTCGTTCCGAGGTAGATTGACTTTTTCGAAGACCGCTTCCGCTAAGTCGGCCCGCGTCAGTGTTTTGCCGTTGAGCGCCACCATGCGCTATGTCCCTCCCCGCAGAACGAAGCGCATATTATAATAATGCGTAAAAGGACTTATCGCAAACACTAAGCTCAGAAATTCTCCTTTTGAGTCAACATTTTTTGCCGGCGCGGCCGCCCGCGCCCAATTTTTTTAGTAGATTGTATACAAAACGGCCCTTTACCAGCGGACGAGATTGGCACCCCAGGTGAATCCACCGCCCATGGCCTCGAAAAGCACGAGGTCGCCTCTCTTGATTCGCCCATCCCTCACGGCCGTGACAAGCGCGAGCGGGATCGACGCAGCCGATGTGTTGCCATGCCTATCGAGCGTTATGACCACTTTCTCAGGGTCTATGCCAACCTTTTTAGCAGTTCCATCGAGGATGCGTTTGTTGGCCTGATGCGGCACGAACCAGTCGATGTCGCTGGGCTTCAAATTATGCGCAGCAATGGTAGCCTCGACAACTTCGGCGATCGCATTCACCGCGAACCGGAAGACCTCTTTGCCCTGCATGCGCAAATGCCCAACCGTTTGCGTTGCGGACGGTCCGCCATCCACATAAAGCTTGTCACGGTGCCGGCCGTCGGAGCGAAGCAGCGAACCGATCACACACCGGTCCCGCATCGGATCGTTCACGGGCTGGGCTTCCAGAACGACGGCACCGGCTCCATCGCCGAACAAAACGCAGGTGCCGCGATCCTCCCAGTCGAGGATACGGGAAAATGTCTCCGCACCGATCACGAGAGCGCGCTTTGCCTGGCCAAGACGCAGAAAATTGTCGGCAGTAGCAAGCGCGTAGGAAAAGCCTGAGCAGACTGCTTGCAAATCGAAGGCGAAGCCGCGGGTGATGCCGAGCGCCGCCTGAATTGCGGTTGCCGTCGCAGGAAATGTCAGGTCGGGCGTGGAGGTCGCCAAAACGATCGCATCGATGCCGGAGGGCTCGATGCCTGCATCGTTCAAAGCATCGACGGCTGCGGCCACCCCAAGATCGGATGTCTTCTCGCCCTCTGCGGCAATGTGCCGGGCTTTAATCCCGGTTCGCTCGGTTATCCACTCGTCGGTGGTGTCGACCATACGAGCTAGATCGGCGTTGGTTAGGATCTTGCTGGGGAGATAGGCTCCACAGCCTAAAACTACGGATCTGATTTCTGTCACTGCGCCGCTGCCTTCAGGGCTGGTCCCGTTTTGGTTTGAAGGGCGTCGTGGAACCGCTCGACATCGTGCTCGATGCTGTTCACAAGCCCGCTTGCCGCCATGTCGTAGCCCAGGTCGATCGCACTTGCAAAGCCTACAGCGTCGGCACCTCCATGACTTTTTATTACAAGACCATTCAATCCGAGGAAAATCCCCCCGTTCATTTTTCTTGTATCCATCTTTGCCCGGAGCGCCTGAAAAGCGCCCTGAGCGAGAACCGCCCCGATCCGCGCCAGGAGGGAGCGGTTCATCGCGGCCCTGAGATACACCCCGATCTGCTTCGCTGTGCCCTCGGCTGTCTTCAGTGCGATATTGCCGGTGAAACCCTCGGTCACAACCACGTCGACAAGTCCCTTGCCGAGATCGTCGCCCTCGATGAAGCCCCTATAGTCGATGGGCAGGCCGGTATTGCGAAGCGCGGCAGCCGCTGTCTTCACCTCCTCGAGCCCCTTTATTTCCTCCACTCCGATGTTGAGCAGCCCGACCGTCGGCTTCTCCACCGAGAACAGCGCTCTCGCGAGCGCAGCCCCCATATTGGCGCAATCGACAAGCGTCCGCGCATCCGCCCCCACATTGGCTCCGACGTCCAGCACAACGGCTTCGCTCGTCAGCGTCGGCCACAACGCCGCAATTACGGGGCGTTCGATTCCGGGCAGCGTGCGCAGGCAGAATTTTGCCATCGCCATCAGGGCTCCGGTATTGCCGGCAGAGATAGCGGCTTGCGCCTCGCCGTTTTTCACCGCTTGAAGGGCAAGCCACATGCTGCTTTTCCAGCGCCCGTGCCGGAGCGCTTGGCTCGGCTTGTCCTGCATGGACACGGCGACGTCGGTGTGAACGATGCGGCTCACGCTTGCGAGCGGCGAGTTCTCCGACATCTGCTCGCGGATGGCTTCTTCGCGCCCGAATATGACGTAATGGGTGTCAGGATGCCGGATAAGCGAAAGCGCTGCGGCTGGGATTACAACGGAAGGGCCAAAATCTCCTCCCATCGCGTCGAGCGCAATTGTGATTGGCGACCCCATTTTCAAGAACCCGAAAGCCCGCACCGCGTCATGAGGGCTCGCCCGCGGAGCCCGGCCGGCAGAACATACTGAATTGGCTTCACGTGACAATCAAAATATTGAGCCGCCGCAAGGAAGCCAGCATTATCTAATCGTCTTTCGGTGGGTTGTGTGCCCTCAAGTGCGCCAGCCCGGCAAATGGCTTCGCTTCCGTCTCCGGCTGGGGAGGCGTCCATTCAAATGAGTCGCCCTCATTTCGCGGATAGGGATCGATAGACACCGCCAAAAGCTCGCACAAGAGTGCGCCCACAGGAATCTTCCCGCCGGCGATAGGCTCTGGCGGTTCGGCATCGAACGGCGCGGCCTCCCCGGCCCCATTCTCAATGGATTCAGCGGGCCAGTATTCAACCGAAAAGCTCTCTTCGATCGAAGATGGCACCGCCCTTAGGTTGACCACGCTCGATTGAACAACGCTCGCCTGAAGCTTTCCCGACGCTCTGTATTTACCGGCGGCGAGCGGGACGATCTTCACCTGCGCCTTAAAGCTCGTTAGGTCTTCGACCTCGGCATAGCGCTTGAGGGCTTCCAGCTCCGCGCTTGACGCCTCATAGTCAAAAACCGCAGGCGCGTGCCCAACCGATTTCATATCGATGCTCCATTGGAGCGGCGTTACGTGCATGAACCCCTCTGACACCTATCAGACGGCTTGTTTCAATCCGTAAAGTTCGGGAAAGTTTAGATGCCCTTGGAGTAGGAGATTGAGCGGCATCTCGCCAACGTTTCTGATGGCTTGAAAAATGTAGGCCGCCAATTCGTCAGCAGCGACGTTCGCCGTTTCATCGCCGGATTGGAAGCTTTTCCAAATGGCCTCGGCCAGTGCGCTCCTATTTCGCTGATCTACGGCATTCGTATAGACGACAAGCTGCCGGTAAAACAAATCGGCTATCTTTCGCACTTCTGGGCCAACATAAACGTCGGCGATACCGAGATCGCGGACCATGCTGTCCATCTCGCGCACGAATGCCTCAATAATTTCCTTGCCGAGAAGCTTTCCTTCGTTAGCCCCCAGCTTCAAATTCTGCATCACTATGAACATATGGATGACAAGCATATCGAAGCGGCCCGACAAGGTGTCGGGCACGCCGCATCTCACGTAGAAGACGGGATTGCGCGACTGCGCCACAATCGAATCGTATATTTTCTCAGCAGCCTCGCGGCGAGCTGCACGTTCGGCAAACCAGCGGAACATCCTTCGGCCTAAACTCCAGTTATGCGCTTACCCAGCCACTGTACCTTATAATGCCTTAATCGCATCCGAAAAGGTTGCAATCTTCTTGCGGCAAAGTTAGGTCAAAAGCCGACGCGCTGACAGCAGACAGCAAATTTGGGGGCGGAATGTCAAATCAATCCTCTAAGCGGGCGCATACCGAAGGCCCGGCAACCATCCAGCGCCCTTTTCGCGGCGCAACTGCGGCGATTCTTTTCGCTAGCAGCCTACTTCTGGCGGGATGCGGGCAAACGCTAATCAAACAGGGCCATCAGTTCCAGGACGAAGACCTCGCCCAGGTCCACCCCGGAATGGGCAAGGATCAGGTCGTACTCGCCATGGGAACGCCGGACACTCAATCGGCAGGCGGTGCCCCTGTGTTTTATTACATCTCCCAAACCGCAAATCAGCCGATGCCCTTCATGAAGCCCGAGGTTACCGATAGGCGGGTCATTGCCGTTTATTTCGACAACAAGGGACACGTCACGCAGGTTGCCAATTACGGCTTGAAGGACGGCAAGGTGTTCGACTACATCAAGAGGGAAACGCCATCCTATAGCCGCGACCAAGGCCTCTTAAAAGAGCTGTTCCGCGATATCGGTGCGGCACCCTCCCTACCCGGCATGGGCGGTGGCCACGGTCCGGGACAGTAAGCTCTGCCAATTGGCGGGGCTGGAGCCCACCCCGCCGCGCCTGGCTATCTAGCGTCGATCCTGGTCTATCGAAATCGCCGCGGAGTCCCCTCCTCTCCCCTCGGGGAGAAGGGGAAGCTGCGGCCCTCTCCGCGAGCGGAGAGGATGGTTCAGGCGTCCTCTCTCTCCTTGGGGAGAGAGACAGAGTGAGGGGGTCTTGAGCTGTTTCCGCTTATATAGGGCAGACGCCATCGTTCCGCCGCGAACGCGGACACGCCCGCCCGCACCGCGAATGCTCAAGCGGAAGCGGCCGCCTAATCAACGCGTCTTTACGATGAGACCGTCCGGCCCTTTTTCCACGCTAAGGCCCTGCCCCGCCGCCATTGCGCTAAGACGCCCCGCACCGCCTGGAAAATCGAAGCTGATCTGCGCGCTGCGTGGGTTCACCGATTTAAGATCCCAGTTTTGAACGCCGGGCAGGTTTTGCAGGCGCGCCCGTATCGTCTGCCACTCTTTAAGGCCGGAAAACTGCGCTGTTACCTGAATGGAGCCAACCGCACCGGTCATGTAGCCCGCATTTCCGGCGGGTTCCGCGGCGCTGTTATCGCTTTGGACGAATGCATCGCGCGTCAGTTTCCAGCGCTCCTGGACAGTCTCGAAGGCAAGCCGGGCGGCCGCCTGCATCGCGGGCTCGTCCGCGGACTCTTCCGCCTTCACCTTGCGCTGAACGGAAAAAAGCCCGAGCGCATCGGTTCCGGCGAGCTTTAGCGTTACCACATCGCTGCCGCCGCCGGTGCTTGCGACCGCGAGAACGATTTGCGCCGTGCGGTATTGCGACTTGAGCGATTCGATACTGGCCGACGGATTGGCAATATAAGCGTTGGCGATAGCTGCGCTGAGATCGCTGCGCACGGGCGCCACCTTCGCAGGAACGAGGGCGTGCACAAGATCGAGCCCCAAAAACGCGCTCCGCCAGGAGTTGCGGTCGCCTGTCCTGGCTGTACCGTCCTCGATATATACGGGCACGATCAGAATTTCGGGCCCGCGGTCGAGAATCGGAACGATGCCGTGACGCGAGAAAAGGGCTGACACGGCCCGCTCCGAGAACGTCACGCCGAAATTCGCAACATAGGAGGTCCCAGAAACGCCCTCGCCCCTGATGTCTATATCCGAAACGAGCCGTTCCACCCCCTCGGGCGGCATCTCGGGAATGCGCGGCGCCGCCCTGAAATCGGTGAGCCGCGACACGAGCAAGTGCCACGCACGCACCTCGGCGGTACGGGTTGCAAGCCTTTTCGCTTCCACCGAATCGGCCGCCTCGGCCTCGGCCCTTACATTCGCGACGGTAAAAACGCTCGCTTGCCTTTGCTGTCCAAAGACCGGCGCTCCAAGGAGAAGAAGTACGGGCAGCGCCCGGATTAGGAACTTAGCTGCGCCGATTGACGCCATCGATGGAACTCCCCCTCGTCAGGCCGGAAGCGCTTGTGTACACTTGCGCCCGGTGCTAGCCCCTCTTTAATCGCTGGCGCCCGGCGCTGCAAGCCTTTGCCCGTCCCCCGAGAGACGCTTCATGACAAGTAGCATGACTTCAAAACCGGCTGGAACCTACGAGGAAGCGGGCGTCGATATCGATGCCGGAGACGCACTCGTGGAGAGAATCAAGCCGTTCGCCAAGGCGAGCGCGCGTCCAGGCACAACGGCAGCGCTTGGCGGCTTCGGCGGGCTGTTCGATCTGAAGGCCGCGGGCTTCACCGATCCTATTCTCGTCGCCTCGAACGATGGCGTCGGCACCAAGGTCAAGATCGCGGCCGAGACGGGCCTGCACGATACGATCGGCATCGATCTTGTGGCGATGTGCGCGAACGATGTGGTTGTGCAAGGGGCCGAGCCGCTGTTCTTCCTCGATTATTTCGCCAGCGGCAAGCTCGACACCGATGTGGCCGCGCGCGTGATCGCAGGGATCGCCGAAGGCTGCCGGCAGGCGGGCGCAGCGCTGATCGGCGGCGAGACCGCCGAGATGCCGGGCATGTACGGCCCAGGCGATTACGATCTCGCGGGCTTCTGCGTGGGCGCGGCCGAGCGCGGCAAGCTCTTGCCCCGGGAGGATATCGAGGGCGGCGATGTTCTCATCGGCGTGGTTTCGTCGGGCGTTCATTCCAACGGCTTCTCGCTCGTCCGCAAAATTGTCCGCGACGCCGGCCTTTCCTGGCAAGACCCAGCGCCGTTCGAGCCCGCGCGGGCGTTGGGCACGGCGCTCATCGAGCCCACACGCATTTATGTGAAGGCCGCGCTCGCCGCGCATAGGGCTGGACTCGTAAAAGCCTTCGCGCATATCACCGGCGGTGGCCTGCCGGGCAACGTTCCGCGCGTGCTGCCCGAAGGCTTCGGCCTCGACATCGATTTAGCCGCAATCCCCTGCCAGCCTGTGTTCGATTGGCTGGCCAAAACCGGCAAGGTGGGACAGGACGAGATGCTGCGTACCTTCAACTGCGGCATCGGCTTCGTGGCCATCGTTGCGCCGAACGATGCGAGCGCGGTCTGCGAATGCTTTCGCACCCATGGCGAGCGGGCCTTCCTCATCGGCATTGTGGAAAAGCGCGAGGGTGAGCCGCTCGTCCGCTATGCTGGCGTGCTCGGAGCGTGCCAATGAGCGGCAAGAAACGGGTGGGTGTGCTGATCTCCGGGCGCGGCAGCAATCTCGCCTCGCTGATCGAGGCGGCGCGCGAGGAGGGCTTCCCAGCAGACATGGTGCTCGTGATCTCCAACAAGGCGGACGCTTTGGGGCTGGTGCGTGCGCGCGAAGCCGGGATCGGGACGGCCGTCATCGATCACAGGCCCTTCAAGTCCCGCGAGGCGTTCGACGCGGCGCTCACCCAGGCGCTGAAAGAGGCGCGCGTGGACCTCATCTGCAATGCGGGCTTCATGCGGCTGCATTCGGCCTCGTTCGTGCGCGAATGGTGCGGCCGCCAGCTCAACATCCACCCCTCGCTGCTGCCCGCGTTCCGCGGCCTTCACCCGCAGGCCCAAGCGCTCGAAGCTGGCGTGCGCATCGCGGGCGCGAGCGTGCATTTCGTCAGCGAGGAGATGGATGCGGGGCCGATCATCGCGCAAGGCGCGGTGCCGGTTTTGCCCGGCGACGATGAGGACGCGCTGTCCGCGCGTATTTTGGCCATGGAGCACCGGCTCTATCCGCTCGCGCTGCGGCTCGTGGCAAGCGGCGCGGCCCGGCTCGAGGGCGGACGCGTGATAATCGCCGAGGGCGCTCCGCTTGCCTATCTTTGGCAGGCTTGACGCAGAGTTTGCGAATTTACGGCGCGTCCCCGCTTTTCAAGCCATCGAAAAGCAAACCTATAAGCGCCTGGACATTCTCGATGCTGCAACGAGCCTCGACGATCTTCGGGCGCTGCGCAGCAATAACCTTGAGGTGCTGAAAGGGGGATCGTAAGACGCAATACAGCATTCCTATCAACAGACAGTGGCGGATTTGCTTCGAATGGCCAGAAGGCGATGCCGGGCCGTCGAATGTGGAGCGCCTTCGCTTAGATGGGCACTAATAGCGAGACGGTTTAAGCTGCCGTGGGGCCATCGTAATATATTTGGCTGAAATCCTACATCGAAATGCCCCTTGTCAGACGTGCGCCTGAACGCCGTCATTCCCAAAACATCCGTCACATCCGCAACTTAGGGGGCTTGCCATTCCGGTACGATCCTTGCTTCGCGGCTTCCAGGCCGTCCAGCGATTCCAATCCACAGGAGAAAGCAATGTCCCTCGACCTTCCGATGGTCTTCACACATCATGTCTTTATCTGCGGCCAGCACCGACCGCCCCAGCATCCGCGCGGAAGCTGCAGCGCGGCAGGAGCAATACCGCTCGTCGAGCGGCTTGGCGCGAAGGTGCAGGCTTTGGGCAATCCGCAGATCGCGATGACCGTAACGGGATGCATGGGCTTTTGCCAAGCCGGCCCCGTTGCCGTGGTTTATCCCGAGGGTATCTGGTATGCGCCCAAGACGGCTGAGGATATAGACGAGATCGCCGCTTCGCATCTCGGCGAGGGCAAGCCCGTCGAGCGGCTTATCGTTTTGCCGAAGGTTTAGATCTGGACGGCTTAAGACGAGCGGCAGTCGGCTGCACAGCATGCGCTTCGTTCTTCCTCGAAGGCGGCCAACCGGAATGCACAGCAAGCGGCAGCAGGGCGCCGCACTCCAATGCTTCTCTTTATTCCCTCGCACGAGTGCGCCGCGCGCCGCTCTGAAGCGCGCGGCGCCGTGTACTCGTTCGCTAGTATGCGTGCTCGGTCAATCTGTTGCTGCACGGCGAGTGCAGACGGTAAGCACCCCAGAACGTCCGCTCGTACCAGTAAGGGCAACCCCGCCAATGACCGTGCCAGTGGTGCCAGCGGTAGCGGTGACGAACCTGCTGGGCGAGGCTGGTTCCGTCCGAAAGGCCGTCCACGTGCGAAAGCGGCAGTGCTGCGGCTCCGGTGCCTGTAACGAGCGCCAGAGCAAGTAGAAGGCCTGCGCCTTTAAGTGTCATGATTTCCCCCAAAATTGTAACCTGCCCTTCACGAATACCGAATCTGACGCGTCCTGTCATGCGCAATGCGCGGGGATCGCCGCTAGAAATCCGCTTGAACGGGGAGGCAAGCTATTAAACCGCGAACCGCACGCTTTTAATAAACCATGAATTCAATTACACTTTGTTTCAAACCCACCGCTTCTTACGATGGTAGGCAAGACTTATGACCGGCCGTAGCGGGGCTGGCTTGAGGGAGACGCGGCGCATGCTCAAAGCGTTAAAGGCAATTCTCATTTTCGCTACGATGATTGCCATCCCCATCGCGGCAGACAATTTTCTTCATAAGCGCCCCGATCTGCCGCTGAGCGAAGAGACCGGCGGCATTTTCGTTTTCGCGATCCTGTTATTCTTCGCTATTTTTGCACTCGCTCTCGGCGTCAGGCGGTTCTGGGCCTGGCGCAAACGTCTCGACGATATCGAGAGCTACCTAAAGCGCGCGGAACGCGATATGAATTCCCACCTTTCCAACGCTCTGGCGCATGGCGGGCGCAAGGATAAGGCCAAGGAGCGGGCCGAGTGGCACCGGATGGCGGAATCCGCCGCAATCCAAACCTTCAACGCCGGCTATCGCACGCCTGCTCACGATCTCATCGAACTTAACGAGAAGGACCTCGCCTCAAAAGGCAGCGCCATGGGTAAAGCGTGCAACACAGCCTTTCTTTTCCGCGAGCTTTACGAGGGGAGCGTTGAATCGGCGCAAGCCAAGATCGTGGCCGATGTGAAAAACGGCGGCAGCGTTCCCTATGTCGCGCCGGGCATTAGCCAACTGATCGGGTTCGACAAGTTCCACAAGGATAAGGGCTTCCCTGAGGGGGCCGGCGTCGACAGCGATGAGCTGCACTGGGTGGCGAAGTGGCGCAAATTTCCCAGCGAGGAGCTCCTTATGGTCACCATCGCGGCCGGCGGCGCGAAATCGGCGGTGTATGGACAGGACGTATTGATCAATCTGACACAGCAGCGCCCACCGGAGGAGTGAGCCGGGTCTGCCGCGCATTCCGGAAACTCCCGGCAGTGCCTATATAGCTGCGGCAAGGAGTTCGAATGTGCGGCCGGTTCACTCAGCTCTTCACCTGGGAGGAGCTTTATAACCTTTACAACCTGACCAATCCGCTCACGCCTAATTTGCGGCCGTCCTGGAACATCGCGCCCACACAGGATGCGGGCGTGATCTTGCCGGAGGAGGGCGGCCGGATATACCGGACTATGCGCTGGGGGCTTGTGCCGGCATGGGCCAAGGACCTCAAAATCGGCAATCGAACGATCAACGCGAGGCTTGAGACCGCACAGACGAAACCGGCCTTCCGCAACGCGTGGAAATCGCGGCGGTGCCTTGTTCCGGCGAGCGGCTTCTACGAGTGGCGCGAGATCGCGGTGCCCGGCCGCGCGAAACCGGCAAAAATGCCGTTTTACATCGCCCGCAAGGACCGCCAGCCCTTGACCTTCGCCGGGCTTTGGGAGCGCTGGACGGATGGCATGCTCAGTTTCACGATCCTTACAACGGCGGCGTGCGATGGCATTCGCGAGCTTCATAGCCGCATGCCGGCGATGTTAGCGCCGCAGAGCTTCGAGGCTTGGCTTTCGGGCGCAGACCCGGTCTGCGATCCTTGTATTGGCGCAGCGGTGCAAGTGACCGCCGTTTCGCCAAGGATGAACGCGCCGCAGTATAACGAGCCCGCGTGCATCGAGGCGCTCGGCCCGGGCGCATAGGCGCTATCGCTTTTGCCGCAAGGCCTAAGTCTTTGATTTTATTGGTCGGGGCGGAGAGATTCGAACTCCCGACCCTCTGGTCCCAAACCAGATGCGCTACCAGCCTGCGCTACGCCCCGACTCGGCGAACCCGATATTTAGCTTTTCCCGGCGGCAATAGCAATGCTTGAAAGCTGCCGGCCTGCGCTTGGTTACCGCGCTTAACGCTTCAAGCTAAGAATATAGGCCACCACATCGGCCTTTTCCTTCGCGGTAAGGATCAGGTCCGGCATCTCCTGATGCGGCGTCTGCAAGATCACAAGCAATGCCGCACCCGTCATCCCGGGCGTGCCGGCGATGTAACTGAAGGGCGGGGCTTTGGGTTTGGGCGAGATCGTGGCGCCCTCGCGGACGGCGTGGCACTGCCCGCAGACGCCCAGCGCGTAGGCGAGGCCGGCATCCGCGTCGCCTTCCTGCGCGCGCGCCCCCGAAGATAAGGCCGCCATGAGAAGTGCGATAGCAATAACCCGGACCATGGCTGCCTCCTGCGAATTTTCAAATTTACAAACTAAGCCTTGGTCGGCGGGGCGCCTTGATCGGGATCAAGCCGGAAGATGGCGCGCGGAGCCGCCTCGAAGGCGTTTTCATAAAATGCAATCATACGCGATGCCCCTTACCGATGTGCTAAGACGCCAGAAGGCGCGAATAACGCGCTGATAATACGCGATAAAATACACCCGAAGCACGGGAGGGAGCCGGGTTGCAGCAACATCGCGATGCACGCCAAGATTGGCTTTCATAATTAACACGCGCAACAATCCTGGGCTATGCAGTTGACTCCCGTGCCTCTAGATATAGTAGTTTGAGGCATGAAGCAGTATCCTGCGGACATGGCCGATTTCATGGATATGTTCCCGAGCGAAGACGCGTGTTTGGAGTATCTGA
>JBKQQS010000086.1:0-17194 GCA_052144215.1 Rhodomicrobium sp.
GACCTCCCGCTCGCGAGGCAAGCTGTTTTACCGGCTGGTCGAAGGCGCGCTGCAAAGCGAGCCGCTGCCAGCCAAGACCCTAACACACAACATCTAGAGGCACGGGAGTTAACTGCATAGCCCAGGATTATTGCGCGCGTTAACCGTAGATCCAAACCTGCGGTGGCAACGGCACGCTGCCGCATCCGGCGGGCTTTGCGGGGCGCATCCGGCGTTACCTTTGCAATATCAATAACTTAGCGCAAATTAAGCGGATGGCAAGGCGCTTTCGTCTATGATCTCACCTTGAATAGAGACCGGCGGCAAGGCAAAATCGGGTTCCACAAAATAGTAAACAGCACGCAAACTTTTTGCGGCGTCATCCGCAAAACCGAACGGAGGAACCATGCGCCTAGCTAATAAAGTTGCCATCGTCACGGGAGCGGCGTCGGGCTTCGGCGCGGAGATCGCGCGGGTTTATGCGCGGGAGGGCGCGAAGGTTGCGGTGCTCGACATCAACGCGGACGGCGCGGCGCAGGTCGCTGCGGGAATCGGGCCGGCGGCGATTGCGATTGCGGCCGATGTGACCAAGCGCGCCGATCTCGATGCGGCGGTGGCCAAGACGCTGGAGGCATTTGGAGGGCTCGGCATCGTGGTGAACAATGCGGGCTGGAGCCACAAGAACCGGCCCATGCTGGAGGTGAACGAGGAAGAGTTCGACCGCGTCTTTGCGATCAATGTGAAGTCGATCTATCACATGGCATTCGCGGCCGTGCCGGTGCTGGCGAAGGCGGGCGGCGGGGTGATTATCAATATCGGTTCGACAGCGGGGATCAGGCCGCGGCCGGGGCTCACCTGGTACAATGGTTCGAAGGGCGCGGTGAATTTGATGTCGCGCTCGATGGCGGTAGAGCTGGCGCCGCAGAAGATCCGCGTGAATTGCATCGCGCCGGTGATGGGGGTCACGGGGCTGCTCACGCAGTTCATGGGGCTGCCGGACACGCCGGAGAACCGCGCGAAGTTCGTCGCCACCATTCCGCTGGGGCGGATGTCGGAGCCCAAGGATATCGCGAACGCCGCGCTGTTCCTTGCATCGGACGAGGCGGAATTCGTAACGGGTGTGGTGTTGGAGGTGGACGGCGGGCGCACGATCTAAACTACCCCTTCACCCCTCGCGGGAGAAGGACAGGGTGAGGGCGCTTTATAAGCGTGGCGTTAACGCTCGTTGCCGTCTCCCTCGCGCATCCGCCCTTCCAACTGTCATACTACGGCACAACATGCTCATGTAGTTGTTTCATAGACGCTCGGTGCGGAGCCTCGCGCAAAAAGGAGACGATCATGAATTTGACCGGCATCGACGAAGAGGAACTGGCCGGCGCCGTGCGCCGCGGCCTGAAGGAACACTGGCAGATGTTCGTGGTGGAAGGCATCTTGCTCGCCATTTTGGGCGCCTTGGCGATTGCAGTGCCGGTCTTCGCCTCGGTGGCGTTTACGGCCTTCTTCGGCTGGCTGCTATTTTTTGCGGGCGTGTTCAGAGGCATCGCGCTCGTCCGCGCGCCGCATGCCCCAGGCTACCTGCCCTCGCTTTTGCTCGCGATCCTCGCCGCATGCGTCGGCCTTATCATCGCGCTGTTTCCGCTCCAAGGCGCCATCACGCTCACCATGCTGCTGACGGCCTATTTCATCGTGCATGGCATTGCGAGCTTCATGTTCGCGTTCGCGATCAAGGGCGACACCGGACGCTGGGTGTGGGTGCTGCTCGGCGGGCTTATCGATCTTGCGCTCGCCGGACTTGTGATCGCGGGCTGGCCGCAGACGAGCGAGTACATTCTCGGCCTTTACGTCGGCATCAGCCTCCTCTTCACAGGGTGCACGCTCGTGTTTGCGGCGCTCGACGCGCGGAAGGCGTAGCGCGCTCTATATTACTGCGGTGCCGGCGGCACCCAAGGGAAATAGGCCGCCGGCTCGCTCACCGCAGAAACCTCGCCAAACTTGAGCGAGGCCCACATAAGCGCGGTGGAAAACAGCAGCGCCAGTAACCCCAAAGCGGCTAGCTGGACGGAGTCTGGAAGCTTGTCGAGGAAGCTTGGCTCCTCGTGCCGGTTGTAGCCGGCCTTGAGATCGTGAAGCATGGGTATGACTCACAGTCCTGAAAAGCTGCTACGAAAGTAGCGGTTATTTAATCCTTTCGCCGCTCTCGCGCATCCCATGCTTTTTCGATAATTCGTAATTTTGGAGCTGCCGGGGATGTATCAGCCGCGTAAAATTTCAAGAAGCCGCTTCCTCACCGTGCGGGGGCTTCGCGCGCATATCCGCTGCTGGGGGCCGGAGGCGGCCGGGCCGCTGGTGCTGCTGCATGGCGGACGCGACGCTTCGGCGACGTTCCAATTCATGGTGGATCGCTTCGCGCGCGATTGGCGGATCGTGGCGCCCGATTGGCGGGGCCATGGCAAGAGCGAGTATGCGCCGCAGGGCTACTGGTTTCCGGATTACCTCGCCGATCTCGACGCCATCCTGGAGCAGCTTTTCCCCGGCCGGCCCGTGCCGCTTGTGGGCCACAGCCTCGGCGGCAACGCCGCGTGCACCTATGCCGGCCTTCGCCCCGAGCGCGTATCGCGGCTCGTTTCGCTCGACGGCTTCGGCCTGCCGGACCTTGGGCCGCAGGCGGCGCCGGCGCAGCTTAGGCGCTGGCTCGGCGGCTGGCGCGATACGCTGCCCCCGCACAAAGCTTACGGGAGCGTTGCTGAAATGGCGGCGCGGCTGCGCGAGGCGAACAAGCGGCTCGACGAGGCGAAGTCGCTCTTCCTCGCCTCCGAACTCAGCGAGCGCACGGGCGATGGCCGCTTCGTCTGGGCCTTCGATCCGCGCCACCGCGCCCCCTTCGCCACGCTGCACAGGAAGGCCGAATGGGCCGCCTGCCTCGCCGAGGTGCGCGCGCCGGCGCTGTTTATCGCCTCGGAGCGGCCCGTCCCCGCGGCGCTGGCCGAGGAGCCGGATGGGCTCGCCGCGCGCGCTGCCGCCATTCCTGGCGCGCGCTTCGAGCGCATCGCGGGCGCCGGCCACAATCTGCACCACGACGAGCCGGACGCCGTCGCGGTGCTGGTGGAGGGGTTCCTGACCGCTTAATTTGTCACCCCAAACCTGCCTACTTATCGCGTACAAAACCATGATTGCTCAGTGCACCGCGCGCTGCTTTCTTAAGGCGCAACCTTGCCGGAAAGCGCCTTGCCAAAGCGTTAAGCGTGCCAACACATTGATAGTGCGCTGTAAATTCCACAGAAGCGGCGCGCCTCCGCAAGCCGCCGGCCCCCCTTTATGGTTAATTTTAAACCGCAAATATATTTAACGGACTTTTTGGAATCCACTTTTTGGGGTGAAATCGCGAAAAATCGCGGTTTTTGCGGCGGGGAGATATTCAAATCCACCCCCGTTTACCACGCCGGCATTAACCACGCCGCGGTGCTACGAAATTCCTACGCCGCCCTGGGGCGCTTCCCCTACGGGAAAGGTCGCAGCAGGCCGAAAGCTGACCAGCCCGCATCAAAAACTTTGTTAGATCGGGACGCCCGCCTTGAGATTCCATTGCGGACTAACCCAGATTAAGTCAGACGGTGAAGGTGGGCAAAAGCCCAGATCAAAAGTCTTGTCAGAACGAGCATCAAAGACGCATTGATCAGGATAAGGGAGGGAGTGATCTGGCGTGGCGAAATCAGTGAATTAGATCGGCATATCGAATATTGACCCCACAGCCCGGTAAGGGATTTTTTGGATTCTGACTAACCCGTTTCTGGATTGAAGGTCCCAGGCGCGATATTGTGTGCCCGTTCGCGGAGGTGGTCGGAATTCAAGGAGCTAAAAAGCAATGACTGGCAAACTGCCCCATTTGATCCGCCACAGCCCCAAGTCGGATGAACTCGTCTGTCTTCATGAGGCTGGGCACGTCCTTGAGATTCTAAAGAATGGCGCGGTGCCTGAGTTCGTAGAGATTTACAGCGATCCTGAACCTTCTGCGAAAACTAGGACTCCTGCGTTCAGCGGCAGGGCGAGGGAGAATGTCGCAGCCTCTGGTTATGCCGCTGAGGTATGGCTCTATCACCAGAATCGGTTGGTCGATGCACACGGTGAGCCGGTGACGGAAAAAGCTTTTATGCAGGAGGCGATTGGGCAAAATGCTAGTGCGGATAAGATCAATTACTTCGGTGAAAATCGGGAGCAGGTGAATGGCTGCTGGCCTGCCGACGATGACCGAGAGTTCATGACACGGGGCCAAGCGCTATCGGAGCGGCTGAACGTGCCGTTCATCGAAGAATTCGCGACAACGCTTGTAGAAGTGCGTCGGCTTGAAAAAATGGATATCGAAGCAATGGCCAAGCGACATGGACTCGCCTAGCGCGAGACTTTCGGAGCTTAATGACGCGTGCCCTATGCAAAATCCAAGAATTCTGCATAAAAATTAGAGTATTGATAAAAAGGGCTTTTTTTGTGCAAAAATGACGCGAAGCGCGAGGCGATTCGGCGGCGCGATCATCGCGACGAGACGCTTGCCGAGATAGGGCGACCTTACAACGTGTCCGGCTGGACGATTTCGAGGCTCGAATGACTTTTGAACAGCCGATCAAAGGCGATCTCGACCGCGCGCTCTCGTTCCTGATGCATGATCACCGTTACAAGCTGATGGAGCAGTGTAATCTCATCAAATCGGACGCTGTCAAGGCCGGCGCACTCCACAGCAGCCGGGTCGTGGTCACGGCCATAAAGGTGGCCGATGATCTACACAAGGAAGCGATAACACAGGCCTCGACGATTCTCCTCGACTATATCGGGCGCATGCAGAGGCCGCCTGCGGAAATTGTGGGTTGGGCCCGTCCTCATTTAGAAAATCTTGGTAATTCGCTTCTCGGAGTTGTTCCGCCAAACAATTTTCCGCAGGATCGTCAGCGGCTCGTTCACCAGTACCGCGCGGTTTTCGGCCAACGCCTCGATGGGATGTTGCGCGACGTTGAGATCGGTTTCGTAAGGGGAGCTGGTTTCGCCAGAGCCGAGCAGATGGAAAACACTGAGAGGGCCGCGTCGCAGGCCGGCAAGGATTTCACCTACTGCGTGAAGTGCGACGAGCGCGTACCCTTTAAGGATGATATCGAGGAATGCCCCGGATCGGACCTGGTGGCGCGGGAAATGGTGGCAATGGACGAGCGGGCCACGCAGGAACTTGATCCCCAGGCCCTGGAACAAATCCTGACAGGGCACATGCAAGCCATCTGCGGCGAGGCGAACCAGATCTTCCGGGAGTTGACGAAATTCGACTACGGCATCGATGGTGAGGTTGAGTTCAAGGACAATAGCGGCAGGCCTAGTGGCAAAAAGATATATGTGCAACTCAAAAGCGGCGCGTCGCATCTGCGCAAGCGCAAGAGCGACAGCAAAGACGTGTTCGACGTGAAAGACTCCCGTCACCTCGAATACTGGGTGAGCCAGCCGGTGGACGTCTATTTGGTGATCCGTGACGCTGAAGAGACGATTCGGTGGATGAACCTGACCCGGTATTTGAAAGGGCGGGATAAGACCAGCCGTCAGATCGTTTTCGAGGGCGAGAAGCTAGACTTCGAGGCGGTGTGGCGGCTGCGCAATGAGTTCTTTCCCCTGTAGGAGGGTGGCAACGAGGCGAACGCCGAAGACCGCATTAGGATCTCGAAGCCGACCCGGTGGGCGTGGAACCACGGAAAATCTGGCAAGCCCGGTTTCGACCCCAACCGGCAACGAGTGTGCCCACAATCGCCTCCGCCCTTCGACGCGCGTAAGAAGCCTAAGCACTTTTGCGGGCTGACGGCAAGACGTGAACTTGACGGCGCCTGCCTTCCGGCCCATTGCCCAGAACGGCAAAGCCCCGTAGTCTCGGCGAAAGGCGGCGCGGAGGGATGCCCAATGACAGAGATCGTGACCTATCGCGGTACCACCTATCCCTGGCAATGCGATCATGTCGGGCACATGAACGTCATGTGGTATGTGGGCAAGTTCGACGAGGCGACCTGGAACCTGTTTGCGGCCGTGGGCATCGGGCCGTCCTATTTGCGCGAGCAGCATCGCGGCATGGCGGCAGTGCAGCAGAACATCGCTTACAAGCAGGAGCTTTTGCCCGGCGATATCGTCGAGGTGCGGAGCCGCGTGCTCGAGGTGCGCGAGAAGGTCATCCGCTTCGTGCACGAGATGCGCAACGCGGAGACGGGCGAGGTCGCCGCGGTTTGCGAGCTGACCGCCGTGCATATGGACCGGCAGGCCCGCAAGGCTTGTCCGTTCGGCGTGGATATTCTGGCGAAGATCCAGGCGATGATCGCGCCCGCGCACGGCGGGTAGCGGCGGGCTCACTAAGGTGTCATGCCGGATACCGGCTGAATAGTTCGCCGGCCTCTGTTGTCATCCCGGAAGCCGCATGCGGCTATCCGGGATCTTGCCAAATATCGAAGCCGGAAATGCTGCAAGACCCCGGATAAGCGCGAGGCGCTTTCCGGGGTGACGGCCACGAACTATTCAGCCGGTATCCGGCATCTTGCAGCTTGCATAGGGAAGATCGCGGATAAGCGCCAAGGCGCTTTCCGCGATGTCACTGGGCGCCGAAGCGCTTCCCGCGGTGCCGCGTTTTGGCGAGACGCGCAATCCCTGGCTTTTACCCTCCATCCTGTCCTTCTCCCGCAAGGGGAGAAGGGACGCTGTTGCACGCCGAAGCGGACTCCCTCTCCCCTTGCGGGAGAGGGCTGGGGTGAGGGGTAATGCCCCTCATTCATTACGCGCTTTGTTCTCACTCATCGAAATACCCCTCCGGCTCCTCTTCCTCGCGGCCGAGCACGCACCAAGCGCCCGCGCGTTGCGCCGCAGCGCGCGCTTTGAGCTTCTTCGCCAGCGCAAAGACGCGCGGGCCGGGCCGGCCTGCATTGCGGCGTTTGGGGTTCGGCAGGGCGGCTGCGAGCTGGGCCGCCTCTTGCGCGGAAAGCTCGCCGGCGGATTTGCCGAAATGGTGCTGCGCGGCGGCTTCCGCGCCATAGACGCCTGGCGCCCATTCCACAATGTTGAGGTAGATTTCCATGACGCGGCGCTTGCCGAGCACCAAATCCATGTAAGCGGCGAGCGGGATCTCCAAGGGTTTGCGCAAAAATGCAGGCTTGTTCCACAGGAACAGGTTTTTCGCGGTTTGCATCGGGATCGTGCTGCCCCCGCCTTTCGCCCGGCCTAGCGCGAAGGCATCGGCGGCGGCATCGAGCGCGCTTAAGTCTACGCCCGAATGCTGGCAGAAGCGTCCATCCTCGGCGGCGATCACTTGGGCGACGAGCGCGGGCGAGATTTGGCCAAGGTCGCGCCATTCGTAATCGATCCGGTGCCCTAAAAGCGCCTGCCGCGCCATCAGTGCCGAGACGGGCGGGTCCACCAAAATGTAAAGGCAGGTCAGGTAATAGGGCGCGAAGAACAAAACGGTGAGGCCCATGGCGGCCCAGCGCAAGATGCGGCCGGGCGTAAAGCGCGCCGCGGCCGGTGTGGCCGGGGCCTCTGAAATCCGGGTTACTGTTTCTGTCATGACGCGCTCACAAAACTCGCTTGAGCCTATAACTCACTTAGTCCATGGTGCGGGCGCAACTTTGTTCAACCGCTTCAAGATTCATTTGTCCGCCATGACCTTTACAGAACGCCTGGAAGCCCATGCAAGCCGTCTCGAACGCCATCTTGACGATTGGCTAAGCCAAGCGCGGCTGGGCGGCGCTGCGCCGCGCCTCCTCGAAGCGATGCGCTATGGCGCGCTTGGCGGCGGAAAGCGGTTCCGGCCGTTTCTCGTGATCGAAAGCGCCGCGCTGTTCGGCGTGCCCGTGGAGCAGGCGCTGAATGCGGCCGCCGCGCTCGAATGCGTGCACTGCTATTCGCTGATCCACGACGATCTGCCCGCCATGGACGACGACGATCTGCGGCGTGGCCGGCCGACGGTGCACAAGGCTTTCGACGAGGCGACCGCGATTTTGGCGGGCGACGGGCTTTTGACGCTCGCCTTCGAGATCGTCGCGGCGCCGGATACACATCCTAACCCCGCTGTTAGAGCAGCCCTCGGCCTGGCGCTGGCGCGCGCGAGCGGCGCGGCCGGAATGGCGGGCGGGCAAATGTACGACCTCGAAGCGCCCGGAAAGAGTTTGAGCGAGGCCGAGATTCGGCTTCTGCAGCGGATGAAGACGGGCGCGCTCATCACCTTCGGCTGTGTGGCGGGCGGGCTGCTGGGCGAGACCTCGGATGCGAACCTCGCGGCCCTGCGCGCCTATGGCGATGCGCTCGGCGCCGCGTTCCAGCTCGCCGACGATCTGCTCGACGTGGAAGGCGATGCGGCCCTTATCGGCAAGGCGACCGGCAAGGACCAGGAGGCCGGCAAAGGCACGCTCGTCTCGCTGTTCGGCATCGAAGCGGCGCACGCCAAGCTCGAAGAGCTGAAGGAAGAGGCGCTGGCCGCGCTTGTCCCCTTCAAGCCGCATGACGAAATTTTGGCGAAGGCCGCGGAGTTCGTCGTCGCGCGGAAGTTTTAACGAAATTCGTCATCGGGAGGCGGCTAAGCCGCCGTAGCGATCCTACGAGCCGGGGCTCGCAATGACAAAGAATAATGCGGCCGGCAGCGGCGAGCGAGGAAGACCATGAAAATCGGCGGGATACACTACCGGACCATCTGGCGCGACGAGGGTGGAGCGGCCGTTTGCATTATCGATCAAACGCGGCTGCCACACGAGTTCGAGACCGTATGGCTCGAAACGCTCGCCGATGCGGCAGCTGCGATCCAGACGATGCAAGTGCGCGGCGCGCCGCTGATCGGCGTAACCGCGGCTTATGGGGTTTGCCTGGCGCTCCGGGCCGATGCCTCGGATAGCGGGCTGGAGCGGGCCTGTGCGACGCTCGCTGCGACGCGCCCGACGGCGGTCAATCTGAATTGGGCGCTCAACGAGATGAAAAAGGCGCTGAAGCCGGTTCCGCCCTTGGAGCGCGTGGCGGCCGCCTACGTCAAAGCCGGCCAGCTCGCGGACGAGGATGTGGCAACCTGCCGGTCGATCGGCCTTCACGGACAGAAGGTGATCGCAGATATCGCCGCGCGCAAAAATGGGCCGGTGAACGTGCTTACCCATTGCAATGCGGGCTGGCTCGCCTGCGTCGATTGGGGCACAGCGCTCTCGCCCATCTATCACGCGCAAAATGCGGGCGTGCCCGTGCATGTCTGGGTGGACGAAACGCGCCCGCGCAATCAGGGCGCCGCGCTGACCGCGTTCGAGCTTGGCGCGCACGGCGTGCCGCACACGGTTATTGCCGACAATGCGGGCGGGCATTTGATGCAGCACGGGCAAGTGGATCTGTGCATCGTGGGCTGCGACCGGCTCACGGCTACCGGCGATGCGGCGAACAAGATCGGGACCTATCTCAAGGCGCTGGCGGCGAAGGACAATGGCGTGCCGCTCTATGTAGCGCTGCCGGGCTCAACCGTCGACTGGTCGATCTCGGATGGCGTGCGCGATATTCCGATCGAGGAGCGCAGCGCCCGCGAGGTCACGCATATGACGGGGCTTGCCGAAAGCGGCGAGATCGTAACGGTGCAGGTCGCCGCGCCTGGGAGCCATGCCGCCAACCCCGCTTTCGATGTGACGCCGGCGAGGCTCATCACCGGCCTCATGACCGAGCGCGGGATTGCGCCGGCGAGCCGCGAAGGCCTGGGCGCCCTTTACCCTGAGATGGCCGGCAATGCCGCAGCAGCGTAAAGGCGCCATCCGCGAGGCCATCGTAGCCGCGGCGCGGAAGATGCAGGCGCTGGGCTTAAGCCCGGGACGCTCAGGCAATATCTCGGTGCGCTGGAAGGATGGGATGCTCATCACCGCATCCGGCATCCCCGCGGAGGCGATGGACGCTAAAACCGACGTGGTTTTCGTCGATGCCTCTGGCAAATGGGCAGCGAAGGGAAAGACGCCGTCGAGCGAATGGCGTTTCCATAAGGCCATTTACGAGGCGCGGCCGGGCATCGGCGCCGTGGTGCATTGCCATTCGCGCTTCGCCACCGCGCTCGCCTGTGCGCATCTGGCGATCCCTTCGTTCCACTACATGGCCGCCAAGGCCGGCGGCGCCGATATCCCGCTGACTCCCTACGCGACCTATGGCACGCCGGAGCTTGCGAAGCATGCGGCGGCGGCGCTTAAATCCCGCAATGCTTGCCTTCTCGCCAATCACGGACAAATCGCGATTGGCACAACGCTTGAAGACGCGCTCGAACTCGCCGGAGAGGTCGAGGTGCTCGCCGCGCAATATGTGACCGCGCGGTCCATAGGCGAGCCAGTCTTGCTTCCGGCAGACGAGATGCAGCGGGTCATCGAGAACTTCAAAACTTACGGCAAGGCTGCCAATCCGCCCAAAACGCGGCGCGCCAAGCCTTCAACTTAGCGCCTGTCCTATTAAGCGGAAACCGCCGCAGGCCCCCTTACCCCAGCCCTCTTCTGGCAAGCTCGTCTCGGCGAGCTTGCAACTTAGAGTGTCCGCATCCGCAAGCGGGTGCGGACGGGGAGTCTTCGGATCGCCGCGCGCCAGCAGGCGCGCAAGGGTGAACATAGTAAAGCCGGTGCCGATCTCCCCTTATGTCTTGCTTATCCTGCACACAACCGCTGATTGTGCTTATGTTTTCTACTCCCTCAACTGCGGGGTTATTACTTATTACTGTGGCGCTCGCGCACTTGTGCGATTTATTCCGTAGCTCCTAAGATGCCTCGCTTAGCTTAGAGTCATGAATTTTGGGGGCGGCCGGTGAAACGCGTTGTGTGGGTGTGCAGTCTGTTGCTTTGCGGGTGCGCCAGCACACAGTTAACCTACAACGTGCTGGACGTAGCGTCTACCACAAGCCAATTGGCAAGGGAGCAGGTCCTGCACAATTTGGCGGAATTTATCGATAGCAAAGCAGCGATTCCCGCTCAAGTTGTGTTCGGTCAGGGCCAAGTCAGCACTGAAAATTCAGTGAACACATCCTTCACGGATCCGATCTCTAAAACCGTCGCTGCAACGGCTACCGTCCTGAAAGGATTAAGCCCAGGCGCTACATCGAGTGCAACCAATACTGTGGTGGGTACAAGCAGCGGTAAAAGCCTTTCGCTTACGGGAGGAAATACAGCAAACCAAAGTTGGGGTATCGATACGATCGGCGATCCGGATGTGTTGCGGCGCCTGTATGACCTCTATCGATTTGCCGTCGACGGGAACGATTGCCCGCACGCGCAACTCGCATTGCTGCTCGACTATCCTCTTGCCTATGCTCCGGCGAATGGCGGAACGAATGGGGGCGCCGCATCGCCGGGCTTGTCTATCGATACTAATAGCATGATAGGCTCCAATTGCGTTCTGTGCGGGGTAAATACCGCAAGCGCGTCACCGGACCCAGACTATCCGCAAGTTTGCGATGGAGACGATGGGACGGTGTCGGTCACAGCAATTCGAGCAGTGCCTGGCACTTGCGAGGGAGGCTATGGTGCAGCAAGGCCTCGTACGCTGCGACGGCTCGAGTTGAAGGGGCTCGGTAAACAATCTGCTAGCAGCAAGAGCGGAACCGCGGCATCCTCGCTCATGAGTAAAAACGGCAAAACGTGTTTGACAATCAACCGCAGATTGCTTCCGAAGCACGGTTATGGGCGCTGGTTGCTTTGGGAGGCGTTGCCGGGAGCAAGCCGCGGGCATTCTAATCCAGCCCCCAATCATGAAAAGGACATCTATCTCGGGCTTTACGGTCACTACGCCTTGTACGTCGATGGAGATCAGCCGGAACGTTTGGCCGAGTTCGTGATCTTCATCACTGCTGCGGCTTCCAGCGTCCCGAATCCCTCGTCGGAAGGCAGCGCTAATGGTACGGGTAAGACAAAAGCGCCATCTAGCGTCCTGCTTACCAGCGGCGGCGGCCGCTAAGCATAAGGCAAGCGCGGCGCTCCGCCGGAGCAATGTCTTTTACGGCATCGCTGCGCAATATATTACGGCGCGTTCCACGGGCGCGCCGGTCCTGCTCTGCGCAGGGGCGATGAAACGCGTGTTTGGGAAGTTCAAAACCTACGGTAAGGCCGCCAATCCGTCTGGAAAAGGCAGGCAAAACCAAGCACTTGGAACTGGGCGCGCTAAAGCCGCAACGCTTGCGGAACGCCGCGCGGCCTAAGCCTGCGGCGCAGCCCTTGCGCAACAACCATTTTCCCTATTTATTGCCAGGCTACCGCTTTTCGGGGACATCGTTATGAAGTGGGTCTACTTGGCGATCGCTATTTCTGGGGAGGTGCTCGCCACCTCTGCGCTCAAGGCCTCGGAAGGGCTTACAAAGCCTGCGCCCACCGGACTCGTCTTGGCCGGCTACGCCATCGCTTTTTACTTTCTGTCGCTCACGCTGAACAGCATCCCGATGGGCGTTGCCTACGCAGTCTGGTCCGGCGCCGGGATCGTCCTCATCTCGATTATAGGCTGGGGCTTTTATGGCCAGAGCCTCGACCTTCCGGCAGCGATCGGGATAGCGCTCATCGTTGCTGGCGTGGCGGTAATCAACCTCCTGTCGAAAGCCACGGTGCATTAAGGGGAGAATTCCACTCGTCCGGCAGAAGCCTGTTGGGCTGGAATTCACCCTCGGCGGTGGCGTCTTTTAACATCCCGTGTCTGTGCAGCGGCATTTCATGCAGTAGCGCGCACGGGATGAAAAAAGGGCCCAGCGGTGTTTCATGCTGCGAGCCGCGCGCGGGACGACGCGGAAGTATTCGACCGCATCCGGCCTAACAGTTTCCCCCGCGGCGGGATTGAAGTCTGAACAGAAACTGCGCATTCGCCCGCAAATTATGCACTTGTTCGCCAGTGATGCTTTCGGGCTACGGACGCTCGCTCGCATCGCCCCGGCGTGAGCCCGGCGTTCCCATTCCTGTATTGTTGCGTATATAGCATGTGGGGCCTTGGGGCGGGCGCTGGATAGCGTCTTCGAGGGCATTGGCCGGAGTTTCGTCCGAGTACGGTAAGGGGCAAAAAAATGAACACTTCGCGCGTGTGCGGCAGATTGGGCGGCCTTGCTGCTATCGGTGCTGCGATATTTCTGTCAGGCGCTGGCTATGCCGCCGATTTGAGCGCGCCGGACGGCCTGAAAGACACCCCCGGGCTCGCAGGCGATGCGCCGCAGGGCGGAGACGTTCATGCAACGATCCCCGCCGGAGTAACGGGCGCGGCGATGGTTGGGCAGGGGGAAGGCATGGCGATGTACATGCCCATGTATATGAACGTGCAAGGTAATTACATCGGGGTGAATAAGGTCTCAACGGCAACTATTCTTAACACGCTTAACGAATCGGGTGGCGGTCCGAAATATCTGCGAATGGTGCCGGAGGACATGGACGGACAAATGCATATGTTCGGGGCCATGTACGGTGTAACTAATGCGATAAATATAATGGTCATGGGTAATTATACTGAAAAAGACATGAGCATGAGTACCTACTACAAGTCGCCCATGCAGGGTATTTCGCCGCTGGTCGGCACACGAACCTATACGACGGACGGCCTCGGCGACGTGTCAGTAACCGGGCTTTTCCGCATATACGAGGACGGGGTCAATCATATCCACGTCAATCTCGGCTTAAGCCTGCCAACCGGCAGCACAACCGAGCAAATGAATATGCTGACCCCCATGTCGCTCACCCCGTCTTATATGCTGATGCGCGCCACCTATGGGATGCAGCTTGGAACCGGGACTTACGATCTGCTTCCGGGCCTGACTTATACGGCGATCAAGGACCTGTGGTCTTGGGGCGCGGCCTATCGCGGGCGCATCGCGCTCGACAGCGATCAGGGTTACCACTGGGGCGACGTCCATCAGGTAACGGGCTGGCTTGGCTACACATTCATCCCAGGTGTCACGGCGACTGCGCGTATCGCGGGCACGGTCCAGGGCAAGATCGATGGCAAGGACCCTGAAATTTTCGGCGGAATGCAAGGCGCGAACCCCGCCAATTATGGCGGCGAGACTATCGATTTGTTCGGTGGCATCGAGATCGCCGGACATGAGTTCGGGCTCGGAAATACACGGCTTGCAATTGAGGCCGGAGCGCCGCTTTACCAGAACTTGAACGGCCCTCAAATCGGCGAGAATTGGCAGTTGAATGCCGTCCTGGCCGTCCGCTTCTAACGAAGGGGTCCTGCAATTCCGCAGCATGGTTTGGGGCCGCGGTGCGGAATCTCCGGCCGTACAGCTCATTGCGATCAGCAAGACGCGAACGTGTAGACAAGGGGTGCAAAGTGAGACACTGGATGCTGTCCATAGCCGCCGGTCTGATCTGGGGAGGCGGCGCGGCTCTCGCTCAGACCCCAGCCGATATGCCTGCGGAACACCACCATATGGAAAGTCATGATATGGGCACCCATGGCGATGGAGCGTTTCATCGCAGGTTCGACGATGCGGAGAAGTGGGCGAAAGAATTCGACAATCCTGAACGTGACGCGTGGCAAAAGCCCGAGGAGGTTGTGGGCGCCCTTCATTTGGAACCCGCTATGAAGGTTGCAGACCTCGGCGCGGGCACCGGATATTTTAGCGTGAGGATCGCCAAGCACGTGCCCGAAGGCAAAGTATTTGCGGCCGACGTGGAGCCGGACATGGTGCGCTACCTCGGCGAGCGCGCGCAACGCGAGCATTTAACCAACATTATACCGATCCAGGCAGGCGCAGACTCCGCCAATCTCCCCGAGCCCGCCGATCTAATACTCGTGGCCGACACCTATCACCATATCGGAAACCGGGTCGAATATTTTACCAAGCTGAAATCGTCGCTACGTCCCAAAGGGCGGCTTGCAATCGTCGACTTCAAAGCCGATTCGCCGAACGGTCCGCCCCCGCAACATCGCATTCCGCCGGAACAAGTTATAGAAGAGCTCGACGCGGCCGGATACTCGCTCGCGGAGACGCATCGATTCCTTCCGCGGCAATATTTCCTGATTTTCCAGAAGCGGGATTAGGTTAGAACGCTTTCGGGAAAAGTGTGCGCGGCTCCCCATCTGGAAATCGCGCCAAGGCTAGCGAGGATCGCTTCGCCAGACCGGATCCGAAAGCTATAAGATTATGTTTCGTAAAATCGCAATTGTTTTCGCCGCCTGCGTACTGAATGGGCTCCCATCTTTAGCCAGCGAACAGATGAATGAAACTGGAGGCGGCGCTCTGCCGGCAATGCAGCCGGAAACGAGGAAAACGATTTCATATGCTGCAGACATACGCCCATTATTCCGGCCAATAGATATAGCCAAAATGAAGAAGAACGGGCATTTCGATTTGTCTTCGTACTCTGACGTGGTGACCAAATCTATCGACATTCTTGGCCAGTCTCAGAAAGGCGACATGCCGTGCGACGGAGCTTGGCCTCAAAGCAATGCCGATAAGTTCAAACAATGGAAACAAGGACGGCATGCAGCCTTGAGGCGGGTCCTAGCGATCTTCGTTCATTCGCTCAGCCACGGCGGCTTAAGCTGCCGTGGCATTCCAGCGCGGCGGCAGCGGAGACTTAACCCTGGATTGCTTCGCTTCACTTTCAACGGCGCCGGCTGCTAGCCGGCGTGCGCGGCTTTCCTAATGCGGCATCGCAGATTCAGGCCCGCATTCGCAATGACAGGCTAGTCCCCCGTACCGGGATTCGGCGAGAAATACTTCTCGAGTTTGCCGAGTACTTTCTCGAAGTCGTGCGCGTCCGGCGGAGAGGGCTTCTTCACGGTGATATTCGGCCAGCTCTCCGAATATTGGCGGTTGAGCTCAAGCCACTTTTCGAGGCCCGGCTCAGTGTCCGGCTTGATCGCATCCACCGGGCATTCGGGTTCGCACACGCCGCAATCGATGCATTCATCGGGATGGATAACGAGCATGTTCTCGCCCTCGTAGAAGCAATCGACGGGGCAGACTTCCACGCAATCCGTGAACTTGCATTTTATGCAGGCATCCAGAACGACGTAGGTCATTTGTATCTCCGGGGCCGAAGCTGGCATCCGTTCTTGGGAGCCGCTTCACTAACGCAAACGGAAAGCCTTCACAAGCGGGCGCGGACTCGATCCCTATGGCATTTCGCCACGGCCTAGCCCGCACCCGTTTTGGGGTTAGCGCGAGTAGAACTCGACGACGAGGTTCGGTTCCATCACAACGGGATATGGTACGTCCGAGAGCTGCGGAATGCGAGCGAAGCGGACGGTCATCTTATTGTGATCGGCCTCGAGATAGTCCGGCACGTCGCGCTCGGCGCTTTGCACGGCTTCGAGCACGAAGGTGAGGCCGCGGGACTTCTCGCGGATCTCGACGACGTCGCCCTGCCGGCAGCGGTAGCTCGGAATGTTCACGCGCCGGCCGTTCACGCTCACATGGCCGTGGCTGACGAATTGGCGGGCCGCGAAAGGCGTGGCCACGAATTTAGCGCGGTAGACGATGGCGTCGAGACGGCGCTCCAAAAGCGAGATGAGGTTTTCCGAGGTGTCGCCGCGCAGCCTCGTCGCCTCGTCATAGACGCGGCGGAACTGGCGCTCGGTGATGTTGGCGTAATAGCCCTTCAGCTTCTGCTTGGCTTTTAGCTGGGTGCCGAAGTCCGAGGTCTTGCCGCGGCGGCGCTGGCCGTGCTGGCCCGGGCCATATTCGCGCTTGTTGAAGGGGCTGTTCGGCCGGCCCCAAAGGTTCTCGCCGAGACGGCGGTCGATTTTATGCTTGGCGCTTATGCGCTTTGTCATTTCCTGTGCTCCAGATTAAGGATGCGGTGGAGCACGCCCTCCTTTGCAGAAATTCTGCTGACAGACGGTCTTGGCCGTCACGGGCATGCAAAAAGGCGGCAAAAGCCACCATCCGCCAGAGATAACTTCTTCGGCACATCGAAGCAAGCGCATTCTTTGGCCAAGGGCAAGTCATCGTGACGCGCTGGCATTTCGCGTGGGCAGGCACTAAGTAAGCGGCGATAGCTTAGCGGCAAGTGGCCGGCGCAGAAGAGAACTGCCCTAAGCCATCCGCACAGTTCCCTTTGGCCGGGGAGAGTATCGTTAATTCTGGCAATGGAGGGGTTATAATGAAAATTAAATACCTGTTCGCCGCCGCTGGCGCGGCTCTGGGCATGTCTTTCTCCGGATATACGGCTTCGGCGGAAACCGCGGCCGTGGCTCAGCCGGGCAGCGTGCTTGTACTGGTTCATGGACATTCGGGCGGCGGTGGCGGTGG
>JBKQQS010000087.1:0-36573 GCA_052144215.1 Rhodomicrobium sp.
AAAAGCGCACCATCGAGGATGCCTGCACCTATATCGGCGGCCTCGTCGCAACCATCGACCCTGGCGAGTGCAGAAACTACTTCGAAAACGATGGCTACGCTTCAGTCAAAACATGAAATGCTCTAGAAGCAACCGGAAGAAACAGCTCGATCCGCTCGAGTTCTCTTCTTGGCCCGCTCTTCCGAACCGCCACATTTTGGGCGGTTCCGGTGCTGAATGATAAGCGGGCGCATCGAAAACGGTTATCAAATTGGTTCGGCCGCGAGCCTGGCTGGCCGTGCGAGGAATTTTACGAAGCCTAACCGCACGTCCCCAGAACCAAAAGATTCCATAATCTAGATTATGCGCAGCGGCTTGGGCTTTGGGGCAGCTCGGATTTTCCCTTTGCGAACAGGGCCGATTTTGTTAGCCCTGTGGAAGCCGGTGGCATCGCCACCATGGAGGTGCTGGCGCGCGATCTGAAAGCGCTCGGTCTCTATATCGCGCGCTCGCTGTCTTACGAGGGCATCGAGGTCGAGATCGTCGAACATGCGCTGGCGCCAGAGCAAATCCGCATTTACGACGCTTACGCCGGGGCCTTTCAGATCATTCACCAGAACCTGGAAGCGGCGCTGAAAGCGGTGAACATCACCGGCGACAGCGGCACCTTGAACGGACAAGCGAAAGCCGCCGCCAAAAGCGCGTTCGAAAGCAACAAGCAGCGCTTCTTCAATCATCTCATCACGGCGATGAAGACGCCGACGCTGCTCAAATCGATTCGAAGCGACCTTGATGAGGGATCGGCCGCCGTGGTGCAACTCGTCTCGACCGGTGAGAGCCTGATGGAGCGCCGCCTCGCGGAAATCCCCGCCTCCGAATGGGGCGACTTGAGTATTGATGTGACGCCGCGCGAATATGTATTATCCCGAGCTCGGCATAACACATAATATGCCGCGTCTGTATTATGTGGAGAACGGCGGGTCAAGTCTTTGATCGGCTTTTTCATTTTGTGATCTCCTCTTGGCATAATCATGATGCCTCTACTCTCAACAGTAGAAGGACACTTCCCATGACTCCCCCCTCTAACTCTTGTTCTTGCGGAGACCATCGCGACACCGGTCCCAACCACAGGATGCTCGTCGAAAGCTATCTGTCGCAGTTCCCCAAACTCTCCGCTGAAGCCTTGAGTGCGGCGCGGCATTTTCTGAAGTGGGCGGGAACTCACGGGATCGCGCCAAAGGATCTTGATGCTGCGGCGGTTGACCGTTTCGCGCGGCATCGTTGCCGCTGCGGGCGCTACAGCGCCAACCAGCTCCACAATCCGGCTTACATGACCGATGTCCGCCGGTTTCTTGGCTATCTTGAAGACGCAGGCATCGTGGCCATTCCTGACGGCGTTGAGCGGCTGGATCGACAGCTGAGCGCGTATACCTTCAAGCTCGCGGGCATCGGTTACGGCAAGTCGACCTATGCCGGGCGCCTAAGCCAAGCACGGCATTTTGCCGAGTGGACCTTCCAGTCGCGCATTCCCGTTCATGATATCACCGGCGCCACCATCGAGCAGTTCGCCCTGCATCGGTGCCGATGCGGCATCGGGACCAAGCGGGGCAAACGGGTCGATGGCTCGGGGACCGCACATCGCCGCCGCGGCGCACGCGGTTTCGTCGATTTCCTGCGCGAACAAAATGCGATCCGCGCTTCTGTGCGATCCGATGACGCGGAGACTGATCCGCACTTGGAAGGTTTTGCCCAATGGCTGCGTCGTGAACGAGGCGCAACTGCCGAGACTATCCGGCGCTATCGTCAGGAAGCCGGGCGCTGGATCGGCACCCTGGGCAACGATGCTGCCCAGTACGATGCATCCACCATCCGCTCGATCGTTCTCGATCAAGGTCCAGAGCGTTCCCGTTCTTCTATCCGCATGACGGTGACTGTACTGCGCGCGTTCCTGCGGTTCAAGGTTAGCCAAGGGCTATGCGCTCCACACCTCATCCACGCAGTGCCGCCAGCAATCCGCCGTAAGCTTTCAACAGTTCCGCGCACCATTCCTGCCGGAACGATTGCAGATATCATTGCATCGTGCGGCGTGGCTACACCCGTCGAGGTGCGTGATCGGGCCATCCTCCTGCTGCTGGCGCGAATGGGGTTGCGGGCTGGAGATGTTTGGCAACTGTGCCTTTCTGACATCGACTGGCGCGCCGGACGGTTGCGATTGCACGGCAAGAGCAGACGCGGAACGATGCTGCCGTTGCCGCAGGACGCTGGCGACGCGCTTTTGGCCTATATCGAGGATGCGCGTCCAGCCGTCACCACGGATCGGGTATTTCTGCGGACACAGGCGCCGTTCACACCTCTGCGCTCTTCGGCAGAGATCGCCGGTATCGTCGCCCGCGTCATGAAGCGCGGCGGCTTTTCCGGCCTGCCGACCGGGGCGCATGTATTCCGTCATTCGCTGGCATCTGCCTGGTTACGCGGCGGGGCAGATCTGGATCAGATCGGAGTCGCGCTGAGGCACGCTTCCCGCGACACGACCGCGATTTACGCGAAGGTGGATGTGCAGATGCTGGCGGGCGTTGCCCAACCCTGGCTGGGAGCTGCGTCATGATCCATCACCATGTCGATCGCTACGTCCTGCTTCATCGTGCCCTTGGGAAGAAGTTCGCCGCGCAGGAGAAGCCCCTGCGCCAATTTGCAGAATTTGCCCAGCAAAGAGCGGCCACCTTTATCACTGCGAGGCTCATACTCGAATGGGCCAAGGAAGCTTCCACGCCGAATGCCGCTCGAACCCGTTTCGAACTGGCGCGGGCCCTTGCCGAGTTTCTGCACGGTGAAGACCCACGTCACGAGGCGCCTGTTTCCGGATTACTGGGGCGCGGCCGGCGGCAACGGCCTGCGCCATACATTCTGACGCCGGACCAGATTGCCAACATCTTGGCAGAAGCGCTGAAGGTACCGGGACGAACTCCGGTCAGCCCGCACACATATCACTATCTGTTCGGATTGCTTGCCTCGACAGGTCTCCGGATTTCGGAAGCACTCTCCCTGCACCGCAGTGATCTGACGGATGATGGCCTCATGGTCCGCGGCGGCAAGTTCGGCAAAAACCGCCTTGTGCCGTTGCACGATTCGACCCGGGCCGCGCTTGAGCAATATCTAACAATCCGGCTCAGGAGCTACAGCATAAGTGACGATCTCTTTGTGCTCGGTCACGGCCATGCCCCAACCACGACCAGAGCCCATGTGGTCTTTGTGCGGATCGTTCGTCTCCTTGGCTATCGGGAACCGAGCGGGCCAGGACCCCGGCTTCACGATCTCCGCCATACCTTCGCGGTGCGTTCGCTGGAAGCCTGCGGGAATGATCCGCAAGCCGTGTTGCGCCACATGCGAGCCCTAAGCACCTATCTCGGCCATGCCGATATCGCTAATACCTACTGGTACCTTGAGGCTACGCCCGTCCTGCTGCGCACGATCGCCTCGGTTGCAGAAGGTGCTTTTGCCGGAGGTGCAGCATGACCCCACTCGCTCCCGACCTTTCGGCATTCCTGCAGAACTACCTTCCAAACGAACGGGGGGCGAGTCCGCACACCATCGCCACCTATGCGCATGCGTTCACGCTGTTGCTGCGGTTCGCCGCTGCCCAGCTGAAGCGGCAACCCTCCGATCTCGCGGTAGAGAATCTCGGCATCGAACTGGTAAGAGCCTTCCTTGAGCATGTGGAGGAAGGACGAGCCAATACCGCCCGCTCGCGCAATGCGCGGCTGTCGGCCATAAAGGCGTTCTTCCGCTTCATCGAGCATCGTCGCCCAGCCTGCCTCGAACAGGCCATGATGATCCGGGCGCTTCCCTCCAAACGGACGGATACCCGGCTTATCGACTATCTGAATCGAGACGAAGTCCGGGCTTTGCTCGCAGCACCGGATATTCGCACACCGGCTGGGTTACGCGACCGCGCGATGCTGCACTTGGGATATGCGGCGGGACTGCGGGCGTCCGAGCTGCTGGCTCTGCGGATGGAGGACTTCCCCGACAGGTCGCTCTCCACAGTGCGTGTCCTTGGTAAGGGAAGGAGGGAGCGCATCCTTCCGCTCTGGAAGGAGACCCAGGCCATGCTGCGCGCCTGGCTGGCCGTTCGCCCGAGCGGTCACGGCCCCGAACTCTTCCTGAACCGTGATGGCCATCGCATGAGCCGCGACGGTTTCGACTACCGACTCCAACTGCACGTTGCTGCGGCCGCGAAAACTGTCCCGTCGATTGCCGGCAAGCGCGTCACACCGCATGTGCTGCGGCACAGTTGTGCCATGCACACGCTTCAGGCGACCGGGGACGTCCGCAAAGTGGCGCTCTGGCTTGGCCATGCGAGCATCCAGACCACCGAGATCTATTTGAGGGCCGATCCCACCGAGAAGCTTGCGCTTCTCGACGCGCATCATCCCCCACTGATCAAGCCGGGTCGTTTCCGGCAGCCGTCGGACAAGCTGTTGGCCGTTCTCGCGGCGGCAACGGCCCAGCGACCCTAGAAGATCTGAACAGCCACCATCCAAGTGCAGCCCCGGGCGGGTTCCGCCCGGCACCCATTATTATGCCAAGAGGAGATCACAAAATGAAAAAGCCGATCAAAGACTTGACCCGCCGTTCTCCACATAATACAGACGCGGCATATTATGTGCTCGATTACCTCGCTAAACGACGACCGTTGGAGAAAATTCAGCCATGGCCTTCAAATGAGGCTTCGTGTCGGCCTTTCCTTTGAGGAATTCGGAGAGGCTGTTCTCGCTGGCCGCGTAATCGATTGCGTTGAGCCGGCCGCGAAACAGTTCGTAGCGCAGCCAGACGCGGTAGGTATTGACGATATCCGTTTCGCAGTAATCGGCGATTTCCTTGATCCTGCCTTCGCGAAAATAGCGATGCACCTCACCGCCGTCGATGCCTTCGGGCTTGCCCGGAAGTCCCATGATCCTGCTGAGTTCATTCAACGTCGCCTTGCCTTGGGCGCTGAAGGATGACAGCACATCGCAAAGGTCCAGCGCATCGTCGCTGTACCGGTTGAAGTACGGCCGCGCCGATAGCCCGGGCGCCGCGACCTCGTTGATCATCGCCCGGTAGCGAAGAACCGGCAGGTCGAAGCTGTTGCCGTTGAAGGTCACGAATTGCGGGGAGAGTTCGGCGATCCTGTCGACGAACGCCGTAATAAGTTGCTTTTCGGTTCTCTCTCCGACATGCGGCGCGCCCACCGCTTCCACGACCCAAGCCCCCTGTTCGCGATGCGCGACCAGCGCGCCGATGCAGACGATCGAGTGGTAGATGTGCTTTGGAAACTTATCGCCGATCGCTTCCAGAATCTCCGAGTCCGTTTTGCCGGCGAGGCCGTTCGCAACCGCGAAGCCTGGCAGGTCAGGTACGGTCTCGAGATCCCAGACGATTACATGGCTGCTCATGCCAACACAGGCGCGTTTTCCATCGTTTCATTCCCAATATCATTCCCACATAACAATACAACCATTTCATGAGATCTTATGACATTGAAAGAGCTATAAAATTTGGCGATCCCGGAGGGGCTCGAACCCCCAACCCCCTGCTTAGAAGGCAGGTGCTCTATCCTGTTGAGCTACGGGACCGTTGCCGCACACCCTACCCTTCGCCGGCGATCCTGTAAATCGCGGCGATGGCACGGCGCTAAGCAGGCATCCGCCTTCGCGAGGGCAAGCTTTATCGTAAAACCGGGAAGGCCAACGCCGTTTTCACGGATGGGCTTTTTCGAACTTTGCTTAGGCCGCCAGCGCGGCCGGAGCACCTTGCGGCGGCGGTTCGCTAAGCAGGATCGCCCGGTAATAAAACGCGGGCGCCGCGATGAGCAGGATTCGCGCGGCCTCCATCAGCATGGTGCTGGTAACGGGCGCGCGGATGGCGGCAATGGCCGGCCAAGCCGCGAGCGCGAGCGCCACCAGCAAAGCTGCGAGAGATAGGCCCGCCCGCGGCACGCTCCACCAGAAACAGCGAATGCGCTGCGGCCAGCATTCCGGCAGCTTCCGCGCGATTGCCGTCATCAGCGGCGCCGAGAGCAACCATAAGAGCCCCACCAAGAACGCCCGGTCCGCGAGGCTATCGTAATAGCTGTCGCGGAAGCAGCCGATCTGCAGATCGGGTTTGAAGGCTAGCCCGCGCCAGGCGAGGTAACTGCGCAGTTGCGGCGCTAGAATTTCGATGCCGGATTGCGCGAGCCAAAAGGCGTTTGCCCAAAGAATAAAACCGGTGCGCGAGAGCGCCTTCATGACGGCGAAAAGCCCTCGCCCATTCTTCTGAAATGGGACAAAAACTCGTCGTAGACGCTTTCCGGTGCAAGACCGATCAGCCGGAAATAGCCGCCATGGCGCGCTTCGACGACGAGTTGATAAACAAGCGCGGCGACGCCTGTATCCACGTCCGTTCCCCGGCCGGCGATCTCAACGGCGGGAAGGCCGGAAATCGTCAGCTCGCGTACCGTTTGGACGGTCTTGTCCGTCATCTGGTCGATGTGGTCGAACGAGCGCCCGGCAAAGAGGCCGAGATTGGGGATCGGCGCCACCGATAGGGACGGCGCCACGAGAAACAGAGGCTGCAAACCTTTCCCGCTGTCGAGCGCCTCGGAGGGTTTCAGACGGTAGCCCTTGGTGGTGCCCAAAAGCGAAAGGTCCTCCTCGAAGGGGCCCAGATAGGAGAGTGTGAAAAGCTTCGGCGCTTCGGGTGCGTCCGCGCGCACGCTGGCGGAAGCGAGAATCTTCTCGATCGTCGCGCCGGTCATGATCCCCGATATAAGGGCAGCGCGAGGAACGTTCGCGCTTACCATGCCGGTCATTCCGCCGTCGCGGAAGATAAGAATATATTTCTCGTAATCGACGAGCGCTGTATTCTGCTCTCCACGAAGGTAGCTGTAGTCGCCGGACCGGCCTGGCAGGGAACGGCTCTCAACGCCGATCACGCCTTGCGCCTCGAAAGTTTCTTTCGCGCGGCCAACGGCTTGCAACGGCTCGAAGGCAGTGAGCGGCAGCTCCAGAAGTGCAATCGACGTCCCGCTTTTCTCGTGAATAAACCCAGCGAACCGGTCCGCCGGGGTAAAATGCTCGCTCACAGCAAGTGCGATCCGGCTGCCCGGGGCTTGGCGGAGAGGGCTTTTCTTGCCGCTACGCCAGCGATAGAAAGCCGCGGCAGCGCCGAGGAGGGCGATGGCCAAAACAGTAATCGCTACGGCGTGGAAAGGAATACCGCTCATAGCCAACGGAAAATCATCGTGCGATGCTCCTGCTCCTTAGAACGCTCTAAGTCCCTAACAGGCTGCCGCATTTTTTGCAATTTCTGCAAAAATGCGAAACGGCGCATGCTAAACGCGGGCAAGTCCGCCGGCGCTTTTATGCGCCCTTCGCCAACGGCAGGACGGCGCCGATCAAAGCGGGCAACTCCTCGAAGCGGTGCATGACGGCATCGGCGCCAAGCTCATCTGCCGGCTGGGACGCATAGCCGAAGCCCGCCGCGATAACAGGGATGCCCGCCGCTCTTGCCGCATCGATATCGGCCTCGCTGTCTCCGACCATCACGGAGGCGGAGAGCTCGCCGCCCGCAAGACGGACCAGCTCGGCGATGTGACGCGGGTCCGGCTTGTGGAAGGGGAAGGTGTCGCCGCCGGCGACGGCGTCGAAGAGCGAGCCCACCCCGAGCACCGCTATGAGCCTCAGCGCAAGCCGCTCGCGCTTGTTCGTGCAAAGCACCAGCCTTGCCCCGCCAAGGCGCAGGACAGCCGCCACTTCGAGGAAACCCGGGAAGAGCCGCGTCTTGGCGGCGATGTTTTCCTCGTAGTGTGCGACGAGTTTCGCGGAGAGCCGGCCTAATAGCTCTGCATCGGCGGCATGGCCGCCGGCCGACAGCGCCGACTGCAGCATGGCCTTGGCGCCATAGCCCACGCCCTTCTTGATCGCCTCCGCTGGCGCTTCGCCGAAACCCTCGGAAATCAGGGCGGCATTCGCCGCATCGGCCAAATCGTCGGCCGTGTCGGCAATCGTGCCATCGAGGTCGAAGACGATCGTGGCGCTTTTTTTGCGGGGCCGGTGCAGCATGGTCTCCAATACTTGCGTCAGGCCTAAGCTTGCAATGAGATTGGACCGATTTGAGGCTTGGCTGACGCAGCTCATCCACAAAAACCACAGTTTTATTCAACTAGCGGCTGCATTGCGGAAAGACTGTGCGGTTATTGTCACAGATAGGGATCGGAGCGCATGGGGGGCGCGTGACGCCTGTGGCGAGGTAAGCATCTGTTCCGTATGGCATTGTTCCCGCGATGAGCATGCCAGAATCGCCGCCGGCGGCTTTGCCGGAATGGAAAAACTGTATCAAAGATGGGGAAATGCCGGGGCGTATCTTGCTCAATTGTTAAGGTTTCGATATTACAACTAAAAGGCGCGCACGCGTGCACGCCTCAATCGCAGATAGGCATGGAGCGAACCATGCCGGGGTTGTTTCATCATGAATACACGTCGAAGCCAGCTTTATTTGGCCCACTGCTGCGTGCCCGAAGAAGCCTTTCCGGAACAGAGCGATACCGGCGATTACATCGCAGAAATGCAGCCCGAAGACGCTGCTGAGTATATTGCCGCTCTGCTCGGCTCTCTACGCGCCATCGCCGTCAACGCGCAATTTCGCATTCTCTCCGATCTTCTTTCCGTCGCCGAGGAAGAAGCCAAGCTTCACTGCCGCGCCTAGAGCGTTATCGCCTTCGACGGAATCGAAGGCGCGCTCTAAGTTTTTGTTTCCGCATGATCTTATCGCAAAACCGGTGTCCACTTTTGCGGATCGTGCTCTAAGCATTCGCGCGCCAGCAATTTATGGCCGCAAGGATACCTGACGCCCGCCCCATCGCTCGATTCGCCCCAATAGGTCGAGCGACAGAAGTGCGGCGTTCACATGCCGCGCTTCTAGCCCGCTCAAGCGGCAAAGCTCGTCGACGTCGATGGGCGACAAGCTCAAAAGCTTCAAAACATCCTTCGCCGCCTCGCTACCGAAATCCAAGCTATCTGCGGCGTCCCCGGCCGCGGAAGGGCCGGCTGCGGCGGCTGTGCGTTCCTCGAGTTGCCGTACGGCCGGCGCGTATACGGAACTAGAGCCTTCCCAGCCGGCGAGCAGCGGTTGCAGCGCCTCCTCGATATCGTCCGGGCCGGTGGTGAAAATCGCGCCTTGCTTGATGAGCTGGTTGGTGCCGGCGGCCCTCGCCTCGTAAGGATGGCCCGGCACCGCAAACACCTCGCGGTTCTGCTCGCCGGCAAGCCGCGCCGTGATGAGGGAGCCCGAGCGCTCCGCCGCCTCGACGACCGCCACTCCCAGGCTCGCCCCGGAAATGATACGGTTCCGCCTTGGGAAATCCTGCGAGCGCGCCACGAAGCCCGGGGGGCACTCGCCGATTAGGATGCCGTTTTGCGCGATCTCCGCCGCAAGGCCAGCGTGCTCGGCGGGGTAGATCGCATCGAGGCCGCCCGGAAGCACGGCGCAAGTCGCAAATGGCAGCGCGGCGCGATGCGCGGCCGCATCGATGCCGCGGGCCAATCCCGACACGATCAGAAATCCCCGGCGCCCCAGCTCCGCGGCGATCTCACCGGCGAATTTCAGCCCAGCTGCAGAAGCATGCCGAGAGCCGACGACGGCAAGCGGCGGGCGGCTCCAAAGTCCCGGCTGCCCCTTGAGATAAAGAAGCGGCGGCGGCACCTCGACTTGTGCGAGTAGCGGCGGGTATCCGGGTTCGCCCGCCGCGACGAGCGTGAGGCCGGCAGACGCGGCTTTCTCAAGCTCGTTCTCGATAGAAGCGGGCGTTGGAATGCTCCGGGGCTGGATGCGGCTGCCGCGCTTTGCGAATTCCGGCAAAGCTTCGAGCGCCGCCTCCGCCGAGCCGAAATGCGCAAGAAGCTCCCAGAATGTCACCCCGCCGATATGCGGCGTGCGGATCAAGCGCAGCCACGCCCGTTTTGCGCTTTCGCTGAGCGCCGTTGGGCTCCCGGGAGCGTCTGAGATTTTACCCTGCTTGCAGGGCGCTTCGACCGGTGATGGTTTCATGGCCTGAAATCGAGTTCCGTATGCCGGTGAGATCAGCGAAGGCAGGCAATGACGAGTAGCGGGCCGGCGGCGCTATGCATAGGTGCATCCGGCAAAAAATTCGCGCAAAGCTGCTGCGCTGCCGCTGGCCGAGGCGGCGGGACGGGCGAAAGTTCCGTACGCAAGCCGCACAATAGCTAAGCGCCGGGTATCGTCTGCCTAAATGGCCTAACCTTTCCCCTAGCCTCAGATCGCGGAGCTTTGCCGCCGGCATTACGCGATTTGGCCATTCGAAGGTAGACTTCGGCGATTTTCAGTAACGATGCTTTGGTTGCGCGATCTTGCATTAAGGAGGCGTGCATACGCGCCATCTCAGCTTGAGCCACACAATACTCGGGATCGTTCAAACGCGACAAAAACATAAGCTTTACCCTCTACAAAACGCTTCTCACTCCAACTATTCCGCTAATAGCCACGTTTACTGCAAAATAGGCTCAGCAGAGAGGCACTCTTTGCGCCTATTGATTGCAAACTTCGCCAATTTTAGGTAGTCATTGGCGAGCGCCAAAAGCGAACCCTTGGCGTGGTTATTTGGCATATACTCTGCCTGCCGCCTCGCTTCTCTCGCGCGCGCGAGGCAATAATGCGGATCGTCTAACCGCGACAATGTCGACATCACCTTTACCTCTGGACTATTCGATGAACAAAATTTAAATATTGGCGCTAGAATGTAAAGCAAAACACTACCATAGATTGTATTTGCCGGTGAAATTGTGGCCGAAATGCCGCAGTTCGCCTAAAATAGCGCGCAGATTGCAATGCATTTGGCCCCCTGCGGTTTCAACGGGCTTATGCTGTCAAGCACCCGTTGGAACCAAAAGGCGCTTGTTTGCGATGTTTAAATCTGTGCGCCGCCGGGGGTGTCACGAAGCTTTCGGATTATAAGTGGGTTGAAACGCGCTATATTGTTGCAAGCAGACTCATTCATGATCCACGCGGTATCTGCCATGACTATGAATAAACACGATCTTGTAAGCATAAAGCGGCTCTTATTATCGGCCCGAGCCGCTGTACAAGACGCAGGCACACTGGCCCGTCGCGTAGGCGACGAGGCTCTCGCCCGGCGGCTGCGCGAAATAACCGGAATGCTGACAGACGAATTGGACGATGCTGACCGGCAAATTGCCCAGCATCCTGGGCTGAGCTAAGGCCTGCCGCGCTACTCATACCGGGTTTCATAAACGCTGACGCGTGCAGTGTCATCCCCGCACAGGAGCGGGTGAAGGAATCAAAGGGGCGCTTCGCCGGAGGCTCGCAACCGTCATTCCCGCGAAGGAGCGTGTGAAAAAATTGGCGCGCTCGCAGCAAACTCAGTTGTCATGGCCCGGTCGAGCCCGGCCATGACAGGAGTAGTTGGTATCCCTTGAGCGTGTGCCGGGATGACGGCCTCGCGCAAAAACGGAAACGGCACCCGAAGGTGCCGTCCAGTGACCAGATGGGGCTGGTTATTTCAAAGGCTCGTAGCTCGGGCCAACGTGATAGTTCAGACCGGCGCGGAAGGTGTGGAACTCATCGTCGGTAACTCTGCCGCCATTGGCAGAATAGGAGCCGAGCGTTGCATTTGCCGGATCGTTCGTTCCGAGGTTGATGTACTGATATTCGAGCTTAACCGACCAGGCGGCGCCAGTCTTGAGTTCGATGCCGCCGCCCAGTACGTAGCCGACCGGTGTGTTGCTTGTGCTGAACTTCGCCCCGCCTATGGTGGCGTCATTCTGGAGGCCGCCATAAGCAAGGCCGCCCGTCGCGTAGTATAGGGTTTTATCAGTCGCAAAGCCGATGCGGCCGCGGACCGTTCCGAAATAATCGAGCTCTGACTTGGCCGTGTCGCCAGAACCGTTCGTCGCGCTGTCTTGGAATCCGGCGCCTTGCAGGTCGGCTTCGACGCCAAGGACGAGACTTCCATATCCGGTGTAACGCCAATATCCCTGACCGCCTTGCCAGTTGTAGCCAAGCTGGCCGCCGCCGAAGCCACCCGATGGGTTCACCCCACCCAAACTCCCGGCAGCATAGCTGAGATTCTCATCTTGGCTCCAACCGCCGCCGCCATTGACACCGGCATAGAAGCCGGACCAGAGCGTAACTGCAGGTGCCGGGGTATCCTTGTAGCCGCCTGCGGAAAGGTCGGCTGCATTTGCCGGGAAAGCCGCAAACGCCAAAGCGCCCGTTAATGCCAGCCCAAAAATGCCCCTACGAGATTTCATGCTTCAGTCTCCATCCAGAGTAGTGCCCACTCGCTTATAAGTTTCGTAGACCACGTTCTGCACAAGCGGCAAGCTGAGATAGCGTGTGCTCAAATATTAGCCATGCGGCTGTGTAATAAAGGCCGCAACTTATAAACGTTTTTATACGGCGTCTGAACGCTCATACTGCTCTGGATAATCCCGCCGCCTGGGATTAGATCCCAGCGTAAACGCATTGCCCAGCTTGCCGCACACGGAAAAATCTGAGGCCCGATCTTAAACGGTTCTGTACACGATTTTACCTGTTACCGGCCGGTTGGGGCAATGGATTGCGGAAAGCGCTGCGTCGAGGCCGGAACGGAACGCATTGAGCTTGTATGCTAACAAACACCTACCAGGCCGAGGAATACGATTGGTTTCAATGCGTTATAAGGATGTATGCAATCGCAATCATTATGTACACGGTATTTGCCATGCCTGTGAATAAGCACGATCTCATAAGCATAAAGCGGCTCTTGCTGGCGGCCCGAATCGCTGTGCAAGACGCCAGTGCAATGGCTCGGCGTGTAGGGGACGACGCACTCGCCCGGCGGTTGCGGGGCATAGCGGGAATGCTCACCGATGAGCTGGATTATGCGGACCGGCAGATGTCCGGGGAGCCGGGGCTGGGGTGAGGCCGGCCCGAGGTCAAACGGCATTATGCGACCGCAAGCATCGTCTCCGCTGAGCGTATCGTCTTCAATATCAAGGGAAACAACTACCGGCTGGTTGTGGCCGTGGACTTCGAGAAGCATATCGTTTGGATCAAATGGATCGGAACGCACCGGGATTATGACCGGATTGACGTTTCAAAGGTGGAATTTGATGGATAGCGTAAAACCGCTCCGGTGCGAGGCAGACTACGATGCGGCGCTTGGCGAGGTTGAAAAGCTCTGGGGCTCGCAAAGCGGGACCGCCGAGGGCGATCGGCTAGACGTGCTGGCCACGCTGATCGATGCCTATGAGGCCGAACACTTCCCGATGGACCCGCCCGATCCCATCGAAGCCATCAAATTTAGGATGGAGCAACAGGGCCTCACGCGCAAAGACCTGGAAGCCATCATCGGCAGCAGGACGCGGATCGCCGAAGTCTTAAGCCGCAAACGCGGCCTCTCCATCGCGATGATCCGCCGGCTTCACGACAAGCTCGGCATTTCCGCCGATGTGTTGATCCGCCCTACCCGTTAGCGCTGGATAGCTTTATTTTGCTTTCCTGCCCCAAAATCAAATTCCTTATATTCTGATGATGCCGCGCGATCAGCAGCGCGGACAAAGCGAACACAAAGACGGCGAGCACGGGCGAGACCTGGGTCAGCACGAAGACCGGCGTGAACAGAGCCGCCACGAGCGCGGACAGCGACGAATAGCGGAAGAGCAGCGCGACGCAGAGCCACAGGGCGCAAAAAAACACGCCGGCGGGCCAATAAAGCGCGGTGACGACGCCGATATAGGTGGCGACGCCTTTGCCGCCCTTAAATTTCAGCCACACAGGGAAGAGGTGTCCCGCGAACGCGCCCGCCGCGGCGAAGAGCGCGGGCTCGAAGCCGAGATAGAGCCGGCACAGCAGCACGGGCGCGAAGCCCTTGGCGGCGTCGGAAAGGAGCGTGAGCACCGCGAGGCCTTTGCGGCCGGTGCGCAGCACGTTGGTCGCGCCGATATTGCCGGAGCCGATTTTGCGGATGTCGCCTGCGCCACCGAGATGGCTATAAATCCAGCCGAAGGGGATGGAGCCGAGCGCGTAGCCGAACAGAAAAGCGCCGGCCCAAACGTGCCAGGGCTGCGCGCCGGGCGTTACCGCGAACCACAAATCTTTTTCGTTCAACGCCATCGCGCATCCCCCGCAGTTTGAGGCTGCCGCACCTTACAAAAAAGGCAGCGCCGGTCAAATGATACCAATCCGGTGCCGTCATCCGTTACGCGGCTCACGGCATGAAATGACGCAGCCTTCTTTGTCATCCCGGAACGGCGCGCTCGCGCCGTTCCGGGATCTTAAGAGGCGCCGATATCCGTAAAGATCCCGGCTCTGCGGTGCACCGTTTCACGCTGCACCGCGTCCGGGATGACAAGGGGGCAGCGCATGGTTCATGCCGGAATGGTAAACCGGGCCGGTTTTCATTTCTCCCCGCCGCAAAAATCGCGATTTTTGCGCGTTTTCACCCGCAAATCGCGACTCCAAAAAGTCCGTTAAATATAATTTCATCGCCGGATTAACCATAACCAGCCGCATTAGGCTTGGGCGGCACGTCTCTGCCGATTGGATTTCTCCCGCATTATCAGCGTACTAGCCGGCTTAAGGCTTTGGCAAAGCGCTTTCTGCGAAGCTTGCGTCTTAAGGCAGCAGGCGGAGCAACCGTGGGCAATCATGGCAATCGTAAACGGGGCGAAGCTCACAGGCTCTGCGCTATATATATAAAGAGTGGGAGTGTGGCCGCGGACGCCACGCTTTGGAAGGTGACGAGCTGAGCCATGAGCTCCGCGTCGCCGCCCATTTTTCGCGCCATCGTGTAGGCCGTGGCCGCCGTGGGCACAGCCGCCGAGATTACCGTGACGGTGCGGGCGAGCCCGGTTAGCCCTGCGAGCCAGCACAGGAAAAGCACGAGGAGGGGCATGCCGATCAGCCGCAACGCCATGTTCGCCGCGACGACGCGCCCGGAAGCATGCGCGCTCCCAAGGTTGAGGCCGGCACCCACGGCAAGAAGCGTGAGCGCGATGCTGGCGATTCCGAGTAGCGAGAAGGTTTGATAGATGAAATCGGGAACGCCGGTGGCGTTGAGCACGAGGCCGAGCAGGCAGGCGAGTGCAAGCGGATTGAGAGCGAGGCGCTGCAACATTGGCAGCAGCCTGATGCCCGCATTGCCGCGGCCAAAAATGAGGAGAACGAGCACGGTATAGAGCTGCACGACTGGGATGAGCGAGGCGACCGAGAGTGCGGCGAAGGTCAGCCCCCGCTCGCCGAAGAGCGCCGCCGAGATCGCAACCGCGATGGTGCTTTGCCAGCGGATCACACCTTGAAAGAAACTGGTGAAGGTTGGGCCGGGAAGCGGCCGGCCCGCTGCGAGATAGGTGGCGACGATGGCACCGGCCATGATCGTGATCGAGGCGATGGAAACGGCCACGAAATCGAGCGCGGGAACGCTGCCAAGATTGGCGCGCATCAGCGTTTTGGCGAGCAGCGCCGGAAAGAGGACGTAGAAAGTTATGTGATCCAGCGCGTGCCACATCTCCTCGCCGCCGAATTGCGTGCGCGCCAGCGCGTAGCCGGTCGCCGAGATGAGGAACAGCGGCGCAAGCGCTGTGAGAATGGCGATCATGACAGGGGCGAGCGGCGGCTGAAATTGTGCCGGTCGAGCGCGCCCTGCAAAATGTAGGCGGCGGCCATCTTGTCGATCAGCTCGGCGCGGCGCTTGCGGCTGGTATCGGCTTCGAGAAGCGCGCGTGCGGCGGCAGCGGTCGATAAGCGCTCGTCCCAGAAGCACATCGGCAAATCGGTGAGGTGCGCGAGGTTGCGTGCGAACGCCCGTGTGGATTGCGCGCGTGGCCCCTCGGTGCCGTCGAGATTGATCGGCAGGCCGATGACGAGCCCGCCAGCGCCGTGCTCCTTCGCCAGCGCGAGGAGCCGTGCGGCATCGGCCGCGAACTTCGTGCGGCGGATGGTTTCGAGCGGGGTTGCGATTTGGCGCATGACGTCGGAAAGGGCGAGCCCGATGGTCTTCGTGCCCACATCGAGGCCGAGCAGCCGCTCATCGCGCTGCAACCGTTCGAAAAGCCCGGAAGGCGGGAGAAGCTCCGATGGCACAACTTTTTCCTTGGGTGTTTTTACGAATTGCGGGTGTTTGCGCCTCTCTTATAGTGCACAGCGAGTGGCCGGTCACTCTCAGGAGATTCGCAATGAAGCTAACATGGTTCGGGCATGCCGCCGTGCGCGCCGAAAACGGCAGCCACGTCATTCTTATCGACCCATTTCTCTCGCAGAATCCAAAATTCCAAGGCTCGGTTGACGAAGCCGCGCGCGGCACAACGCACGTGGTGCTGACCCATGGCCATGACGACCATGTGGGCGATGCCGTGGAGATCTGCAAAAAGACGGGCGCCACGCTCGTCGCGGTTTACGAACTGGCGATGTTTCTGGCCGGACAAGGCGCCGGGAAAGTGGAGCTTGGCAATCCCGGCGGCACGATCGATCTTGGCAGCGGCGTGAGCGTGAGTTTCGTCAAAGCGTTTCACTCATCTTCAACGTCGGTTGACGGCAAGACCGTCTACCTTGGCAACCCTTGCGGCGTTGTGATCGAAGGCCTCGGCAAGACCGTTTATCATATGGGCGACACGGAAATTTTCGGCGACATGGCGCTTATCGCAGAGATATTCGGCCCCAAAATCGGTTTCGTCCCGATTGGCGACCGCTTCACCATGGGCGCGAGAACGGCGGCGCTTGCTTGCAAAAAGTTCTTCCAATTCGACGCCGTTGTGCCCATCCATTACGGAACCTTCCCGATTATCGATCAGGACCCGGCCAAATTCGCCGCTGCGATGGCGGGCCAAAATGTTCTCATCCCGGAAATCGGCAAACCCTTCGAGATTTGAGCCGGCGCGCTCATCGCAGCACTCGCCAACGTGCCGTTCGCTGAGGGGCCGCCCCCCGGCTGCAAGTTCATCGGACGGCAGAGCCGGGAAAACCCGTAGCCGGGGAACGAAGCCGATGGCGACGCTGGTCCGTGTCTTTATTGTCACCCGCGGTGCTATTTTGCACCTTTGTTGCAACCTTAGTTAACGTCATGGTGTAGGGCGCTACGCGCCAAATCATTACTGCAAACATGACCGCGAGTAGCACGTGAACAAATGCCCGTAAGACAACAGTTGTAAACGGGCTGTGGGTGGCAAGCGATCCAAAGCACAGCCTTAGGCTGTAAAGAGCCGGGAATGCATTAGCCTATGAAGCAATAACGACAGCATTGTCATAGCCTTTTCAGCCACTTACGCCGGGTTCACCGGTGCCGGGAACGCTGGTTCCAAGCGCATTGCTAAGCAATTGAGCCGGCTCACTGGCGGCAAGCCGGAGGAGAAAAACGCCAGCTGCCATGAACGTCATGAACGGAAGGCAGGCACTGGTAGAAGCCAGCCCAGCATACCGGTGCCCGGATATGTTACATTCGCCACGCCTGCCACAATGGGTACAGCATTACCTGAGCAATATTTTCTTGCGACGAATTCAAAGAAAATATTACTGCTTAACGATCCGCCAAACGTGCGGGGGAACACTTCGGCTGCCCGTATCCGGTCGTTCCTCACGTGGTTGCGCGCAGCTAGGAACGCAAAGGGGATGAGAACTAAAAATAATAGACGCACAGCAATATTACCAAAAACAGCAGCACATATTTCCGCATCGTTAACTTTATCCTCGATTTAAAATAATTACGGTAGCAGGCATGTCGACATAATGCCCTAAACAATACATCGCGACAGTTAGATGTTCAAAACTTATACGTGACAATCTAGGTATACACTCTAATTAATTTATTAATTATCACAGAACAACTTTAATTTCAAAAAAGCGTCCGGTGTCAGAAAATGAGTTGAGGATGCCAGGAACGGCACCTGCGTCGATGACGCACCAGTTCGCCGCGGCACGCCGGGCAAAGAACGCCCAGTAAATATCCGCTAAGCGCCGTTCGCGCATCTGCCCTCATACCGGCAAGTAATACAAAGCACAATTTGCTATTATTGATCCCTATAGCGACACACCTCTGTATTCACTGCCTTTGACTGGGAAGCGAATCTTCGCCGGCTCATTCCGGTTGAGCGCGAATTGGCGAATTGTCCTGCGGTATGCAAAAAGTGCATATCAGTTATTCATAAATCCATTCCAATTTACGCCTCATTTACCACCTTGATCGCGCCGTTCATTGGTTCAGCAAGGAAAGGTTATGATGAAGAAAGTGAACGGTATGTATGCGGCTGTTTTGTTGGCAGCGGTAGGGTTGGTTGGCTGCCAACAGGCGTACGCCGAATGCGGTATCGCCTCCACCTATTCGTCGGGAACCCGTACGGCAAATGGTGAGCGATACGATCACACGGGTGTCTCGGCAGCGCACAAGTCTCTGCCGTTTGGGACACGCGTGGTTGTCCGCAATCAACGGACCGGACGTAGCATCACGGTCCGCATCAATGACCGCGGTCCCTTCGTCGCGGGACGGATTATCGACCTATCGACAGGGGCGAAGAACGCCCTTGGCATGGACGGGCTTGCCCCGGTTTGCCTCGAGGTCGTCAGTTACGGCAGCGGGAAGCGCGGCTACCAGAAGTCAAATCTGGGCGGGCGGGTGCTAGAGGCGCTCAACCCCTTCTCCAAAAACTCCGGCGCCCGCACGCGCACTGCAAGGTCCGAGCCCGGCAAAACGCAAGTGGCGAACGCTCAGACTAACGGTACACGCTCTGCAGTGGCGGGCAGAAGTGGAAAACGGTCTGCAAGCGCGCGCCACGGCCGCAAGCACTATAGCGATTCCAGCCGGGGCAAGAAACGCTATGCTAGCGCCCGCCATCGGAAGGGTTACTCCAAAAAAGCGAGCCGCCGCCGTCAGTTCGCGTCCCGCGACGACAGCTAAGGAAAGCGCATCCATGCGGCGCACGTGAGATCACATGCGTGCGCCGCATTTCCTTTCCCGCAGCTAGGCTACTTGTTTTGTTGACAAACTTTCACGTGCGTTGTCGTGAAATTGCCGCCATTTATAAATTTGTGGGAAGGCCGGGACGAGAGTTCCGGATTGGTGTTGGCTTCCCGCTTTGGATCGCCTCAGGCATCTAGGCTAATCGATTAAGGAGACTTTGATGAAAACCAAGTTTGTGGCCGCTGCCGCGGTATTTGCAGTCCTTTCCGCTCCCGCTTTTGCGCAGGGCAAGGCGCCGGCCCCGGCAAGCAAGGCCGACGTGCAAAAGCTCGCCGACAGCATCAAGGGCGACAAAGCCAAGATGGACGCGTTCTGCCAAGTCATGAAGCTCGATGATGAAGCCGGTCAGGCAAGCGAGAAGAACGATCAAAAGAAGCTCGAGGCATTGTCTAAGCAGATGGACGAGACCGGCAAGAAAATCAGCGCAGACTTCGACAAGATCATGTCTTCGCTTGACGACTCCACGTCTCCTATTATCGAAGAGATTGCAAAGACTTGTAAGTAAGCTTTGCTAGCGCTTCAAGCGCGCATTCAGTGGCCGGAAAAACCCGGCCACTCGCTATTTTTAGCCGCACACCGCATGAATATTAAATTAGCAGCGGCGCGCAAATCGCCTGGCGCCGGGCGCAGCTGTTCATTTTTGGATTAGGAGTTCGTTAACCTTAAGCCTTCGACAGTGAGAGCGAATCACATACCCCTTTGCGGACTTGCATTGAACAAGTTCGATTGGGGGAACGGTCATGGCTCGACTCTCCTGTTTCAGTGCGTTTCTGTTTAGCGTTTTCATCTCTCTGGCTCCGCCGGTTTATGCAGAAGAGGCCGGCTGTGCGTCTCAGCTCTATCTGGGCTCAACGCCATCCATCAAAAGTCCGAAGCTCGCGGCGCAGACTTATCCCGTGTGCTTTTCGGAAATTGCCGTGCTCTATTCCGGAATCGCGCGCACCCCGCTTTGGTCTGCGGAGCATCTCACAGCCGCCCGCATCGAACGTGCGCGCACTCTGCCGCGGCTGCGCTCCAACGCCTTCCATGAGGAACTGGCGCTGCCTGCCGCTCAGCGTTCCGAGCTAACCGACTACCGCCGCAGCGGCTTCGACCGCGGCCACATGGCGCCGAATGGGGATATGTCGACACCCGAATCTCAGGAAGAGTCGTTCTCTCTCGCAAACATGATTCCGCAGGACCCCTGTAACAACGAGGTCCTGTGGGAGGGGATCGAGTCGGCCGTGCGCGACATGGCGCTCGCTATCGGCGAGGTGTATGTGGTTACAGGGCCAGCGTTTTTGGGGACAGAACTGCAGAGCCTCAATGGGCGCGTGCTGGTGCCCACGCACATCTTCAAAGCCGTTTACGTTCCATCGCGCAATGCCGCCGCCGCCTATTTCTCCCCGAACGATGGCAGCCAAGCCTGGGAACCCATTTCAATCTCGGAGCTTGAAAGCAGGATTAGCGTCGACGTATTCCCGCAGCTCAACGCAGCTGTAAAGCAGCACGCAATGATCTTGCCGGAGCCGACGCCGCACTTCGGATGCCGTCTCCGTACAACGGAGGCTGCTGGGCAATCTTCCAGGGCGGGTAGATGACGGTTTTTTCACCATTCAAGAACGAAAGCGACGCGGTTACACTCGGCGATCTGAAGATCGAAAACCGCGAGGACCGCGTCGCGATTTACGGCTCTCTCGCTATCACCCGCGATAGGCCGGGCCTTGCCGATGCAAAGGCGCTCAAAGAGCTCCTTGAGAGAATTATCAAGGAATTGGAGGATGAGCACGATTTGCCGCTAAGGGTCGCGGCGGCCGAAGCGCCGGTCAAAGTCAAAAATCCGTTCGGCCAAGCCTAGCCGTCACAAACGCTAGCTTCACGGACAACCGCTCGAGCGGCGCTTGCGAGGGATGGCGTCTTTTGCGGCGCGCGCCCTTGTCAATTTCGCCCAATATCCCGTTTAATCAATACCATGCACTGTCTTCTTAGTGTTACATGCGGAGACTAGCTTCGCGAAGCCACTCTGTTGGCGATAGCGGGGCACCTCGCCCCAAGTAAGGGAGCTAAAAGCGTGATATCATCCATTAAGGCACTTCTCACGGGCGTTGCCGTCTCCATTGCGGTTGCTTCGGCCCCGGTGAAGGCAGCTGATATTTCGGGCGCGGGCGCCACTTTCCCCTACCCAGTTTATGCGAAATGGGCCGATTCCTATAAAAAGGAAACGGGCAACGGACTTAACTACCAGTCGATCGGTTCCGGCGGCGGCATCAAGCAGATTAAGGCCCGCACCGTAACGTTCGGCGCATCCGACGTGCCGCAAACGGCAAAAGAACTTGGCGATCTGTTGCAGTGGCCAATGGTCATGGGCGGCATCGTGCCGGTTGTGAACCTCGAGGGCATCAAGGCTAACGAAATCACCCTCGACGGGCCGACGCTTGCGAAGATCTTCCTTGGCGAGATCAAGTCCTGGGACGACGCCGCGATCAAAGCGCTCAATCCAGGTGTCAAGCTGCCGTCCGCGGCGATCGTGGTTGTTCACCGCTCCGACGGATCGGGCACAACCTTTAACTTCACGGACTACCTCGGGAAGGTCAGCCCGGATTGGAAATCGAAGGTTGGCTCGGCAACCTCGGTGGAATGGCCGGCCGGCATTGGCGCGAAGGGCAACGAGGGCGTTGCCAACAACGTCCAGCAGGCCAAGAGCTCGATCGGCTATGTCGAAACCGCCTATGCCAAGCAGAACAAGCTTACCACCACGAAAATGGTGAACAAAGACGGCAAAGCCGTCGAGGCTAACGGCGAAACCGTTCAGGCCGCTGCCGCCAACGCGGATTGGGAGCATTCGGACGGCTTTTATCTCATCATCACCGATCAGGCCGGTGCGAACTCCTGGCCGATCTCGGCTTCGACCTTCATCCTGATGCCGAAGAGCGTTCCGGATGCCGCGGCTGCCGGCGAAGCGCTGAAGTTCTTCGCTTGGGCTTATGCGAACGGCGACCAGGCTGCATCGGAGCTCGACTACGTTCCGATGCCTGCGAATGTGAAAAAGCTTGTCGAGTCCCGTTGGAGTGAGATTAAAGGTTCTGACGGCAAGGCTGTTTACACGGCGAAGTAAGTCGAAACGTCTCGATAGGACTGGCGAAACCGCCAGTCCTATTCCGCATGCTCCATGGCAGCAAAACGAGCTAGGTTAAAACCTTGGTTGATGTAACATTGCACAATACCGTGAGTACCATCGCAAACGAGGCCCGCGCCCGGGTTCTCAAACGCCTAGGCCGCGGCGATGCCGCGTTCAGGGCCATCACCAAGGCGTCGGCCATAGGCGTGCTGATCGTCCTGGGCGCAATCTTTGTCTCACTCATCATGGGCTCCGCGCTGGCCTTTCAAACCTTCGGGTTCGATTTCTTCGTTACGGAATCTTGGAACCCCGTTACCGAGAATTTCGGCGCTCGCGCGCCTATCGTTGGCACCCTCGTCACATCCTTCATCGCGATGCTCATAGCGGTCCCGATCGGACTCGGCATCGCGATTTTTTTGACCGAACTTTGCCCGCCGATTCTGCGCCGCCCAATCGGCATTGCCATAGAGCTGCTCGCGGGCGTTCCCAGCATTATCTACGGCATCTGGGGCTTGTTCGTCTTCGCGCCCTTCATGCAGGGGTACGTGCAACCCGCCCTTATCGGCGCTTTTGGCAACGTGCCCGTGCTTTCGAGCCTCTTTGCCGGGCCGCCTTATGGCATCGGGGTTCTGACCGCCAGCTTGATTTTGGCGATCATGGTTCTGCCCTTCATCAGCGCGATCAGCCGCGACGTCTTCGAGACGGTGCCGGTGCTTCTGAAGGAGTCCGCCTTTGGCATTGGCTGCACAACTTGGGAAGTCATCCGCTCCGTCGTTATCCCTTATACGAGCGTGGGTCTTCTCGGCGGCGTGATGCTCGGTCTCGGCCGCGCCTTGGGTGAAACCATGGCGGTCACATTCGTGATCGGCAACGCGCACCGTCTGAGCACCTCGCTTCTTGCTCCCGGAACGACCATTTCGGCGACCATTGCCAACGAGTTCACCGAGGCAACGGGAGACCTCTACACTTCCTCCCTTATCGCGCTGGGCCTGATCCTCTTCATCATCACCTTCATCGTACTCGCGCTCGCGCGGCTTCTTCTTATGCGTCTTGAGAAATCGGCTGGTTCGTAATGGCAAAAGATTTGAGAAAATACGGCGGCCGCCGCCGCACGAGCACTTTCGTTCTGGGCCTGTGCTGGCTGGCGTCGGGGATCGGGATCGCGGTGCTGTTTATTATCCTCTTAACGCTCGTTTACCGGGGTGTGGGTTCTTTGTCCACGCTTGTGCTCACCCAAGACGTTCCACCTCCCGGAGCTACCGGCGGGGGCTTGAGAAATGCGATTGTTGGCAGCCTCATTCTCACCTTCCTCGGCACGGCGATCGGTACGCCTATCGGTATCCTGGCCGGCACCTACATGGCGGAATATGGACGGCATGCGCGCATGACCCATGTGGTGCGCTTCATCAACGACATCCTTCTCAGCGCTCCTTCGATCGTGATGGGCCTTTTTGTCTATGGAATCATGGTTCGCCCAATGGGTCACTTCTCTGCCTATGCGGGGGCCGCGTCTCTTGCCGTGCTCGTGATACCGATTGTGGTGCGTACGACGGAGAACATGCTGCTGCTCGTTCCGGACCAGTTGCGGGAGGCTGCCAGCGCCATCGGTATGCCGCGCTCTCTGGTGATCCGGCACGTCGCCTATAAGGCCGCGATGGCCGGAATGATCACGGGCGTCTTGCTCGCTGTCGCCCGTATCAGCGGGGAAACGGCGCCGCTTCTTTTCACCGCACTGAACAATCAGTTTTTCAGCACGGACCTCAACGCTCCGATGTCTAGCCTCCCTGCGGTCATCTTTCAGTTTGCGCTCAGCCCTTACGAAAGGTGGCAAGACCTCGCCTGGACGGGCGCTCTTCTGATCACCGCTGCAGTTCTTACGCTCAGCATCTTGGCGCGCTGGCTCGGCTCTTCCGGAGTAAAATCATGAACAATGAAGCGAATGCCAGAGAGCGGATCAGCATCCGTAATCTGGACTTCTTTTATGGGCAGTCCAAGGCCCTAAAAAACGTCAATATGCCCGTTTACGACCGGACGGTGACGGCGTTCATCGGCCCTTCGGGGTGCGGCAAGTCGACCTTGCTGCGCATTCTGAACCGGATGTACGACCTCTATCCGAACCAGCGGGCAGAAGGCCAGGTCATATTCGATGGCCAGGACATCCTTGCTCCCGGAGTCGACATCAACCTCCTGCGTTCGCGCATCGGCATGGTCTTCCAGAAGCCGACCCCATTTCCGATGACAATCTATGAGAACATCGCCTTCGGTGTGAGGCTCTACGAGAAGCTGTCGAAGTCCGAGATCGACGATCGTGTCCAGTCAGCCTTGGAAAAGGCTGCGCTCTGGCCGGAAGTCAAAGATAACCTGCAATCCAGCGGGCTCAGTCTCTCGGGCGGACAGCAGCAACGGCTTTGCATCGCGCGCACGGTCGCGTTGCAGCCCGAGGTCATTCTCCTCGATGAGCCGGCGTCCGCGTTAGACCCGATCTCCACGGCCAAAGTAGAGGAGCTGATCGACGAGCTGCGCAGCGATTTCACTATTGCCATCGTGACGCATAATATGCAGCAGGCCGGACGCGTCTCCCAATATGTCGCGTTCATGTATCTCGGCGAGCTAGTGGAGTTCGGCACAACCGAGCAGCTTTTCACGAACCCGTCCGACAAACGGACGCAAGACTACATCACCGGACGCTTCGGCTAGCGTCCGGGATGGGGTCGCGCGCCCGGCCAGAGACATAGCCCTTCGATGTCGCGGCATATCGATGCCTCAGCCGGAGATGGCGGCGGCCCCATGCTGGCGGCGCCGCCCCCCTTGCGGATAGGCGACATTTCCCTCGACAAGGCGAACTACCGGGTCACGCGCGGCGTGCGCGAGGTCCGTATCGGCCCTACAGAGTTTAGGCTCCTCGCCTTTATGATGCAGAATCCCGGGCGCCTGCTTTCCCGCGAACAGCTCCGCACCGCGGGCTGGGCCGAAACTGCCGAAATTCACCCGCGGACGGTGGATGTGTATGTTGGACGCCTGCGCCGGGCGCTCAATCGCGGCCGGGATCAAGATCCCATCCGCACGGTTCGATACGCCGGATACGTTTTCGGACTAGGTCCGGACAAAAGAAAGTAGACGCAAACGCCAGGCAAAATCGCTTCTGAACCCCGCATAACGATCAGGCCCGTACAAGCTTGGCACGCAAATGCTTAATCCATCCGGAGCGTGACAAAGTCACAGACGGCAAAACGGCCTTTCGCATAATCTCCGCACCGTTCCCCAAACGAGGCCGAGCCCGATTTTGAATGCAGGCAGTACGGCCATGATGGCGGCCGGCGCGGTTTACGGCGGCCCGAAGCACCGGCTGAGGGGCGGCAACTCACCGGCTGCGGGATGCGACTGGAAAACGGCAGAGGAAAAGAGACGATGTACCGGACGATGAACGAGGCTGCGGCAAGGCTGGGCGTTGAACGCAGCGCGCTTGCCGGTGCGTTGCTTGCTTTTGTTACTGCTGCCGGCATTTTGCCCAGCGCTGCTGCCTCTGCCGGCAGCATGTTTGAGGTGAAAGAGCGCAGCATCGACGATTTGAAGGCCGTCTATGCAACGGTGCGTAGCACCGACGAGATCAACGCTCGCGTTCGCACCGGCGGCACCGTCGCCTCTCTTGCCATCGCCCGGGGCAGCGAAGTGAAAACCGGCGACGTCCTCGCAACCGTCACAGACGAAAAGCTTGCTCTAAAGATGAAATCGCTCGACGCACAAATCGTTGGGCTGAAATCGCGCGCCGAAACCGCGCTGGCCGAGCTACAGCGCCAGGAGCAGCTTGCGCAAAAGGGCTTCGCCGCCGGCGCAAAGCTCGATGAAGCGCGTGCTGCGTCGGAGGTGGCTGCGAACGCTCTGAAATCGGCGGAAGCCGAGCGCGCCGTTATCACCCAGCAGGTGCAGGAGGGCAACGTGCTTGCGCCTGCCAATGGCCGGGTCTTGACCCTGCCGGTCACGGCCGGCACGGTGGTCATGCCAGGGGAAACTATCGCCAAGATTGCGGCAAACGCTTACGTCCTGCGGCTTGAGCTGCCCGAGCGCCACGCGCGTTTCATTCAAGAGGGCGATCCCATCGCCGTTGGCAGCCGGGAGCTTTCCGGGAGCGATGCCCCCATCGGCAAGGGCTCGATCACCCTTGTCTATCCCGAGCTGCAGGATGGCCGTGTGATCGCCAACGCTCAGGCTGAGGGGCTCGGCAAATATTTCGTGGGCGAGCGGGTGCTGGTCTGGATCTCGGCTGGAAAACGGAACGCGATCATCGTGCCGCGCGCCTATCTTTTTAATCGCTTCGGCCTCGATTACGCCCGCCTCGAAGGAAGCGACGGAAAGACCATCGATGTCGTGATCCAGCTGGGCCAGCCCGCCCGGCTTGAGGACCCCGGCGAGGCGTCCGTTGAGGTGCTCGCGGGCCTGAGACCCGGCGACAGGCTGGTGCGGCCATGAAACTCGGCATTTCTGGAAATCTCACCCGCGCGTTTATTTCATCCCCGCTAACTCCGCTTCTTCTGCTTGCCGCACTGGCGCTGGGCAGCATCGCACTTGTCATGCTGCCGCGCGAGGAAGAGCCGCAGATATCGGTGCCGATGGTCGACATTCAGGTCCGCGCCGACGGCCTCAAGGCACAGGACGCGGCGCGGCTCGTGACAGAGCCGCTCGAGACCATCGTGAAAGCGATCAATGGCGTAGAGCACGTTTACAGCACGACCTATGACGACCGGGTGCTGGTGACGGCACGCTTTCTCGTCGGCACCAAGGCCGACGAGGCGATCTTGCGCGTGCACGACAAAGTTCGCGCCAATCTCGACCGTATCCCCATCGGCATTCCCGAACCGCTGATTGTCGGCCGCGGCATCGATGACGTAGCCATCTTGGTTTTGACGCTTGCCCCGAAGCCCGAGGCGGCAGAGCGATGGAACGATAGCGCCCTTTATCACCTCGCAGAAAATCTAAGGATCGAGCTCTCCAAGGTCGACAACACCGGTCTCACTTATATCGTAGGCGGAAGACCGGACCAAATCCGGATCGAGCCCGATCCCGAGCGGCTTTCCCTTTACGGGGTCACGCTTGCCCAGCTCGTCGACAAAGTGAAGTCGGCAAACCGCTCCTTCGTTGCAGGCCAGATCCGCGAGGAGGACCGCACCGTACCGGTGGTGGCGGGCCAAACCCTGCACGGCATCCCGGACATCGGCCTGCTGCTTCTGACGACCCGCGACGGCCGCCCCGTATATGTGCGGGACGTCGCGAATGTCGTGGTCGGCGGAAAGCCGCTCGAGCAGGAGGCCTGGAACTTTACCAAGGCAAAGAATGGAGAGCTGGTCCGGGTCCCGGCCGTCTCCATCGCCATTGCCAAGCGTGCTGGGGCCAACGCGGTCGACATCGCGGAAAAGCTTGTTCAGAAGCTTGAGCTGTTGCGCGGTAGCGCGATCCCTGAGGACATCGGCATCGAGGTCACGCGAAATTACGGCGCTACGGCAAACGATAAGGCCAACGAGCTCCTCTTCCATTTGGGGCTTGCGACCATATCCATCGTTCTCTTGATCGTGGTTGCGATAGGCTGGCGGGAAGGGTTCGTCGTTCTGATCGTGATCCCAACCACCATCCTGCTTACGCTCTTCGCGTCCTGGATCATGGGTTACACCATCAACCGGGTGAGCTTGTTCGCGCTCATTTTCTCCATCGGGATTTTGGTCGACGACGCCATCGTCGTGATCGAGAACATCGCGCGCCACTGGGGGATGAATGACGGGCGCAGCCGCATTCAGGCAGCGATCGAGGCCGTGGCAGAGGTGGGTAACCCCACCATCATCGCCACGCTTACGGTTGTCGTGGCGCTCCTGCCCATGCTGTTCGTGTCTGGATTGATGGGGCCCTATATGAGCCCCATTCCGGCCAATGCTTCAGCCGCGATGATTTTCTCGTTCTTCGTGGCTGTCATGGTGACGCCTTGGCTGATGGTCCGCTTTGGCAGCAAAGACGGCGCAGGCCACGGCCATGACGAGGGCAACGGTTTTTTGGCGCGCGCCTACCTGTCCGTCGCGCGTCCGCTGCTCAAGACGCGTAAGCTCGCCCTCAGATTCCTCATAGCAGTCGGCGTTGCGACGCTCCTGTCTCTGACGCTTTTCTGGTTCAAAGCGGTGACCGTGAAGCTGCTTCCGTTCGACAATAAGTCCGAGATGCAGGTCGTCATCGATTTGCCGAAAGGTTCCTCACTTGAGGAAACCGGCCGCGTGTTGCAAATGGCTGCCGAACGGCTCAAAACCTTACCGGAGCTGACCTCGATCCAATCCTATGCCGGTACCGCCGCTCCGTTCAATTTCAACGGACTCGTCCGGCATTACTACTTGCGCAATACGCCTGAGCAGGGCGATTTGCAGCTCAATCTCACCCCGAAATCGGAACGCAGCCGCACAAGCCATGAGATCGCGCTAGAGATGCGCGAACGGCTCCGGGGTCTGGAGCTTCCTCCCCGCACCGCGCTGAAGGTTGTGGAGGTTCCGCCTGGCCCGCCTGTGCTTTCGACGCTGCTTGCCGAGGTCTATGGCCCCGATCCCGCGGAGCGGCGCGCAACCGCTGCTAAGCTGCGGAAGATTTTCGAAGGCATTCCTTTCATCGTGGACGTGGACGATAGTTACGGCGTCCCGTCCGACAGGCTCCGCGTCGCCATCGACCAGGACAAGCTCGAGTTCTTCCGGGTCGAGCAGCGCGATGTCTACGACACGATCCAGGCCTATCTTTCCGGTGTGTCAGTCGGATATTCCTATAAGGGCGAGGGCCGCCATCCCGTGGAGATCGCGATCGCCTTGCCGAAGAGCGAGCTTTCGCTCTCGCAGCACACGCTTTCGACTCCCGTCCCCGCTAACGCCATTCCAGGCAACCGTTCCATCGTGGAACTCGGCGACGTGGTGAGCCTAAAAAAGGAGCGGGCCTCCTACCCCATCTTCCGGCATAATAGCCGGCCGGCGGAAATGGTGACGGCCGAGCTTGCGGGGAGTTTCGAGGCCCCGATCTACGGAATGCTTGCGGTACGCGATGCCATAAACAAGGCGGAGTGGGGTCCGGGCCAAAAGCCGCAGATCACGCTGCACGGCCAGCCCGATGACGAATCCAAGCCAGCTCTGCTCTGGGACGGCGAATGGGAAGTGACCTACGTCACCTTCCGCGACATGGGCGCCGCCTTTGCCGTCGCCATACTCGGCATTTACTTTATCGTTGTCGGCCAGTTCGGCTCGTTCAAGCTTCCGCTCGTTATCTTGACACCGGTTCCGCTCACGCTGATCGGCATCATGCTGGGCCACTGGCTGTTCGGTGCGCCTTTCACCGCCACCTCGATGATCGGCTTCATCGCGCTTGCGGGCATCATCGTGCGCAACTCGATCCTTTTGGTGGACTTCATCCGCGAAAGGCGAACCGCGGAGGTGCCTTTGCGGCAGGTCTTGCTGGAAGCGGGGGCCATCCGGTTCAAGCCGATCCTGCTGACCGCGCTCGCAGCCATGATCGGTGCCGCCGTCATCTTGGCCGATCCGATTTTTCAGGGCCTTGCAATCTCGCTGCTGTTTGGGCTTGCTTCTTCGACGTTGCTGACGGTGCTCGTGATCCCGGCGATCTATGTCGTGCTGCGGGACGATGGCCGGCCTCTCCCGGAGGAGCCGTGATCCGTGCCTGCCGCTGGGGCGGCGCTTACAAAAAGACAGCGCAATCGAACACTCCCTGTCTTGTGTTGGCGCTTAGGCGCCGGCGCGGGGGACGCGGCGGGCGAAGGAGCAAGACTGGCGAACGGGATTCGAGGCTGCGATGGTTTTCCACCCCGATGTGGTAAGGCTATTTGGAATTTTGTTAGCCGCAGGCGCTCAGCCTATCTCCACGCAAACGGTGGAGCAGGCCAGGCTCTACTACAGAGAAAAGACCGCGACCTTCGGCGGCCCAGCGGCGCCGATGGCCGAGGTACGCGATCTAGCCGCGCCAGGGCCTGCGGGAGAAATTCCGCTGCGTCTTTACCGCCCCGAAGGGGTGACCGCTCCGGGGCCTGCGCTGATTTATGTGCATGGCGGCGGATGGGTGATTGGCGATCTTAACTCCCACGACAAGGTCTGCCGGGGCATTGCAGCCCTAACGCCGTGCCGGGCCGTTGCTGTGGATTACCGGCTCGCGCCCGAGCATCCCTTCCCTGCCGGCCTCGAGGACGTCTTCGCCGCGGTAGCCTGGATTGCTGAAAACGCGCCATCCCTCGGCATCGATGCCGGGCGCCTCGCCATCGGCGGCGACAGCGCCGGCGACAATATGAGTGCCGCGGCTTGTATCGATGCGCGAAGCAAGGGCCTGAGGCTCAAAGCGCAAGCGCTCATCTACCCCAGCACCGATAGCACACCGGATGTGCGGCTGTGGCCGTCGCGCACGCAAAACCGGGACGTGCCCCCGCTCACCAGCGAAGCCTTGCAATGGTTCTCGTCGAAATACCTGCCGCAGGGGCTACAGACCGGCAAGCGCGACTGGCGGCTGTCCCCGCTTTATGCGGAAAGCCTCGCCGGCCTGCCGCCGGCCCTCGTTCTGACCGCCCAATACGATCCGCTTCGCGACGAAGGCAAGGCTTATGCGGAGAGGCTCGCGGCGTCGGGCGTGCCTGCGTTCCATCGCGATTTTCCCGGCCAGATTCATGGGTTCATCGAATTTGGCGGGGTCCTGACCTCGGCTAATGAGGCGATCCGCGAAATCGCCAGCTTTCTGCGCGCCTATATATAGCTTGCCGCGTGTTTAGAGCGTGTCCTGTAGGCGGAAACAGCTAAAAACCCCCTCACTCTGTCTCTCTCCCAGCAAGCTCCCCTTGGCGAGCTTGCTGGGAGAGGGTTGGGGTGAGGGGGGGACTTCCAGAGTTCCGGATCAGCGCCCCGTGCTGTAGACCGCGAAACTCAATGGCGAGAAAGGCCGCCCATGCGAATCCTGGATATCCGCGAGAAAACAGTCTCCATCGCTTCCGCAATCGCCAACGCCTATATCGATTTTTCCAAGATGACCTGCTCGGTTGTCGCGGTGGTGACCGATGTCATCCGGGATGGACGGCCAGTCGTGGGCTATGGCTTCAACTCCAACGGGCGTTATGGCGCAGGCGCGCTGATGCGGGAGCGGTTCATCCCGCGGCTGATGGAGGCCGATCCCCAAACGCTCATCGACGAGGAGAACGGAAACCTCGACCCGTTCGCTATTTGGCGCACCTTGATGACGGGCGAGAAGCCGGGCGGGCACGGCGAGCGCACGGTGGCCGTTGGCACTATCGACATGGCCGTTTGGGATGCGGTTGCAAAAATCGCAGGGCTCCCGCTTTACCGCTTGCTCGCGGACCGTTACCGCGGCGGCCAAGCCGATGAAAAGGTCTGGGTTTACGCAGCGGGCGGTTACTATTATCCCGGCAAGGACGATAGCGCGCTGCAAGACGAGATGCGCGGCTATCTCGATCGCGGCTATCGCGTTGTGAAAATGAAGATCGGTGCGGGGCTTGATGAGGATCTGCGCCGCATCGAGGCCGTGCTCAAGGTCGTGGGCGAGGGCAAATATCTCGCCGTCGATGCCAACGGGCGCTTCGATCTCAAGACTGCGCTCGCCTATGCCGAGGCGTTGAAGCCTTATGGCTTGTTCTGGTACGAGGAGGCTGGCGATCCCCTCGACTACGCGCTGCAAGCTGAGCTTTCGAGGCATTATGAAGGCTCCATGGCCACCGGCGAGAACCTGTTTTCGCACCAGGATGCCCGTAATTTGCTGCGCTATGGCGGCATGCGGCCGGACCGCGACTTCTTGCAATTCGATTGCGCGCTGTCCTATGGCCTCGTTGAATATATGCGGACGCTGAAGGTCATCGAGGAGCAAGGCTGGTCTTCGCGCCGCGTGGTTCCCCACGGAGGGCACCAAATGTCGCTCAACATCGCAGCAGGGCTGCATCTGGGCGGCAACGAGTCCTACCCAGACGTGTTTAAGCCATTCGGCGGCTTTGCGGACGGCATCGCAGTCGAGGACGGCTATGTGGGCCTGCCTAGCGTACCCGGCATCGGCTTCGAGGCGAAAGCGGATGTTTATGCCGTCATGCGTTCGCTGACCGGAGACCTGCCAAAGTGAGGCGCTTCATGCTCGTGAGCCTTCGCCCCAGACGGCCGGCGGGCCTTCCGGCTTCGCATTTCCGCTCCGCCGTGTCTTGCGGACAGTCCCGGAAAGGCCGAATTGGGGTATAAGAACGCCCAAACCGCAAGTCCCTTCGATAGCGCGAGGATTGAAGATGCCGCCAGCCGATGCTCCATTCATGATCACCGTTTGCGGACTGGAAGAGCTTGCCGGTCACGCGGACAGGCAAGTGAGCCACGTGCTCTCGATCCTCGATCCGGACATGGCCGAGCCGGAGGCCTTCGGCGCCTATGGCGAGCATGCGAGGCTTGAGCTGAAGTTTCACGACATTATCGAGGAAACCGCGGGTTTCCTGGCGCCGCAGCCTGAACATATCGCCAAAATCCTGGACTTCGGCGCCGAACTCCTTCGCGAGCCAGAAAATATCCGCCATCTACTGGTCCATTGCCACGCGGGAATTTCACGCTCGACCGCCTCTATGACACTTTTGCTGGCGCAGGCGCAACCGGAGCTGAGCGCGGCCGGTGTTCTCGCTCAAATCCTGCACATCCGCGATAAGGCTTGGCCAAACTTACGAATTCTCACTCTGGGCGAGGAGCAGCTGGGCCGGGGCGGAGAGTTCACCGCAGCCGTGGGCGCAGTCTACCGTTATCAACTCGAGCGGCGCCCGGAGATAAAGGACTTCTTTCTCGATGGCGGCCGCCGCCGCGAAATCGAGGTTGCGCTCGGAAGAAAGCTCTGAGAATCCTCAATCAAATCGCGCGCGCAGGAAGCTTTGCCATGCAAAAGCCCGGAATGCCCGCTTATAGAAAACCGTGGTGTGCTGGCGCACGGCCGTCACTCCGGACTGGATCAACACCGTATGGTAACGCTTAAAGGTCAGCCCATGGCGACACCGTTTCCCCTCGCTCACTCGCCCGTTTCCGCCAGCCGGAACGTGCACTCGACGGGCGATTCCAACATCAGCAGCGATCTCACTATCATAGGCAATGTCTCGTCGAAGGGCAGCGTGACGCTCGACGGAACTATCGAGGGAAATATCTATTGTACCTCCCTCATCGTTACCGGCAACGGCCGCATCAATGGCGGCATCGTCGCGAACCAGGAAGTCACGGTTCAGGGCCAGGTCAAGGGGACCATCCGCGGCCGCCGCGTCATGCTGCAAGCCTCGGCCAAGGTCGAAGGCGATATTTTCCATCAAGGAATCGGCATCGAGATGGGCACCCGCTACGATGGGACTCTGCGCTGGACCGAGGATGAGCACGCCTTTAACGAGCCGCAGTTCCCTGCGCGCGCGAGTGCGGCTGAAGGCGGAGAGAGTGACGGTCACGCCTGACGATGGATGCGGGCGCCCGTCCAGCTTTTCAACGCTACGCGATTTACTGGACGCCTGAGCCCGGAAGCAGTCTCGAGGCGTTCGGGCGGCGGTGGTTCGGACAGGCCGCGGAAAGCTTCGGCTTTGCCCCGGATCTCGCTCGCCGCGCGGTGAAAAGCCCAGCCCGCTACGGCCTGCACGCTACTCTGAAGGCGCCTTTCCGCCTGCGCGAAGGAGCGCGCGCTGAAGACTTGCAGCGGGCGCTCGATGCGTTCTGTGCCGCCCGGCGCGGGCCGGACGGCGGCCCGTTCGTGCCCGCAATATTTCAAGGATATCTCGGCCTCGTGCTGAGCGGACGAACGGCGGATATCGACTGGCTCGCCGGGGAATGCGTGACGCATTTCGACGTCTTCCGCGCGCCGCTCGATGAGAGGGACCGCGACAGGCGCGCAAACGCCGGTCTCTCCCAGAAAGAGCGGGAATTCCTTGAAACGTTCGGCTACCCTTATGTGTTGAGCACGTTTCAATTTCACGTTTCGCTTGCCGGGCCGCTGGCTCCGGCGGAGTTACACGAGGTCGCCGCCGCTTTGGAGCCCCACCTTGCGCCGTTCCTGGCCGGGCCAGTTAAAATCGGCGAGCTGTCGCTTTTAGGCGAGCCCGATGGCGGCGGGGTCTTCGAGGTCCTGAGCCGGCACCGGTTCGTTTAGCTGCAGCAGAAGCGCGAGAAATTGCTCAATCGCATCGCGAAGGGGCCCCGAATTGTCGAGGAAATGGACCGGTTCCTCGATCGAGCATGTTTCGTCGTTCGCCCGGCGCACGCGCGCCTCGATTTCAGCCTCAGTCTCCCGGCCCCGTATCAGAAGCCGCTCGCGCAACGCCGCGGGCCTGGCCGAGATTATGACGGCGTGCGTGGGCCGCCACAGGCTGCGGGCCGCCGGGATCAACCGGCGCGACACGTTGACAACCGCCGTGCGGCCGGCCGTGAGGTCGGATTGAACGCTTGCGGGAATGCCGTAGCTGAAGCCGTGCGCCTCCCAGGCCAGGAAAAATAGCTTCTGCGCGCGCGCATGCTCGAAGTCCGCGGGAGGCATGTAGATATGGTCCTCGCCGGTTTTGTCGGCGCGTGTAATCAGCCGCGACGGAAACACGAATGCAGGATTATCCGCCAGAGCCAGGCGGGCGGCCGAAATCAGCGTGTCCTTGCCGGAGCCGGAGGGCCCGGCAACGAGTATGAGCACGCCAGTTTTTTCGACCCCGTCTGCCAACTCGCGATCCTCGCACGAGCCCTCACGCCAAAACGCGAGCCTGCCCTTGGCCAGCCGGCGCTAGAGTGCGTCCGGAAAAGTGTGAAGCGGTTTTCCGATAAAGACGTACGGTAAAACAAAAGCTTAGAGCCAGCTTTTGAGTCCATCGAAAGCGGATAGGCGCTAGGCGACCCGTTCGCCTTTGCACCAAACATCGCGCACAAGTGGCGCGCCGTCCATAGGTTTCACGCGAATGAGGTCGGCCCGGAGCCCCTGCTTGATCTCGCCGCGATCGTCGAAGCCGGCGGCGCGCGCAGGCGTCAGCGTTACCGTGGCGATGGCCGCGTGTAGCGGAAGCTCCGCCTCTGTGTGAAGCTTCATCGCGCCCCAGAGCAGCGAGCTTGGCACGTAGTCGCTCGAAACGATATCGAGAAGGCCTAGTCGCGCCAGCTCCACCGCCGGAACATTGCCGGAGTGAGACATGCCGCGGACGATGTTGGGGCCGCCCATGAGAACCTTCATGCCCGCCGCATGAGAGGCGTGCGCGGCTTCGGCTGTGGTCGGAAACTCCGCAACGGAGACGCCATCGGCAAAAGCCTCCTCGACATGCGCAAGCGTCGCATCGTCATGGCTCGCCAGCGGGATGCTGCGCGTCCGGGCGGCATCTACGACATAACGCCGGTTGGCTTGGCCGAAGGCCTCGGAGTCGCGCCTGCGCGTTTCCATGAATTCGGCAAGCTCCCCGTCCGTCATGTTGAACTTGCCCTGATAATATTCGGCATATTTCCGCGAATCGACGAACTGCCGCTGCCCCGGCGTGTGGTCCATGACCGAGATGAGGCGCAGCCGCGGGTGATCGATGATGGGGTCGAGTAGCTCGCGCAGGCCAGGATAGCTCACCTCGCAGCGCCAATGGAAATAGTGATCGATTTTCAAGGAGTTACGCGCAAAGTGATAGTCTACGGCATCGGCCATTTCGTAGAGCCTGCCCGAGCGGACGGTACGGGAATGCACCTCGCCGACGCAAAGCGCGTTGAAAACGGTTGTAATGCCTGCCGCTGCCAGCTCGCGGTCGTCGCTGAGCACCGCCGCCTCGACAGGCCAGAGCGCGCCCGGCCTTGGCTGCATGTGCCGCTCGACATTGTCGGTGTGCAGCTCGACCAAGCCGGGCATCAGCAAATCGCCGCCGCAATCTATCGCACCCGGCAGCGCCGATTTGCCTTCGCCGACGGCAGCGATGAGGCCGCCGCGAATGGCGACCGTGCCTGAGAAAACCTCGTCAGCCAGAACGACCCTGGCATTGGTGAAAACCGTTTCGCCCGCGCACATAATCCCGCCCGCAATTCCGTCCATCCGCCGGAGGCCGGCGGCATCCCGGCCATCGGGATAGCGGCCCGATGCGACACTCGTGTGACCGCCGCGAGCAAGGGCGAACAGCTTGGCAAGCGCCTCCTCTTGCACCGCGCCTGCGGCATCCGCGGTCTTCCCGGCTGGCCGCGTGTTAACCCGGCGTTAACCCCGATTGTTCATATTTTTTCGCGATTTGTGCCGCTTGGGGTCAAGGAGCTTTTATAACAGAAAACGCCTTGCTGAAGCTTTAAGCCGGTCTAACGCATTGATAATGCATAAGAACGCTGGGGTTGCCAAGAAAGAGCCGCGCAATCTCAGATTAGGTTTCGCGGTTAACGCGCGCAAGAATCCTGGGCTATGCAGTTGACTCCCGTGCCTCTAGATATAGTAGTTTGAGGCATGAAGCAGTATCCTGCGGACATGGCCGATTTCATGGATATGTTCCCGAGCGAAGACGCGTGTTTGGAGTATC
>JBKQQS010000088.1:0-17674 GCA_052144215.1 Rhodomicrobium sp.
TCTTCGCTCGGGAACATATCCATGAAATCGGCCATGTCCGCAGGATACTGCTTCATGCCTCAAACTACTATATCTAGAGGCACGGGAGTCAACTGCATAGCCCAGCAATAATCTATATTTAACGGACTTTTTGAAATCCACTTTTGGAGGTGAAATCGCGAAAAATTCGCATTTTTGCGGCGGGGAGAAATGAAAATCCACCCCGCTTTACCATTCCCGGCTTAACCATACCCGGCTCTGTAATCGATCGTTAACACTGAACGCCGTGTTTTCGGCAGCCGCGCGCCCTGAAGCCACCTAACCGGCCCTATGGAAAATTCAACGGCAACCGTGCAAAACTCGCCGTATGACGCGACGAAGCGATTTTGCGGCTGAAACGCCACGAGCCTGATCTCAAGCGACTCGGGGTCGAGCACCTGTACCTGTTCGGCTCCACGGCGCGCAACGAAGCCCGCGAAGATTCCGATGTCGATCTTTTCTTCGATCATCCCGAGGGATCGCTCGGGCTTTTTCAATTGATGGACGTCAAGGAAGCCGCCGCACGGTTTCTCGGCCGCAAGACCGACATCATGACCCGCCGCAGCCTGCACCCGGCGCTGAAAGAGCGCATCGAAGCCTCAGCCCTGCAAGTGTTCTAATGGGCGAACGCTTGCGGAGCCTCCGCCTGACGGACATCGCCGGCGCCATCGAGCTGATCGATAGCGAAATGCCTAAATTTGCAAGAGTGGCGCGATGGCTCGCGCGGGTAGCAGGCGCATTCAAAATTTGCTGCACGCTATGCAACTTTGACGCAGTAGTCGCTTGTCAGGGTCTGATCGCCTGCAAATTCTGGTGGCAGCCCCGGCCCAGAGATGGGTTCAGCCTTAGCCTCTTTCGCGGCAAGTTCCTTATTCAGCTCAAACAAAAATTTTAGAGGATCCGAGTTTGCGGACATACCATACGCCTTACGCACCTCAGCATCGAGGACTTCCTGCAGCTCATCTAGTGGGTGCTCCCCCGGCAATTCAACGTCTCGGTAAAGTTGACGAAGAGACTTTCCATATTTCTCACACAGAGCCCTCCTTTCTACGACAAGGGTCCGAGACGCCTTAGCAATCCCTTCCACAGCTCGCTTATTAGGAAATTGCGGCCACGGAAATGTATTGAATACGGTGCTCGACGTGTATCTGAAATCTTCACGCAGTGTTGAGCATCGCTCAGTGAACCAACTCCAATGAGCGGAAGATTGTAGAACTCCGAACGAGTAATCATCCGCTTTTGGAAATACGACTAGAGCGGCGTTAGGGTGAATACTAGAGCTAATAAATTCAAATATTGGTCGCTTTGTCACTTGGCCACAAGCAATGTATCTTGGTATTTTAAAAATAAGTTCCATTAAATCCGAGCGACGATAGCTAAGAAGCCACCAGTGTCTAAGAAAATTTGCATGGTGATTATTCACACGAGCGTTCTTGTCATCTTGGATCGCCTGCTTATTGCGGTCATTTTCCCGCTGGGCCGCTTCCTGGCGAGTTGGCAGGACAAGTGACTTCACTCTTTCAAAGGGAAGAGTGAAGTCACTTGGGCATCCAGCATGTTTCTTTCGCCGAAGTCGATAACATAACGGCTGGGAGTAGCCCCCCTGCGGCCGACCATGTCATTTTGTATAAGATAAGGAAATATCACCTCCGCGTTCCTGTGGTCTCGCTCTAAAAAATCCTTCGCCGTTTCTGGGTCCAAGAGAAACCCACTATGGCCGTGAGTTTGTCCTTGAAAACAACCTTCGCTCCTGGTATTCGCCGCAAGCGCATTGGCTTTACTTACATCAAAGCCAAACGATAAAGCCGATGAAATTACAGGGCGGTCCTCGTAACTCCAACCGGACGTAGGATCATTCCCTATCTGCAAATAGAGACGCTTATTTCCTGGCGCCTCACCCTTGATCCAATTAACAATTGAAACGTGAACATCAGCCTCTCCGGACCAAGGCATACTGGAGACCGCTTCGGTAATTGTTCCTCCCTCAGAAACTATGTAGTCCAGACCACCTTCGCGGCTGTAATTTTGACGAATGGTATTGGTACCGACCAAGCCGGCACGTTGGCCTGGCTTAAGATGATCATGCGCGAGGCGGAGCCAATACACGCAATAATCGGCGCGGCCCGGAACATCGGGATGTCGTGTCCGTAATCTGTTGAGATAAGCACGCCCCAGCTCTTCTTGCATTTTATTCTTGCTTTGGTACGGCGGGTTCCCAACAATCGCATCAGCGATAGGCCATTCGGCGAACAGGGCATCGGTGCATTGAAAGTGCGCGTCCAGATTTTCCAAAGGGAGCGTTTGCCCCGCCGCGAGGTCAAGTTCAATTTGCTCCTGTTTGATAGATGCCTGAGCCTCGTCGTTGGCGAGTTTGCGCGCCAACATCAGAGTGACCTTGGCTAACTCTACGCCAAAGGAGTCACGATCTATGCCAAAAAACTGCTTGGCACTTATCGTGCAAGCCACCTTAGCGGTTTGTTCGAAAGCTTTGGCGCTGTATTCGTGCTCAATTTTGGCAAGCAATGCCGTTTCCAGCCGAGCCATTTCGCGGTAGGCAACATATAGGAAGTTTCCACTTCCGCAGGCAGGATCAAGGACACGGAACTGCCCAAGCTCTTTACGGAGTTGAATAAGTTCACGCAATGTGCCCGCCGATAATATTCGTTGCTCCCACGGGCGGATGATGGTTGGCGTAATGATCCGAAGAATATCGGCTTCTGAAGTAAAGTGAGCGCCATAAGCATGGCGCTCACCCTTTAGCATGCTTTGCTGAAAGATGGTGCCGAAAATAGCCGGGTTGACCTTTGCCCAATTCTGATCGGCGGCGCCATCGTGATTATCGTTTGATAGGAACCTCAGCTCTTCCGATGTCAGTTCCACGGATTGGATCTGGTTAAACAATCCGCCGTTAAAGTATGGGACACCTTTGAACCTTCCTCCAGTGGCAGCTCTAGGGTTGTTCATCTGGCCGAAGAGGCCACCGAACAAGTCATAGGAGCCTTGAGGGTGCGACCGGCAATCGCGAACAATGCCGGCGATAGTGTTTGCCGGTAGAAGGTCAATGTCTTCGGAAAACATTGCCACCACCATCTGAAGCGTAAAGCGCTGGGCGATGGCTCGGTCGATGCCGCGATGCACAAGCGAATTAAAAAGGCTGGCAACTTTAGCCGCTGCATCGCGCGAAACCGCTTCGCGGTCGTTACCAAAAATTGGTTCAGGAGCATCAGGAAAAAGAAAGTTTAGGGCACTATAACGCGTTGGGAGATCATCCAACTTAATTATATCGACAGGTTGGTCTAACTGCTTGTCGAAGTCGTAGACCCAAAACTCCCAAAAATTGCAAAGAACCACATAACGCGGCCGGTTTGGTACAGCGTTAAGCCAATATTCGAATGCTTGGCGGTAATGTAGATGGAGGCGCTCGCCTCCCTTCTTCATCTCAATAAGCAGACGGGGCTTCCAAACAAGGTCGGCAAAGCTCGTGCTACGAGTGTTCGCCTTTTTGACCCGGAATTCCAGTTCAGCCCCGGCCTCCTTATAGCCCTTATGCCCGAAGCCCTGAAAAAGCCTGTCGCAGAAAACCTGCGCTTCCCCCTTTTCATCGCCTTTGAGGAGTTTGGCGTATTGTACGAAATCGTTTAGACTCTGCACGATTTGCGACATGCCCGTATCTTCCTCCAGCTTGTGCATAATACGGGCTGCCATGCTTCGTCGATATAGGCAAATCCCTTTTGAGCAAATACGTCGCGGACATAGGGGAGGGCGAGCGTGGTCTTGCCGTAGCCGCCCGCGCCGCGCAGCGCCGCCGTGATGGCGACGGCGTCGCCCTGCGGGTTCAGCAGCTTCGCTTTCAGCGCGCCGAACTCATGCGGGCGCTGGACGAAATCCGCCGGCGGCTCGGGCGCCATTATCGGCACGCGGGCCTGCTTGCCCGGCCCGGCCAGCACGCTCATGAGCTTGGCGCGCTGCTCGGGGATGTCGAGGTCGTAAACATGGCCGAGCCAATGCGGCAGTTTGTTGAGGTCGCCAAGCCCCTGCCCTCTCACGGGCGAGACCGTTTTGCCTTCCTGGCGGGCAAGCCGGATTTCCCAGCGCACAATGGCGCTTTCGAGCGCGGCGGGCGTCACCACCAGCACGAAATGCTCGAGGTTTCGCGTTTTCAGCACCGCCTCGATCTGCGAAGCCCAATGCCGGCCGCCTTCCATCGCGACGATGTCCTGCCAGACAAGAAGGTTTTGCGCCTCGATGTCTTTGCGGAGTGTGGCGGCGGAGCCCGCCCCGTCTTTGCGCGAGTATGAGATAAATATGCGGGCGGAGCCGGTCATGCGCGGTGTCCTGAAAGCAGCAACGGCTCAGTATGAAACTAGTTTTGCGGCAAAGCTACGGCCGTCGTAGACGCCTGCGAGCATGGGAAGAAATTCGGCCTCAGTAGCTACACTCTGGTTGTCATGACCGCACTTGATCCACGGATCAAGTCCGAGGACATGTGCGGCCATCCAGGGCCACAGGCGACGATTTCCGAATTTTAGCTGGATGGCCGGGTCAAGCCCGGCCATGACAATCGGGGCTGAAATCGATTTCCCCCTACGCTCATCCGCCGGTATCGCGGCGCGGCCTCGCTTCGGGTGCGGACGCGTTACTGCTGCAGGTGCTCCATGCGAGCCTTGTACTGGACCTTGAGGCAGGAAGCGCTACCCGAGCAAGTGTCCCGGTTGCGCACCCAATTCCTCTGCGAAGTCACCAAGGTTTGCCACTGCGTGCCGCTCGCGCTTTTGAGTTTCTGTGTGTAGAGCGCGTCCAACTCAAGGTCGAGTTGCACCAACTCCGGATTGCTGCAGATGGCAACTTCAGCCGGGTGGTAGCGCGTGTTGCAATCGAAGCTTGGGCGTATTTCCGCGGCGTGTGTACCCACTGGCGGGGCCGCCGGTTTCAACGCCGCAATTCGATCCTGATATTTGCCGGCGAGGCACGCAACGTCGGTCGCGCAAGCGTTCCTTGCCTTCACCCAAAGACGCTGCGCGCTCACAAGCTCCTTCCGCTTTGCCTCGCTGAATGTTTTCAAGGAATGCGTGTAAAGGCGATTCACTTCGTTATCGAGCAGCGACAGCTCGGGCTTGTTGCAGACCGTCACTTCGGCATCGGTATGCTGAGCCCGGCAATCGAAGCTGGGTTTCGACGGCCTCAGAGGCGCGTTACCGACGAAGGGCACCGATATCGAAACAGTGCGCGTTTCCGGCTTCTTCAGCGCTGCCAGCCGCGTTTTGGCCTCGGCCGCAAAAGGCGTGTCGCCGTACAGCGTGATGAATTGCTGCAGGGCGTCGGGGTTCGACGTGTCGCGGACCCAGCCCCAAACCTCGGCCGCGTCGCTCGTTTTCCTGCCCGCATCGGTGGGCTCGGCGGCCGCCCCCTCCAAGAAATAGAACCGGCTCGCCAGCGCCGAATGATCCCACGGAATTTGCTGGCTGTTCGTCGCCTGCACGACGTCGTTGCGCACAACGATCATAAGATCGCTGATCGATTGTCCGGGCGTTGCGATATGGGACTTCAGCGAGCCCGTGAACGGCGAGTTCTGGCCGGTGCCGTCGCTTGCGACATGCCCCGGTTGCGTTGCGAAGGCGATGAAGTAGCCGAGGTCCGGCGCGGTCGTTATGGCGAGCCCGGTATTCGCGTTCAGCGCGCGCGTGCCCATGCTTTCTCCGAGCACTGCGGCAAAGGGATTATTGCGGCAGGCATCGAGGATGATGATCTTCGTTTTGGCGCGTTCGACCAGCTTTTGGACGAAGTCCAAGGTCACCGTTTGAAAATCTATGTCCTCTTTCGAGACCGGTGCATCGATGGGGATCAAGTAGTTCACGCCATTGATCTGCATCCCATGGCCGGAATAGAAAAAGATCGCAACATCGGCATCCGTGGCGGCGCGGGCGAACTCGTGCAGCTTGCCATCGAAAGCGGTCTTGTCCACGTTCACGCCGGTGATGACCTTGAAACCGAGGCTTTCCAAAGCTGCGGACATGTCTTGGGCGTCGTGAGGGGGGTTGGGAAGCCGCGGCTGACCGATGTAGTCGCCATTGCCGACGATCAGCGCGACGCGCGTTTCCGCTAATGCCGGCTGGAAGGCGAGGCAGGCGGCGAGCGTGAGGAATAAGAAGCAGAGCCGGCCAGTCCAAGCCCGGCTGCCCAAGCCCTGGCACCCCAGAAGCGTATCCAACATGTTGCCCCCCAAAAAACTATGCAGCTAGCCGTCCAACGCCTATTCGCATTGCCGCGCCGCCGCTAAGGACTAGCGAACGGATTTTGTAAAAATTTGTCGCATAAAAATTCCGGCCTGCAAAGCTGGCAAGCTCATTTTTTCAACCGCTGCCGCTTGCCGTTGGTGCCGGTCCAAGCAGCCGCGCGAGCTTCGCCATGCGGTTCTCACGCCAGACGATGAAGAGGCTCGACGCGATGATGATGCCGGCACCGGTCCAAACCGGAGCGCCCGGCCAATCGCCCCAGATGAACCAGCCATAGGCCGTCGCCCAAACGATACCCGTGTAGTTGAAGATCGTAACGAGGGCCACCGGCGCGTATTTATAGGCCATCGACAGAAACATTTGCGCGAAAGCGCCGGAGATGCCGGCGCCGAGAAAATACGGCACCTCGTGCCAGGCGGGAACCGTCGCCACGAAGGGCATGGCGAGGGCCGTCAACGCGGTGCCGATGGCGAGAAAATAGAAGGTGACGGTCTCCGGCCGCTCGGTGCGCCCCAGCACGCGCAGAAGCGTGCCGAGGGTCGCATGCATGAACGCCGCGCCCACCGCGAACGAAACGCCCGTCAGGTTCACCGCTCCGCTCGGGCGCACGATCACGAGCATGCCGAGAAAGCCCACGATCACCGCGCTCCAGCGGTAAGGCCCCACGAACTCCTTCAAGAACAGATAGCCCATCACCGGCACGAACAGCGAGGAGGTGAAAAACAGGGCCTGAGCGTCCGCCATCGGCAGGGCGTTGAAGGCCTTGAAGGTTGCCACCAGGCTGACGGTGCCGATGACCGAGCGCAGCACGATCGTGCTTGGCCGGCCGTATATCTTCAAACGCTCCCGATGCCCCGGCAGGGAGAACCAAACCGCGAAGGGAAGCGCCGCGATAAGGTTGCGGTAGAACGCCACCTCGATGACGGAATGATGGGGGCTCAACAGTTTCGCGAACGCGTTCATCGTGTTCAGCATGAAAAACGAGGCCGCCGAGGCGGCCATGCCAAGCGCGATGCGGTCGGCGTGAAGGTTGCGCTTGCGATGCGCGGCGGCCTGAGCCTGCAGGGGTTTGCCGGGATTGAATTGCATAAGCGATAGGCCGGCAAGAATAAGGCCGCCCAAGGGCGGCGGCGGCTCGATGCACGTCTGCGCGGCTTTGCCAAGGGACGGGCGGCGGCGTTACGGCCGGCTCGCCCCGGTAGCCGCCGAAACCAAACCGGCGCGATGGGCCATAACCGGAAATTGTTCGCCCTTCCGAAATGCAACCGTTCTCTTCCGAGATCGACTCGAAAGGGGGCTCGTCTAATTCTGTTTAGCAGGAAGCCTTTTGGAGCCACGGCGTTGTTGCCAACCCAGCCTGGCAGCGCAATAGCCAACGCGCCAATCAGTTGGAACAGCCCGCCAATCATGAAGAACATTGCCATGACGGCGGTCACTACCTCAGCGCTGATCACCGGTCTCGTTACAAGCAACAGCCCTGTTACCCCAAAGAGGATCACCGGCAGCAAATGGTGGAAGAAACCCGCCCACTGCCCAACCATGATGGCCTGGGCGATTTCGATACCGGCCCATCTTGGAGGCTTCTATGTCGCAGTGAGCAAGCCAGCAATGCTTCGCATACGGCTGTTGCCGCGTTTTCAACGGCTGAAAAAGCGATAACTGGTATGCCTTGCGCCATGCCGCCTTGGCGGCCTGGCAACGTCTGCGTCTGCACCGGCGCGGCGCGATCGCCACACCGGTTGTCGCCAATGCCGCTTACGCCGCGAGCGCCTCTTTGGTCAGTTTCCAAGCCTGTTTCAGTTTGACCGATCGCCGCTCGTGGTCTGCACGTAGCTCGCTGATGCGCTGGTCGATCTTAGCCTTGGCATTAGCCTTCGCCTTTGCGGCCTGCTCCTGCAGCACTTTGATCTTCGCGTCCGTCTCTTGCTGCTGCCGACTGATCTGTGCCTCCATCCGATCAGAGGCATTCTTGAGCTTGGCGTGCGCCTCGTTAATCCCGGCGGTCAGCTTTGCCTTGGCTTCGGCGCTGGCGTGAGAGACCTCCTCCTTCAGTTGAGCAATCTCTGCTTTGCGCGCTTTGACGTCCTTCTCAATCATCTCATCTTCGAAGTCCATCCGCAATTCCCGCACCACGGTGCCGCCAATCGCGCCCATCCTGGTGTCGAGCGGGGTCACCCAATCCTCTGCCACTTCGGCGACGATTGCAGCCTTGCCCGGCGATAGCTCCTTGGAAACCTTGTCGAGGAAATCGGTGCCGACTCCCATATTGAAGAGGTCGCCCAAACTTCCGATCAAGGCACCCACGCCGATCCCCATCGCTGCTCCAGCTGGACCGCCCAGCAGTCCGGTGAGGCCGCCCACCAAGGCACCCACGCCCATCCCCAGAGGTCCAGTGTCCGCGGCCTCCTTCACCGTCAGCTTTCCATCCGCCCCCTTCGTGACCACGGCCATACCATAGACTGCGAGGCTCGCTTCCGCATGAAGCTCCTTGAGAGCACGTGTTCCCTCATAGGCTTTGGCCTCATTTGGAAAGATCACAACGACAAACTTGCTCATGACAGTCTCCCTTTTTTGTATGTTGTCTGCTTGGATTCGAAGGCGAACAAGGCACTCTTATCGCAGACGGGCATTAGCCCTATGGGTCGCGCTGACGTCGCATTTCACAGCTCAACTTGGGAAAGTCCCATTGCAAGCAGCACGCCGTTAAAATAAAATAGATGACCGAAGGGCGCATTGATCATCGTCAAGTGCCGCCGGTCACCTTGATATCCTTTTCGCATACGGAATCGCGGCGGTTTTCCGGCGTTATTGCTCTGGAGAGTCAGGGCGGGTCGTCGCGCCGATCACTACCGTCGTGGCTGGCCCAGCCCGTCAATAGCCCTCCCGGTTCGCTATTATAGACGCAACCGATCTTCTATGAGGCCGCCACGCGAGCGATCTAATTTCCGCTATCATTTAGCAGGAGCAGACACGCGTCGATCGTTTCATCAATAGCCGGTGTGGGTCAAAATCGCCACTCGCCATTCAAGCCAAGGCCGCTATGGCCTAGCAAGAGAAGCGCCAGGCGTTGGCCCGGCGTGCCTTCCGTGGCCTGGCGCCGCGAAAGATCAAGAAACGCGGCGCAAAGCCTTTGCAATGGCTTCGACGATTTGCTGGATTTGCCCCTCCTCCACGATAAGCGGGGGCGACAGCGCGAGAATATCGCCGGTTTGCCGGACTAGCACGCCATTCTCGAAGCAATCGAGGAAAACATCGTAGCCGCGCTTACCGGCCTCGCCCGCCCGCGGCTCAAGCTCGATGCCGGCGACGAGGCCTAGATTGCGGATGTCGATCACGTGCGGGCTGCCACGCAGCGAATGAACCGCATCCTCGAAGGCGGGCGCTAGCGATGCGGCGCGCTCGAACAAACCTTCGCGCACATAAATGTCGAGCGTGGCGAGCCCTGCCGCGCAGGCCGTGGGATGACCGGAATAGGTATAGCCGTGGAACAGCTCGATGATGTGCTCGGGGCCTTGCATGAGGGCGTCGTGAATGCCGCGCTGCACGGCCACCGCGCCCATGGGGATTGCACCGTTCGTAAGGCCCTTCGCCATGGTCATGAGATCGGGCACAACGCCGAAATAGTGCGAAGCGAACGGCGCGCCCAGCCGGCCGAAGCCTGTGATGACCTCGTCGAAGATCAAAAGCAAGCCGTGGCGCTCGCAAAGCGCCCGCAGCCTTTCGAGATAACCTCGCGGCGGGATAAGCACACCGGTAGACCCCGCCATGGGCTCGACGATCACCGCTGCAATCGTGTCGGCTCCATGCAGCGCGATGAGCCGTTCGAGGTTATCGGCGAGCTCCGCGCCATGGGCGGGCAAGCCTTGCGAATAGGCGTTGCGCGCAAGATCGTGCGTGTGCGGCAGGTGATCGATGCCGGCCAGCATCGGCCCGAACGTCCGCCGGTTGTTGGCGATGCCGCCCGCCGCCATGCCGCCGAAGCCAACGCCATGATAGCCGCGCTCGCGGCCGATGAAGCGCGTCCGCTGCCCCTCGCCGCGCGCGCGATGGTAAGCGAGCGCAATCTTGAGCGCGGTGTCTACCGCCTCCGAGCCGGAATTGACGAAGAATATGCGGTCGAGCCCTGCCGGCGTCATTGCCGCCACGCGCGCCGCAAGCTCGAAAGCGCCCGGATGGCCCATCTGGAAAGCGGGCGAATAATCGAGCGTGTAGAGCTGCCGCTCCACCGCTTCGGCGATCTCGCGCCGCCCATGACCCGCGTTCACACACCAAAGCCCAGCTGTGCCGTCGAGAACCTTGCGGCCATCGGCGCTCGTGTAATGCATCCCCTCAGCTGCAACGAGCAGCCTGGGATTGGCCTTAAACTGCCTGTTCGCCGTGAACGGCATCCAATAGGCGGAAAGATCGGGCTCGTTCGGAAGAAGGGCGTTTTGGCTCATGGAGCGATCCTCGTTGCACGCTACAAGCTAAGCAAGCTTGTGCAGCTTCGCCAAGCAATTCTTGACGCCTGCGCGAGGCCGGCCCGAAGCTGCTTGACATCCGATCCAGGCGCCGGCTTTTCGTGACGGCCAAAGCCACCTGCCAAAAGGGTGCGAAAATGTTTCTCTGACATTAAGGGCGTTTATCTGCTATGCCTGCATAGGCGGCCCTTTAGAGGGTGAAACATAAGCGGGAACCATGAAAACATATCAAGAGTGCATAAAAGAGTATGACGATAGGATTCCGCATCGGGCCGATGTTTATATGCTGGGTTTTCTGGATGCCATCGCCTTTATATTCGGTAAAGATCGGATGCAGGTCGTCAAGGACACACAGGAGTGCCGGTCCGAGCGTGTTTATGAGGAAGAGGAAAACTGAGAAACTCTTTTTTAACTATTCTCCCAATTTTGCTTCCGATACGCTCTGTACGGATGAGAGGAATACGCGATGATCGTCGATGCCGATAAGGTAGAATCAATCTTGCGCCAGAACTGGCAAATTCCGGGCGATTTAAGTCCCGCCGTGTTTCACAACCTGGCTTTCAGAATTCAGGTTATGGTCGGTCAGAAATATTCTCATGACAATTTGAAGTATCAGCTCAGCTTAATTCAAACGAAAGATCTCCAGCAAAATTTTGACGATCCCGCATGCGATCAGATTGCCTCCGCTCTCCTTAGAAATTCACGCGCTTAAATGCGGATCGCGGTCTTCGCTGCAATAAAGCCCGCCTAACCTTTCGAACCAAACATGAAGGACGGAACGTTGACACACAAGTTTGCAGTCGGGCAGCAAGTCTATTTCACGCCAACCGGCCCCGGGGCCGTTGCTGGAAATTATCAAATTTGCCGGATCATGCCATCGTCGGACTATCAGCAAGAGCCGCGTTACCGCATCAAGAGCGCCGTCGAGCGGCACGAGCGTGTTGTTACTCAAAGCCTTTTGACACTGCCCGATGGGTCTGCGACAGCAGCACAATAAGCTTGCGCAGGAGTAATCCTATATCGGCTACCCACAAGGCATCTCCCGTAAAGGGAAGCACGAGCGGGCGCAGCCACGCAATCTCGCTCGACCTTCCAGCGCCCATCTCACAAGCCAGGTGCGCGATATTTTGTCGCCGGCAACCCGCCGGCCCCGGTTACTGTCCCCATTGGGGCGACGGAAACCGGGCAAAAGGCGCGGTCCTACTCTTCCATAGCGCCGGAGAAGCTTAATGCGAGAGCGTCTGCGCCAGGATCCAGAAGGATAGTAACCTCGCTGCGGAATTACGCGCAAGGGCGGGAAAGCGAAACAGTCAATCCCTTGTTGCGCGGCGCCCCCAAGTTTTCTAAAGTCCCGCGGCCTATGCCGGGGGGGAAACAATATCCTTTCGTTCCGTTCGGTGGTCCCGGTGGGCAGTAGAATAAGTCGGCATATCCGCCCAACTCTCACGTCCAGGATCGTCAACTCATGAACCAAGTTCTCTGGATCATCATCGCTGGGGGCGCGCTATCCATAGTGTATGGCGCCCTTACGACCCGCTCTCTACTCGCGGCGAGTCCCGGCAATGCGCGCATGCAGGAAATCGCTGCAGCTATCCAAGAAGGTGCACAAGCCTACCTCACACGGCAATATACGACCATTGCCATCGCAGGCGCTGTCATTTTCGCGCTCCTCGCCTTCCTTCTTTCCTTCACGGTTGCCATCGGCTTTCTGATCGGCGCCATCCTGTCCGGCGCCGCGGGCTTCATCGGCATGCTCGTGTCGGTCCGTGCCAATGTGCGCACCACGCAAGCCGCCAGCGAAGGTTTGGCTCAAGGCCTGTCGATGGCGTTCAAGGCGGGCGCAGTCACCGGCCTCCTCGTTGCCGGCCTCGCGCTCATCGGGGTCGCGTCGTATTACGGCATCCTCACCGGCGTCCTTGGCTATGCGCCGAACGACCGCCGCGTGGTCGACGCGCTGGTGGCGCTGGGCTTCGGCGCCTCGCTGATCTCGATCTTCGCGCGTCTTGGCGGCGGTATCTTCACGAAGGGTGCAGACGTGGGCGGCGACCTCGTCGGCAAGGTGGAGAAGGGCATCCCGGAGGACGATCCGCGCAACCCGGCCACGATCGCCGATAACGTCGGCGACAATGTGGGCGACTGCGCAGGCATGGCCGCCGACCTGTTCGAGACCTACGCCGTGACGGTCGTTGCGACCATGGTGCTGTCGTCGATCTACTTCGCCTACGACCCGGACCTTCTCCAGCGCATGATGCTCTATCCGCTGGCGATTGGCGCGGCTTGCGTCGTGACCTCGATCATCGGCACCTTCTTCGTTAAGCTCGGTTCGAGCGGCTCCATCATGGGCGCGCTCTATAAGGGCTTCATCGCCACGGGCGTCCTATCGCTTGTCGCGCTCTATCCGGTGACGGAATATCTCGTCGGCATGAACACCACGCTCACGGCGAGCGGCGCTACGTTCACAGGCATGGACCTCTTCTATTGCGGTATCGTTGGCCTCGCCGTCACCACGCTCATTGTGGTGATCACCGAGTACTACACCGGCGTAGGCTACCGGCCCGTGAGGTCCATCGCGCAAGCCTCGGTGACCGGCCATGGCACGAACGTGATCCAGGGCCTCGCGGTGTCGCTCGAAGCAACCGCCCTTCCAGCTCTTGTCATCATCGCGGGCATCCTGACCACCTTCAACCTTGCCGGCCTATACGGCATAGCGATCGCGGTGACGACGATGCTGGCGCTCGCAGGCATGGTCGTTGCGCTCGACGCCTTCGGCCCTGTGACGGACAATGCGGGCGGCATCGCGGAGATGGCCAATTTGCCATCCGACGTGCGCAAGACCACCGACGCGCTCGACGCGGTCGGCAACACGACCAAAGCGGTGACCAAAGGCTATGCCATCGGCTCGGCCGGCCTCGGCGCGCTCGTTCTGTTCGCGGCTTACACCGAGGACCTGAAATACTTCACGTCGCATTCCGACCAGTTCCATTATTTCGAGGGCGTCCACGTCGACTTCTCGCTTTCGAACCCCTATGTGGTGGTCGGCCTGCTCTTCGGCGGCCTGTTGCCCTATCTATTCGCCGCGATGGGCATGACGGCCGTTGGGCGTGCCGCCGGCTCCATCGTCGAGGAAGTTCGCCGGCAATTCCGCGCCAAACCTGGCATCATGGCGGGCACGGAGAAGCCGGATTACGGCGCAGCCGTGGATATGCTGACCAAGGCGGCAATCAGGGAGATGGTCGTTCCATCCCTTCTGCCGGTCCTCTCCCCGATCGTCGTCTATGCGGTCATCGATGCGATTGCCGGAAAGTCGGCCGCTTTCGCCTCGGTTGGCGCGCTCCTGCTCGGTGTGATCGTCACCGGACTTTTCGTCGCCATCTCCATGACATCGGGCGGCGGCGCTTGGGACAACGCCAAAAAGTCCTTCGAGGACGGCTTTGTCGACAAGGACGGTCACCGTCACATGAAGGGCTCGGAAGCGCACAAGGCGTCGGTGACGGGCGACACCGTCGGCGATCCGTATAAGGACACAGCCGGCCCCGCCATCAACCCGATGATCAAGATCACGAACATCGTCGCGCTCTTGCTCTTGGCGGTTCTGGCGCATCACTAAGAGCTAGGCTCAACTTCAATCAAAAATGGCCGGGCACGTCCCGGCCATTTCCGTTTGCGTCGAATGCAGCATTAAAGTCTGGCCTGGTATAAGGCGCTAATTCAGCTTGCACTCGCAGTCGCCTGCATCTTCATCGCGCACTGGACTAGCCTCGACCAATTCGCCGTAGAGAGAGATCAGAGTGAAGAGAAAGCTCAACGCGCCTCTCACGGCCTCGGCCTCCTCGCTGTGCGGATCGAAAGGCATCAGCACGTCCGTTGCACCCGGCACTTTCGTTTTCGCAGGACTATCCGCTGGAACTTCGATCGTTTTGGGCGGCCTGCGGCCGGGAATGGGGTCGTCGCTCATGCCGCTCACCTCTCGTGCATTCTTCGGTCTCATCGATACGGGCGCCTACCTAACGCCCGTACCGGCGTCCTCATAGTCGAAGAATCCGCCCAGATTCTCCAACGCTGCCCCATCGTTCGCGTCTGGTGGCTGGTTCTTGCGGGCAAGTGCTACGGCTGCGCTATCGGAGACCGTCAGGGAGTGCGCAAGCACATCGAAGACGAAGGCGAGCGCCACCGCGGCTGCGGGGGTGAACTCTGCAGGCGCAATCTCCCCGCACGCCTGCATCAGCGCGGTCTTCATGACCTCGAAATGCTCAGGCGTCACGCCTGCTTTTGCATGAAGGCTCTTGAGATCGTTCAGCACCGGAAGCGCCGGCGTTCCCTTATCGATCCGTATGGGCCAGAGGTGGCTCGAACGCGTGAGCTGAACGATGCTTTGCAGCATATGCGTGTAACGCTGCTTTTGCTCTTGCAGATCCCCTTTGAACAGGGCCTCCGACCCAGGAAGCGCCTGGAATATCCGGCCGTACATGACATCCACAATCCCGGGCAGTCCCGGCTCAACGCTTGCGAAGAAGTTTCTTAGCGCTGCAAGCTGCTTCGGTGCCATTGGCTCTCCCTCGTCATATACCGGCCGCTCGGTCCGTGCAGGTTAAGGGGAAAAACTGCATAGCCGGCTATTTGGGCAAGAAGAACGTCTAAAGATGTCCGGCCTTAAATTGAATGCGTAGCTGGGGATAAGTGCCCCACGGCGTGCGGGAGCCTCAAACCGGCCCGTTAATACGCCAGTGAGGCCTCGCAGAGGTCCGGCATCGGCCGCGCGCCAGATAATGCCCTCCCGTACCGGCGCAGCACGGATAGTTCCTATCAATTCAATAAACTCTTCACTTTGTTACGAGGTTCGGATATATTTATAACGAAGTTTGTCAATTGCGACCCATGCGATGCATCCCGAGTGGAACAGTATAGTTAAGCATTACAGAATACAGTACGGCCTCAGTCAACATGATATGAGCCAGTTGCTAGGTGTATCGCAGAAAACCATATCGCGATGGGAGAGCGGTGAAAATAAACCGAACTTAACTCAGCAGAAGCAGTTCAGAGATTTACTCTACAGGCCGTCCGACCTATCTCACGATGTCATGAAATTTGCCGTTAGAAGCTCACCCGTGCCGCGCGCCCTCTGCCTTCAGCATAATTTAAACCTCCAAGCTATCTCCCCGTCAAGGATCGCTAAGCGGCCGTCAATCGTTAACTGGATTGGACAAGACCTCATTCGGATCGTTTACGGTGTGCAGGCTCAAATGCTCGAGGACAGAGCGCTTCAGCGCAGTATCTTTAAGGGGGAGATTGCTTGCGTCACCGTTGTTTCTAGGAGCTCTTTACTGACGCGTGAGCATCCCACCATCGGCATGTGGCGATCGACGGAAACTTTTTTCCGCATCGATGGCACATTATTCCGCGATTCTATTTCCGTGCCCGATCACGAAAGCGCCGAGCAGGGCTATTGGCCCGTCCCCATGGACGAGATCGCCACCAGCTAGAAGCGCAGGCTTCAAAATGAGGAAAGCAAGCCAACTCGCGCGGCCTTCGAATATCCGGCTAACCGAAGGCTGTAGCATTCGGCTGCACTCTTGACTTTCTATGCATGTCACATAAAGTAGATTGTTAAAGGAATCTCTAACATTTGCAAAAGCATCCTCGAACATTCAAGTTGTGAGCGCCGGCGCGATGCAACCAGCTTGGGACCTTCTTCTAAAGCGATACAGGCTTCAGCACGGCCTTACTCAGCAAGAAATGGGATGCTTGCTAGGCGCCTCGCAGAAGACTATTTCCCGATGGGAGGGCGGCGAAAACGAACCTAGTATAGAGCAGCAGAAACAATTCAGGGATTTGTACCGGGAACCTTCCAGTCCTATATCCGATGCCTTGCGCGCAGCCGTCCAGAATTGCCCAGCCCCGCGCTCCCTTTGCCGCCTTGAAAACCTAAACCTTCAAGCTGTCTCCCAGCCGGCAATCTCCAAGCGCCCTTCAATAGTGAATTGGATCGGTTGCAGCCTCGTTCCCCTCGCCTGCGGTGTCCTATCCGAAATGCTCGACGACGGGCAGTTGCAGCGAAGCGTTGCAAGAGGCGAGATCGCTTGTATTAACGCCGTCACCCGGAGCGTTTTGCAAGTTCCCGAGAATCCGGCCGATGGCACCTATCGAACAACGATCTCATTCTTTCGCATCGATGGCATAGTGCTTTGCGATGCCATTTCCCTGCCCGCTCCCGGAGACTTAACGCCGGGCTATTGGGCGGTGCCGCTGGGCGGGCTCGCTGACGCCTGAAAATGGACATGCGCTCTTCATTGCTTGGTAGTGACGCATTTTGAAATCACCCCTTATTGACCAGGCTAGCGCAAGGGAATCACCCGTGCCATATTCAATGCATGACCGATAAAGCACCCAAGAAGCGACCGAGCGATGCCAACCAGCTCGGCACGCTCATTGTTGATATCTCAACTGGAGATATCGAAGATGTCGAGCTTGCGCCGGAAAAACAAGGTAAAGACCCTGCTGCGGTGAGTCTGGGGCGAAGGGGCGGCCTTAAAGGTGGCAAGGCTAGAGCGAAAGCTCTTAGCTCCAGCGAACGCCGAGAGATAGCGCAGAGAGCTGCGCAGGCGCGCTGGAAAAAAGATGACGGCTGAAATTGCAATTATGAATAGGTCTGCGATTGCAGTAGCGGCGGATAGCGCCGTAACTCGCGGCCCTAATAAAGTACACATCAATGCTAACAAAATATTTAGATTAAGCGACAGGTCCCCTGTCGGCTTAATGGTTTTTGGAAACGCAGACGTTTTCGGCCTCCCGTGGGAATTAGTAGCGAAGCTTTATAGGTCAGAGTCCGGCTCAAAGACATTTGGAACGACAGTTGAGTGGTCTGACAGTTTTATTCAGTACCTGAGAAATGATCGATTTCTAGATTCGGAGCTAGCAAATAGAGAAATTGTTACTATTGCATATTACTTGGCCACCAAGATTAAG
>JBKQQS010000089.1:0-38171 GCA_052144215.1 Rhodomicrobium sp.
ACGCGGAGGACTATACGCTCGCGGTGCTGCATTAAGGCCCCCTCACAGCAAATAGGCCCCCTCACCCCTACCCCTCTCCCGCGAGGGGAGAGGGGATTCCCTTGCAACGGCCGCTTACCCTCTCCCCGTGCGGGCGAGGGTGGCCGCGAAGCGGCCGGGTGAGGGCTGAGCCACGCCTAAGGGCAATGAAGCTTATCCGCCAGCTCCTCGAAGCTCGCGGCGATGACGTCCCAATCCTGCTCCGCGGCGAGATCGCCCTTTTGCTCCGGTCCGTGCTCCGTTGGCCGCAGCACGAAGGCGGTTCGAAATCCCAAGGCCCGCGCCGCAGCCAGATCGGAGTTGTGCGCCGCCACCAGCATGCAGGCATCCGGCTTGAGCGCGAGGTGCGCGGCGTTGCGCAAATAAGCCTGCGGCTGGGGTTTGTAGGCGTGGGCCGTTTCGGCGCAAAGGATCGCATCCCAAGGCAGGCCGGCGCGCTTCGACAGCCGCGTGAGCAGCGCGATGTTGCCGTTCGACAGCGGGCTGACGATATAGCGGTGCTTCAGCCGGTGCAGCCCCCTCACCGTATCGGGCCAGGGATCGAGGCGGTGCCAGATCGCGGTGAGATGGTCCAAGTCGCTCTCCCGGAAGCGCGCGACCTTGAACTCGGCAAGAACCTGAATCAGGCTCTCGCGATGCAGCACGTCGAGGATCGTGAACGGCCGGCGCCCCGAGCGCACCTCCTCCATCGCCGGCTGATATTTCGCGCGCCATTTGTCCGCAAAAGCCTCCCAGTCCTTCCTCAGGCCCTTTGCGCGGCCGAACTCTTTCAGCTCGCGAATGACGCTCGTGCGCCAATCGACGGTGGTTCCGAAAATATCGAAGAATAGGGCTTCAACGTGAGGGGGGGAGTTTTGCATCGCTTTTGCCGCAAGAAAACATGCTGAACGTTCAAGCCCCCGGCCGGCCGGAACCGGTGAAGACCGCCCGCGCCAGGATGCGCCCGGCATTCAGCGCTTGATCTTTGAGCTTGCTCCAGTCGACGCCGCGATCGATGTCGAGGAGCGTTCGCACAAGCTGCGCCCGCTGCGCGTCGGGGATTTGCTCCACGATCTCCGCCCAGATCGCATCGGCGTTATAGATCCCAATATCCGGATCGAGGCAGGCCGGCACGATGGCATCGTCTGGGAAGCCGAGATCGGCACCGGCCGCTTGCATCGCCGCGCGGATGGAGACAGCCTTCGCGCTCGCCGTATTGCCCAGATCGTAAGGCGGCGCCCATTCCTGCATCGGGCGTAGGCGGTCCACATGGCTCAGGACCAGGAGCATGGGCGGCCTGCGCCGGTTCGGCCGTTCGGCAAAGTAGCGGCGGATCGCATCGAGGGCATGGCTGTCGAGCTCGCGGTCTGGGCGGACGGCACTGGCAACCCAAAGAATGAGATCGGCCTGCGCCGCCTCCTCGATCAGCTTTTCGAGCGGCTCATCGAGGCTGGCAAGGCCCGGGCTATCGAGGATCAGCGCCTGCGGCACGCCGTGGCGCTTCAGCTCGTAAGCGGTGAACCTATCGGTGAGCGGAAGCACATCGGAGGCCGCCTTCACCTCGCCCGCAAGCGCGTTGACGAGGCTCGATTTGCCTGCCGTCACCTGACCGCACACTAGCAGCCTCAGCGGTTCGGCCTGCACCATTGCCGCTGCACGCCGGTCGCGTGCGCTCGCTTCGGTGATGTGCGCTTCCATCTCTTCGGGCGATATGCGCAAGCGGCCGCCGTAAAGATCGATGGCGGCGCGGCCCACCTCCTTCACGTAGCCTCGCGCCAGCCGCTTGGCCAGCTCCTCCCGGCCCCAGCGGTACATCTGATTGGAGAGCCGCTCGCGAAGCTCCTGCGTTGCAGCCGTTGCCGGGTTCAGCATGCGGATGATGCGCCAAATGTCGTAGCCCCGCTGTGCGACGTCGATTGCGGATCGCCACTGATAGATGCGGATGACCTGGCCAACCGTCAGCCGGTCGCCGAAGGGGATGTTTTGCACGACCATGGGCTTGAGGCGCAGGCTCACCTGCTCCACGAGCGTCAGCGCCTCGGGCACGGTGAACTGCCAAAGCGGGTCTTTAACCTCAGGGTGCAGCGTTTTGGCGACCGCCTCGATGGTCTCTTGCCCGAGCCCGAGGAAGGCTTGCCAGCTTGCGAAGTGGGAGAGATCCACCTTGTCCGCAACTAAAAGCACGGCGTCCCAGGCTTGCTGCTCGCGCGGCGTCCATGTTGTGGCCGCCCGGTCCTCGGGCAACTCGGCCCGCCGCGGTCCCTTCAGCGGAATACCGAGGCGCTTGAGAAGGTAAAGCTGAAACAGGAAGGCGGCCGCGACGAAAAGACAGGCCCCGATCACCCAGTAAAGGGCATAGCCCTTCTGGAACAGCCATATGCCGCCGAACGGCGCGAGCGTCAGCGTCGGCAGCGCGAGGCAGATCGCAGCGATCCAAATCCTTAAGGCAAAATTCGCGTTCGCGCGCTTGCTCATGCCGCGCCTCCGGCGGCTTTGCGGATACGGAAGGCTTGCGCCAGCGCGGCCGAATAGGCCGCAGCCACGCCTTGCGCATCCGCTGCTCCCGCCCGGTGCTGGGCGAGAAAGTAGCAGGCCGCCTTACCGATGGCGAAGGTTGTCGCAAAGCTCGCCGCCGCGGCCGCCGCAGCTCCGGCCGTCTGGCCATAGACTGGGATGAGCTTTGCCAGCTCGCGCAGCCCGAAGCTTGCGATAAGGCGCGAAACGGCGCCGATCCCAAGGCAGGCCGCAAACTCGCCGAGCGCCTTCCTGTTCCATTCCACGCCGTAAATGCGCGCAAGGCTGTGAAGCATCTTCGACTGCACTGCGGGGACAGCAACCGCGCCCGCGACCGGAACCGCATCCGCGGCGGCGGCAGCGGTTGCATAGCCGACGATATGCGGGTGCGCTTCCTTCGCGAGCCTGTCGCCAACCTCCGCGTTGGCGTCCTTCAGCGCGGCGACAAGACCGGCAGGCGCCGCGGCCTCAAGCGCGGACAGGAGCGCAGGCAAGCCATAATTTAGAGGCTCGAAGCCATCGCCGGCTTGCGTGAAGTCGAGCGGCACGAACAGAACGGGCCCGCTTCCGGGAAGGGTTGAAAACAGCGAGCGCTGATAGCTAAGGCTTCGCGTGAGGATAGCCGGAAGCGCTTCCTCCCCGGCCGCATCGCCGAAGGGATAGGGCTGGCGGTGGCCCTCCCCTGGCTGATAAGCCTCATGCAGCGAGGTCTGCGCCACGATGACGGGCCACTCCGGATGCCGTTGCCTGGCCGCTTTCACCGCCTCCAAAACCGCGTCCTGCTGTGGGTCGAGCGCCTTCATCACGGCGAGCATGAGATGGGCCTTCGCCTCGTGGAAGGCGATATCCTCTGCCGGGTCGTAGCCTTTCTCTCCAAGTCCGCGCGTATCGAGGAAGCGGATGACAGGGGCATCGGCCGGGAAATCGAAGATCGCCGCCGTCCTCGTGCAAGGCTTGTAGCCAAGGCCGACCTCGGCGGCGGTCGCCTCGGTGAGCGCGCGGACGATCGAGGTCTTACCCGATTGCACCTTGCCGAGAAGCCAAATCACGGGCGCAGCCTGGCTTGCGAGCGAGGCCACCTTCTCGTCCGTGGGCGAGGCGGCTTCGGGCATAAGAACCGCGTCGCGGATGCTTCCCCAGCTTCGCGCCAGCGCGCCTTCTATCGTTCCCCGCCAATTCATGACCGCCATCGCCTCACGCACTTTCCCCGCAAGGAGGCTAAGCAGAGTTTCCCAAAAGTGGCCACCGTTTTTGGGATAAAAACCCTGCGACAACAAAAAACGCTAAGCAAACGTTCGTTTGTCGGCCAACGAAGTTTGCTGGGGGCCAGTTGGGATCGAGCGATCCGCTCTCTGTCAATCTAGGCGGGGATGCTCAGTTTTGAAAGACTGCCAGGACCGATGCCGTGCTTTGCCGGTCTCGCGTATAGGCTGCGGCGGTGCCAGGAGGGTCGAAACCGGCCACGGAACGCCGCACGCCGCCGCAGATGCGGCCCCATCAAGTTGCTAACTCTGCATTTAAACCGGCTCAATGCCTGCTGTCATAAATGCTGCGCGTCTGAAATGTCTTCTATATAAACAACTCTCTACTCGCAGGCGGCTCTTTTTCCAGGTTTCAAACGTGACGAGCATGCCGCGAACGGGCTGCGTTGCACTCACTGAGCGCTGGATCAAAAAGGCGCCCTGCCAAGCGCCCGCTCAGTCCTTCCGCCTGGCTTTCCGTAACGCGCCGCCGCCGCGCGCGTGGCGAAACCGGACGCAGCCCCAGCGAACCCTCTTCGCGCCCCTCCGGCCGCGGCAACATTGCAGACTTGTCACGAACTTCAATTTCTGGCACGCTGTGCACTTGGCGGGTAGAAAAGCCTAATCCGGCCCGGTGAGGATTTGTTTTGAAAAACAGGTTCGTCCCGGGGCGGGATTTTGCGTGCCTGGATAACGAGCGGCGAGTTAGGGATAATAAAATGAGAATGGGCGGCCTCTACAACGACGCGGCGCGGCTTGCGGCAATCGGGTCCGCATCCCGAAAGCGCCGCCCCTGAGCCTCTCGCTGCGCCAACACCGCGGCAACTTGAAGCCGCTTCGCATCGGCTACATGAAAATCGCTAATCGTTCCAGACAACTTCGTTCAATTTTTTGCCATGACCGACATCACGATGCATCCAGGTAACACGGTGACCCACGCCCACGGCCTTCCCGAGGCGCAAGGCCTTTATCAGCCCTCGAAAGAGCATGACGCCTGCGGCCTTGGCCTTGTCGCCAATATCAAAGGCGTGAAGAACCATCAAATCGTGCAGGACGGTCTCAGGATCCTTGTCAACCTTGAGCATCGCGGTGCGGTCGGCGCCGATCCGCTAGCGGGCGACGGAGCCGGGATTTTGGTGCAAATTCCGCACGAATTCTTTAGTGCCGAGGCGGAGCGCCTGGGATTTAAGCTCCCGGCGCCCGGCACTTACGGGGTGGGGCAGATTTTCTTGCCCCAGGAGGCGCACTTGCGCGCGCCCTGCGAGGAGATCGTGGCGGAGGTGCTTTCCGAAGAAGGCCTGCCCCTTCTCGGCTGGCGCGATGTGCCGGTGTGCAACGACCTTCTGCCCCACATCGTCCTCTCCACCGAGCCCCGCCACCGGCAGGTCTTCGTCCAGAGGCCATCCCACATTGCCGATGAGACCGCATTCGAGCGCGCTCTTTATTTGGCGCGGCGCGTCATCTCGAACCGCGTGATCGCAAGGCTCGGCTCGAAAGACGTCAACTTCTATCCCGTGTCGCTCTCGTGCCGCACCGTCGTCTATAAGGGCATGTTTTTGTCCTATCAGCTGGGCAAGTATTACCTCGATTTGCACGATCCGCGCTTCGCGTCCGCGCTCGCCCTCGTGCATCAGCGGTTTTCTACCAACACCTTCCCGTCCTGGCGGCTCGCGCATCCCTACCGGATGATCTGCCACAACGGCGAGATCAATACGCTACGCGGCAATATAAATTGGATGGCGGCGCGCCAAGCCAGCGTCTCCTCGCCGCTCTTCGGCGAAAATATTTCGAAGCTCTGGCCCATGTCCTACGAGGGCCAGTCCGACACCGCTTGCTTCGATAACGCGCTCGAGTTCCTCGTTCAGGGTGGCTACAGCCTCGCGCATGCGATGATGCTGCTTATCCCCGAAGCCTGGGCGAGCAATGCGCTCATGGACGAGAAGCGCCGCGCGTTCTACGAATATCATGCGGCCATCATGGAGCCCTGGGACGGTCCGGCAGCCATTGCCTTTACAGATGGCCGGCAAATCGGGGCCACGCTCGACCGGAACGGGTTGCGCCCGGCCCGCTATTTCGTCACCTCGGACGACAGGGTGATCCTTGCCTCAGAGGCCGGCGTACTGCCGGTTCCGGAGGAGATGATCGTTCACAAATGGCGGCTGCAGCCAGGCAAGATGCTGCTGATCGACCTTGAGAAAGGCCGGATCGTCTCCGACGCCGAGATCAAGTCGCAGCTTGCAAGCCTTAACCCTTACCAGGAGTGGCTGCATCACGGCCAAGTGCGTGTCGAAACACTGCCGCACGCCGAGCCTGTGCAGCCCAAGAGCGATATTCCTCTCATCGACCGGCAACAGGCCTTCGGCTATACCCAGGAAAGCTGGAAGTTTTTGCTCTCGCCTATGATCGAGACGGGCCAGGAAGCCATCGGCTCCATGGGCACCGATACGCCGATCTCGGCGCTTTCGTCCAAGCCGAAGCTCCTGCACACCTATTTCAAGCAGAGCTTTGCGCAGGTGACAAACCCGCCGATCGATCCGATCCGCGAGGAACTCGTCATGAGCCTCGTCTCGTTCATCGGGCCGCGCCCCAACATCCTCGACCTCGAAGGCAACTGGAAGCTCAAGCGGCTGGAGGTCTCCCAGCCGATCCTGACCAACGAAGAGCTGGAGCGCATCCGCCGTATCGCGCAAGTGCCCGATACGCCGTTCAAGACGATCACGCTCGATGTCACCTACGGCGCAGACCTCGGCGCCGCCGGCATGAAGCGTTCGCTCGATTGGCTTTGCAGCCGCGCGGAGACGGCCGTGCTGCAAGGCTGGAACATCATCATCATTTCCGACCGGGAGATGGGCCCCGGGCGCATCGCGATCCCGAGCCTGCTCGCCACGAGCGCGATTCATCACCACCTGATCCGCAAAGGTCTGCGCACCTCGGTTGGCCTCGTCGTCGAGACCGGGGAAGCGCATGAAATCCATCAATTCGCGGTTCTGGCCGGCTATGGCGCGGAGGCCATCAACCCCTACCTCGCTTTCGAGACCATCGAAGCCAATCTCGGCGAGCTCGAGAAACCCATCGATAAAAAGGAAGCTTTCTACCGCTATGTAAAGGCCATCGGCAAAGGCATCATGAAGGTGATGTCCAAGATGGGCATCTCGACCTATCAGTCCTATTGCGGCGCGCAGATTTTCGACGCCGTTGGGCTGAAGTCCGCTTTCGTCGCCGAATATTTCACCGGAACGCACACTGCGGTTGAAGGTGCAGGACTTACCGAGATTGCGGCCGAAACCGCCGAGCGTCACCGTCTTGCCTTCGCCGACGTGCCGGTTCTGCGCGCCTCGCTCGACGCCGGCGGCGAATATGCCTACCGCGTCCGCGGTGAGGCCCATGCCTGGACTCCTGGCACGGTGTCCGATCTTCAGCACGCCGTGCGCGGCAATCTGCCCGAGAAATACCGCTCCTTTGCCAAGCAGCTAAACGATCAGGCAGAGCAGCTGATGACCATCCGCGGCCTCTTCCGCTTGAAAGAGGCCAGTGAGATCGGCCGCGCGCCCATCCCCCTCAGCGAGGTCGAGCCCGCCATGGAGATCGTCAAGCGCTTCGCCACGGGCGCGATGTCGTTCGGCTCCATTAGCCGCGAGGCGCACACGACGCTCGCTATCGCCATGAACCGGATCGGCGGCAAATCGAACACGGGCGAAGGCGGCGAGGAGGCGGATCGCTTCAAGCCGCTCCCCAACGGCGACAGCATGCGGTCCGCCATTAAGCAGGTGGCTTCCGGGCGCTTCGGAGTGACGGCCGAATACCTCGTCAACTCCGACATGATGCAGATCAAGATGGTGCAGGGCGCCAAGCCCGGCGAAGGCGGCCAGCTTCCGGGCCATAAGGTCGACGAGACCATCGCCCGCGTACGCCATTCGACACCTGGCGTAGGCCTGATCTCGCCGCCGCCCCACCACGACATCTATTCCATCGAGGATTTGGCACAGCTCATCTTCGATTTGAAGAACGTCAACCCCGATGCTTGGGTAAGCGTCAAGCTCGGAGCCGAAATCGGCGTCGGCACGGTGGCTGCAGGCGTGGCCAAGGCCAGGGCCGACCATGTGACGATCTGCGGCTTCGAGGGCGGAACGGGCGCGTCTCCGCTTACATCGATCAAGCATGCAGGCTCGCCCTGGGAGATCGGACTTGCCGAAACGCAGCAGACGCTCGTTCTGAACCGGCTGCGCGGACGCGTCGCCGTGCAGGTCGATGGGGGCTTGCGGACGGGGCGCGATGTTCTGATGGGTGCGCTTCTTGGCGCCGACGAGTTCGGCTTCGCAACCGCGCCCTTGATCGCGGCCGGCTGCCTGATGATGAGGAAGTGTCACCTCAACACCTGCCCCGTTGGCGTTGCGACCCAAGACCCTGTCTTGCGCGCGCGCTTCAAAGGGCAGCCCGAGCACATCGTCAACTACTTCTTCTTCGTGGCCGAAGAGGTGCGCGAATATATGGCCGCCCTCGGCGTGCGCTCCTTCCACGAGCTGATCGGCCGCTCCGATTGGCTCGACAAGGAGAAGGCAATCGCCCATTGGAAAGCGCAGGGGCTCGACTTCACCCGGCTTCTCCATAGGCCGGACGTTCCAGCCGAAGTGGCGATCTACAATTGCGAGGCACAAAATCACCCCATCGCGCACGTGATCGACCGCAAGCTCATCGAGCTTGCGGCGCCTGCCCTTGAAAGCGCCAAACCCGTCAAGCTCGAATTGCCGATTGCAAGCCATGACCGCACCACAGGCGCGATGCTTTCGGGCCGCGTGGCGAAGGCCTATGGTCATGCAGGCCTGCCCGAGGACACCATTTGGATCGGGCTCAAGGGCACGGCCGGGCAAAGCTTCGGCGCTTGGCTCGCCCGCGGTGTCACGCTCGATCTCGCAGGCGAGGCGAACGACTACGTGGGCAAAGGCCTTTCAGGCGGCAAAATCGTGGTCCGGCCGCCGGAGAACGCCGCCATCGTGCCCGAGGAAGCCATCATCGTCGGCAATACCGTGCTCTACGGCGCTATCGCGGGCGAGTGCTATTTCCGCGGCGTGGCCGGCGAGCGCTTTGCCGTGCGCAATTCGGGCGCGATTGCCGTTGTCGAAGGCACCGGCGACCATGGCTGCGAATACATGACCGGCGGCTGCGTCGTGGTGCTCGGGTCCACAGGGCAGAACTTTGCGGCAGGCATGTCGGGCGGGGTCGCCTACGTGCTCGACGAGAAGGGCGATTTCGAGAAGCGCTGTAACATGGCGATGGTGGAGCTGGAACCGGTCGATCCGGGCGACGTTTCGCCCTTCGACCAAGCAAACGGCGATACGCTCGAACGCTTCAACTTCGTGCATCTGCTCCATGACATGACGAAGGACGACGCGTTGCGGCTCTTCAAGCTGATCGAAAATCACCGGCACTACACAGGCTCGCAGCGTGCCAAGACGATCGTCGAGAATTGGGCGGCCTATTTGCCCAAATTCGTGAAGGTGATGCCGGTCGAGTACCGCAAAGCGATGGAAGCGGCCAGGCGCATCGCCCCGCCTCCGCCTGCGCATGCCGATATTGCCATCGGCGTGAATGGCGAGCAGCAACCGGGATTCTGAGAGCGCGGGCCGCGCCCGCTTTTACACGGCTGCGCAAGTGCAGCTAAGCAGAGTTCGCAAAAGTGGCCTTCCCGGTTTTGCGAACTCTGCGAAAACAAAAGATCCTAGCCGGACTTCGTTGGCCTCGCCAACACAGTCCGATTAGACTGCGATTTGAGGATTGGGTATGGGGAAGATAACGGGGTTTCTGGAGATCGAACGCGAGGACCGGGACTACGCGCCCGTTGCCGAGAGGACGCGGCATTACCGCGAATTCGTGCTGCCGCCTGCGCAGGAGGATATCCGCCGGCAAGCTGCGCGCTGCATGGATTGCGGCATCCCTTATTGTCATCGCGGCTGCCCGGTGAACAACCAAATTCCCGACTGGAACGATCTCGTCTACCACGGCGATTGGCACAAAGCCGCGCGCAATCTTTACTCCACCAACAACTTCCCCGAGATTACGGGCCGCATTTGCCCAGCACCGTGCGAGGCCTCCTGCACGCTCAACATCGAGGATGTGCCGGTTACGATCAAAAGCATCGAATGCGCGATCGCCGACCGCTCCTTCGATGAAGGCTGGGCGATTCCGGAGCCGCCCGCCAGAAAAACGGGCAAGCGCGTCGCTATCGTGGGCTCGGGGCCGGCGGGTCTTGCCGCAGCCCAGCAGCTCGCGCGCGCGGGCCATGAGACCCACGTCTATGAGAAAAACGCGATGCCAGGCGGCCTTCTGCGCTATGGCATTCCCGATTTCAAGCTGGAGAAGCATGTCATCGAGCGGCGTGTCGCGCAGATGCTGGCGGAGGGCGTCACCTTCCATTGCAATGTGAACGTGGGCGTGACGCTGTCCGCCGCCGATCTCGAAAAAGAATACGATGCCATCCTTCTGTGCGGCGGCGCGGAGAAGGCGCGCGAGCTGCCCATTCCCGGCCGCGAGCTGAAGGGCATCGAGCAGGCGATGAATTTCCTGCCGCAGCAGAACCGGCGTGTATCGGGCGAGCCGCTTTGGAATGCGGAACCGGTTTTGGCGGAAGGCAAGCGCGTCGTCGTGATCGGCGGCGGCGACACCGGCTCGGACTGCATCGGTACGTCGTTCCGGCAGGGCGCCAAGTCTGTCGTGCAGCTTGAGATCATGCCAAAGCCGCCCGAGAAGGAGAACAAGCTTCTGACCTGGCCGCAATGGCCGCAGAAGCTTCGCACGTCATCGAGCCAAGCCGAGGGCGCCGAGCGCGATTTCAGCGTGATGACCACGCGCTTCGAGGGCGATGCAAACGGCCAGGTGAAGGCGCTCAATTGCGTGCGCGCCGATGAGAAGCTGCGGCCCATCGAAGGCAGCGATTTCAAGATCGAAGCCGATCTCGTGCTGCTCGCCATGGGTTTCGTGTCGCCGGTGCATGAGGGGCTGCTCTCGGCGCTCGAGGTCGAGCTCGATGCCCGCGGCAATGTTAAGGCAACCGATCTCGACTATCGCACCTCGCGGCCCAAGGTTTTTGCGGCAGGCGATATGCGGCGCGGGCAATCGCTCGTGGTGTGGGCGATCCGCGAGGGCCGGCAGGCGGCGCACGCCATCGACAAGGCGCTGATGGGCCGCACGGAGCTGCCAAGATAGCAACCCGTTCCGCCTCTGTGAATCCTTGGCTGGAAATTCCGCTCGATGACTATGAAGGGCACATGGCCCTTCCGGCGGTTGCCCAGGCGGCCTATCTCGCGGACACGCTGGAACGTCTCGTAACAGACCACGCCCCGCAATCGGTCGCGGTCATCGGTTGCGCGGGTGGAAACGGTTTCGACCGGCTTGCCGCGGCCAATGTTCCCCGCGTAGTGGGCGTCGATATAAGCGCAGCCTATCTAGCCGAAACAAAGCGCCGCTATCTTGCGCGCTTTCAGTGTCTCCAGCTCGTCGAATGCGATATCGCCTCGCAAGTCTGCCGCTTCGATCCGGCCGATCTGATTTTCGCAGCGCTCATTTTCGAATATATCTGCATCGCTGCGGGTCTTGCGTCGCTTCGCCGGAACGTGCGGCCGGGCGGACTTGTCGCAGCTGTGCTACAACTGCCTCACCCTGCCATAGCTGCCGTAACGCCGGGCCCGTTTACGTCTTTGTCGAAGCTCGAACCCATCCAGCGATTAGTGGCGCCGGAGCAATTCGTCCACGCCGCCAAGCGGGCAGGATTTGGCTTGCAGTCGAACGTCCGGCGCGTCCTATCGAGCGGGAAGGCGTTTCAGGAAATGCTGCTTTTCCCGCGTCACGATAGCGCTTGCCCCTGATTGCCGCACCGCAGGACAAAAGCCAAGTCAAGCGGCGCGTTGCGCACCAAACGCCTCGCCCCGAAGGCTCAAGGCCTCCGCGATATGGATGACATGAATATTCGCGCTACCGTCTAGGTCGGCGATGGTGCGCGCGAGGCGCAGCGTGCGGTGATAACCGCGCGCCGATAGCCCATTTGCCTCGGCGGCGTGCTCAAGGAGACGCAGGCCCTCGCGGCCGAGCGGGCAGAACTCTTCGAGAAGCGCGGCCGGGCACCTTGCATTCGTGGTGATGGCGTCGTTGGCGACGATCGAATAGCGGCGCGATTGAAGGCTGCGCGCGGCGCGGACACGCCCGGCCACATCGGCGCTTCCCTCGCGCGATGGCGGAAGCGCGAGATCGGTTGCCTTCACCGGCGCAACCGCGATTTGAATATCGAGCCGGTCCCAAAGCGGGCCCGAGATTCGCGCCTTGTAGCTTTCCTCGCATCGGGGGCCTAGCCTGCAAGTCATTCCGGGCGTCCAGGCATGCCCGCAACGGCATGGGTTCATGGCGGCGATGAGCTGGAAGCGCGATGGGTAGCGGATGCGGTGATTGACACGCGCGATCACTGTCTCCCCGCTCTCGATGGGCTGGCGAAGCGCGTCGAGAACATGGGGCGGAAATTCTGGAAACTCGTCGAGGAACAGCACGCCGTGATGCGCAAGCGCTACCTCGCCCGGCTTCGGGCGTGCGCCGCCGCCGACAAGCGCCGCCATGCTTGCGGAATGGTGCGGCGCGCGGAATGGCCGCTCGGCCGTCAAGCTGCCGTTGACGATGGTGCCCGCGATGCTCTGGATCATCGCGACTTCCAGCAATTCCCGCGGCTCAAGCGGCGGCAGAATGCTCGGCAGCCGCTGGGCAAGCATCGATTTGCCCGCGCCCGGCGGCCCGGTCATGAGCATATGGTGACCGCCGGCCGCAGCAATTTCGAGCGCCCGCTTTGCGCTTTCCTGACCGCGCACGTCTTTGAGATCGAGGACAGCGCCCGTATTTTGCTCAAGATGCGGACGCGGCCGCGGAAGCATAGCGCTCCCCTTGAGATGGTTGACGAGCGTAAGCAGATGCGGCGGCGCCACAATCTCCATCTCGCCAGAAGCCCACGCCGCCTCCGGGCCGCAAGCCGCCGGGCAGATCAACCCCTTATCGAGAGCGCTCGCGCCAAGCGCCGCGGGCAGCGCCCCGGCAATCGCTGCGAGGCTGCCATTGAGCCCAAGTTCGCCGATAATTATAAAATCCTTGAGCGTTTCCGGCGAGATGGCTCCGGTCGCGGCCATGACCCCCAGCGCAATCGGCAGATCGTAATGCGTCCCTTCCTTTGGCATGTCGGCAGGAGCGAGATTGACGGTAATCCGTTTTGCCGGAAGGCCGAGGCCAATGGCCGTGAGAGCGGCGCGCACCCGCTCCCGGCTCTCGCCAACCGATTTGTCCGGCAGGCCCACAATGGAGAATGCTGGCAGCCCGGGCGCGATCAGCACCTGCACGTCGACCTGCTTCGCGTCGATGCCTTCAAACGCGACCGTGGACACCTGCGCGAACATCTCACCCACCCGCTCACTCTTGCCGAATGAGACGAGATTATCGTCAATTTTTATAAAATCAAGAACAATACGCGAACATTATCGGTTTGCGATCCTCTCTTCCACAACGTCCCAGATGAGGGCCGCGATGTCCGGGCCGCCAAAGCGCTTCACCTCACGGATCCCCGTAGGCGAGGTCACGTTGATCTCTGTCAGAAAGTCGCCGATGACATCGATCCCGACGAAAATCAAACCGCGCCGGCTCAACTCCGGCCCGATCGCTTCGCAGATTTCCTGCTCGCGCGCCGTGAGCCCGGTTGCTTCTGGCCGGCCGCCTACGTGCAGGTTCGACCGGGTTTCATCGGCGGCCGGAACGCGGTTGATCGCGCCAACGGGTTTGCCGTCGACGAGGATGATGCGCTTGTCGCCCTGCCGGACCTCCGGCAAATAGCGCTGAACGACAAATGGCTCCCGGAACACAGTTTGGAACAGCTCGACCAGCGAGCCTGCGTTCGTGTCCCCTGCGCTCAACCTGAACACAGCGGCACCGCCATTCCCGTATAGCGGCTTCACGATGATATCGCCGAACTCCGCGCGGAACTCTTTGAGCCGTTCGAACGACCGGGTGATGAGCGTCGGGGGCATTAAATCTGGAAATTCGGTGACGAAGAGCTTCTCCGGCGCATTGCGCACGCTCGCGGGGTCGTTCACCACAAGCGTTTTAGGATGAATGTGATCGAGGATGTGGGTGGTGGTCAGATAGGCCATATCGAACGGCGGATCCTGGCGCAGGTGCACAACATCCAGCTCTTCCAGAGAGAGTGTCTGCGCAGCTCCCACTTCGAAATGAGCGCCATGGACGTCGTCGACTCGCAGTTCGTGGCCCTCGGCGAAGACGCGGCCGCCACGCATGAACAGCTTGTCAGGCGTGTAATAGAAAATGCTATGCTGACGCTTCTGCGCTTCCAGGAGCAACGCGAATGTCGAATCGCCGTGGATATTGATCCGCTCGATTGGGTCCATTTGGACCCCAGTTTTCAACCGCATACCGTCCTCTCGTCCCGATGCATCGCCGGGACTTTAAGGCACCGGCAAGATTACGCAAGAAAGGCTTGCTCGATGTGGGAGCAACCCCGGTTCGGCGTAACGAGAATAACGTCGAAACTTGCGGAGCAGTAAGCAAGCTCCGCATGCTCCCCCAAAAAAACCTCCGCGGCGACCGCGATGCGAGCCTGCTGGCGTGGAAGGATCGCCCACGCAGCCTCTTCGTGCGTCTTGCGGCCCTTCACCTCGACAAAGGCTAAGTGATCGCCCCGCTTCGCAACAAGATCGATCTCACCGCCCTTGGTTTTATAGCGCTGGGCCAAAATGCGGTAGTTCTTGGCTTCAAGCAGACCCCTTGCGCGGCATTCGGCTGCGACGCCGGTGGCATAGGAGGAGGATAAGCTGCGGCCTTTTTGCACGGTCATGACTTTTGCTCCCTCAGCCTCAACGCTAAGTTGTAGACCGTCTTCCTCCCAACTCCAAGACCCTTCGCAACCTCCTCCACAGCTTCCTTCAAGCTCACCTTCTGCATGGCGCTGCGCAGCGCATTTTCGATGTCCTCTTCCGCCGCGGGCTTGGCCTCGCCCGGTCCAATCAAGATCACAAACTCGCCGGGCGGTACGTTTGCGCGGATTTCCTCTAGCAGCTCTTGGACGCTTCCGCGCGAGACCGCCTCGTGAAGCTTGGTCAGTTCGCGCGCGATCGAGATGCGCCGTTCCGGAAAAACCCCGGCTATGGCTTCGAGCGTTTCTTCTAGTCGGCCGCCGCTCTCATAAAAAATCAGCGTGCCAGAGACAGCCCGGACCGCCTCGAGCTCTTGCCTTCGCGCGCCATCCTTTGGCGGCAGGAATCCGCCGAAGTAAAACCGGTCCGAAGGCAAGCCGCTTGTCACAAGTGCAGCGAGGATGGCCGAAGGTCCGGGGATCGCAAATACGCCAAAGCCCTCTGCAGCAGCCGCCCGCACGAGCTTGAAGCCAGGGTCTGCGATCAGCGGCGTACCGGCGTCCGATATCAGCGCCACCGTCTTTCCCTCGCGAAGCGCAGTAAGAATGCGGGCCCGGTCCGTGTCCTTGCTAAAGTCGTGATACGCTTCGAGCTTGCGCCCGATGCCGTATGCCGACAGGAGCTTGCGGCTATGCCGCGTGTCCTCGCACAGAGCGATATCCGCAGATGCGAGCGTGAAAAGCGCGCGCGCGGACATATCCGCGAGATTGCCGATCGGTGTCGAGACGAGATAAAGCCCGGGCGCCAGTGGAGATGAGCCAAGCTTATCGAGCTGCCGGCTCAAACCCGCAGCCAGTCCGGTTTTCAAGGCTTCGTCCCGCGCTGCACTTTGAACAGCTTCCGGCGCGCTCTTCATTAAATTTTTCGAAGCCTTCCGCCGGTCCATCACCAATCAGCCATAGTTTCGAAACAGGTTGCGTGACCGTAGCGGCGCCTGCAAGATGGCGCGAATCGCGGGCACCGTGGTTTGGTTGCCCGCCAAATTGGCGCCGGTCAACATTAAAGCTGATATCGCTCATGAAGAACCCGTTTCAAAACGCTCGCGCGGCTCTTAGCTTCGGCGCCTTTCTCGCATGCCTCAGCCTGGCAGCTTGCTCCGTTGGCGGCTTAGGCGGCTCAGGCGGCACGGCGAGCGTAACGGGCGGCGGCGCTCCGGCGCAAGGGGTGCCCGCGGGCCAGACCGTTAAGGTGGCGCTGCTTCTGCCGCTCACGGGCAATGCGAACGCGCAGCCCGTCGCAAAGGCGATGAAGCAGGCCGGCGAGCTTGCGCTTTTCGATTTCGATAAGCCCAATGTGCAGCTCATCCCGAAGGATACGCATGGCAACCCGGATGGCGCGCGCCAAGCCGCACAAGAGGCCGTCAAAGAGGGCGCCGAGCTTATCATCGGGCCGCTTTTCGCCAACGAGGTTTCGGCGGTCGCTCCCGTCGCGCAAGCCGCTCACATCCCCGTGATCGCCTTTTCGAGCGACCGCAATGTGGCCGGCAACGGCGTCTACCTCTTGAGCTTTGTGGCGGGCGCCGATGTGCCGCGCATGATTTCCTATGCGGTTTCAAAGGGAAAGACCCGCTTTGCCGCGCTCTTCCCCCAAAACGAATATGGCCGGCTCGCCGAGCAGGCCTTCCAGCGCGCGGTCCAAGAAAATCACGCTCAGATCGTGATGATAAAGACCTTTCCGCCGGACGCGAATGGGATGCTTCCTCCGGTCAAGGAGATGTCGCAGCTCGCCAAGAAAAGTACGGTTCCGCAGCCCGGCAAGACCGATGCCCCCCCGCAGATCGACGCCTTGTTCATTCCGGCCGGCGGCGACACGCTGCCCTCCCTCGCGCCGCTCTTCCCCTATTACGAGATGGACACTAAGTCCGTGAAACTCATGGGACTTTCGGGCTGGGACTACCCCGGCGCCGGCAAGGAGCCAGCGCTTCTCGGCGGCTGGTTCGCCGCGCCAGATCCCAAGGGCTGGCAGGACTTTACGCGCCGCTATGTCGAGACTTACGGCGACGCGCCGCCGCGTCTTGCGAGCCTCTCCTACGATGCGGTGAGCCTTGCCATCTCGCTCTCGAACAACCCGCCCCAGCAGCGCTTCGTAGCCTCCGAGCTGACCCGGGGAAGCGGATTTCAGGGCGTCGACGGCCTGTTCCGGCTGCGGCCCGACGGCACCTCCGATCGCGGCTTCGCCATCATGGAGGTGCAAAAATACGGCAACCAGCTGATCGAGCCCGCGCCGTCGTCGTTCGGCGTCGCCCAGTATTGAGCGGGCGCGCGTGGCTTTAAGCGATCGTTAACCTTCGGCACTTCACGCGCGGTTCGCAATTTTTTGCGATTGGAGGCCGCTCCGGTTTAAGCTTCGAGTATAGCGAAAGCGCCTTGCGGAAGCTTTAATCGCGCTAACGCATTGATATACCAAGACAAATACCTAGCGCAGGAAGAAAAGCGTGCGATTGCGCCGACGGCCTCGCACAACTCAGGATTACATTTCTTGGTTAATCCGCGCAATAAAACAAGTTTAACGGACTTTTTGAAATGCACGTTTTGGGGTGAAAACGCGAAGAATCGCGCTTTTTTCAGCGGAAAGATAATAAAACGCGCCACCGTTTACCACGCCCGGATTAACCACGCCGCGGCGCTACGAAAATGCTCGAACGCCAGAGCCAGAAATACTGCGCCAATATTTGGGATTACATCGGGGCTGACGATGATCGAACGTCACACCCCTCACCCTGTCCCTCTCCCCCTGGGAGAGGGAACCCTGTTGCAAGCGCTGCGCCGTGTTCAGGCGTCCCTTCTCCCATGGGGAGAAGGACAGGATGAGGGGAGCGAGCGAGCAGCTTTAGGTGACAATGGGGGTGCTATCTCCCCCGCGCGAGCACGTAATTCTCCGCGTCGCGCGCGCGGAAATATTGCGGCTCCTGGGCGCGGTTGTGCTTGGCGGCCAGCGCCGTCACCTGTGCGCGCAGGAAATCGCGCAAACCCTCGGTGCGCACCTCGCCCGCCGCATCGCGCGCCCCGCCATTCACGCCCTCCACCAGCGCATAGGTGAACAACCCATGCCCGCCGCCGAGCTTGTCGTCCTCCAGCGCCGTCTGATCGCCGCGCGCCGAGGAATAGACGACGATATTGGCCTCGTAGCTGTCGCTCAGAAGCCGCGCGTTAAAGGCATTGCCGGAATGGCAGGTGTCGAGGAACAGAATGCGCCGGCCGCCGGCACCGATCAGCGCCTCCTGGAAGGCGTACCACGGCACCACGCTCGACTGCCGCAGGTAACCGCCCTCGTCCCAAGCCGCATCGGTGGGGATGAAGCGGTAGTTCGGCCCCTCGTTCTTGCCGTGGCCCGAGACGAACAGCATCACCGTATCGGTTTCCTTGGCGCGCCGCAGCATACCCAGCGCATCTTGAATATTGCGGGCGGTCGGCGCATCGGCGGGCCCAGCGCCGTTCACCAGCACGCGCTTCACCACCTTCTCGTGCAGCGGCCCCGCATCCTTTTCCATGGCTTCCGCGAAGGCTTTGGCATCGGCGCCGGCATAGCGCAGATCGTTGCCGGGCAGATGCGGATATTCGTCCACGCCGATGGCGAGGATATAGAGCACGCCGCGCTTGTCGAGGGCGCCTTCGCCCTCATGGCTGACGCTCACGGACGCCACCGTCTCGCCGGTATCGTTCACGGCGGCGATGGCGATGGTGTTGGGCCCTTTGGCGAGCGGCACGTCGAAACTCAGCGTGCCGGGCGCGAAACCGCCCTGCTCCGGCAGATGCTCCGCGATCTGCCGGCCGTTGACCTGGATGCGGATGAGCTTCACCGGGTCGGGCGTGGCCTCCAGCTCCAGCGTCACCTGCGCAGTACCGCCGCGCAAAGTGGCATGTTGCGCGGGCGAGAGCATGCGCAGGCGCGGCACGGGTTTGGCGAGCAGATCGGCGAGTTTGAAATCGGCGCCGTGGGCTTGCCTCACCGCTTCCTCCGCCGAGGCAAGTTCGATGGCCTTGGCGACGATGTCCGGCCGGTTCAGGTGCTGGCGGAGCTGGGCGGCGTTGACATACTCCGCCTCGTGTTCCGGGCCGTGATTGATCTGCCAGCCGATGAGCCTCGCGCCGGCGGGCGAGGAGGCATAAAAGCCCTGCGGCGTCCACATCACCCATCCGCCGTCCTTGCCCCGGAACAGCGTGACCAGCAGCTCGCGCGTCTTGAGGTTCCACAGCCGCACCGTCTGGTCGTTCGCGCCCGAGACGAGGAAGCGGCCATCGGGCGAGGGTGCGACTGCCCAGACATCGCCCTCATGGCCCACGAAATCGCCGAGCTTGTTGCCCGCGTGGTCATAGGCGGTGAGATCGCCACTGCCGCCGCCCGAGATGACGGTTTCGCCATCGGGCGTGAAACTATAGGACCGGTGGTCGTAGCCATTCGTGCCGTCACGGGTGATGGAGGCAACCGCGCGCCCGTCCTTCGAGATGTCGAGAATGGCGTAACCGCCATAGGCACCGCCCTCGCGACGGCTGAGCGAGAAGCCGCCAAAGCTGGCTTGCGCGCGGCGAAAGGCGCCGGCCTCTGCCTCGGCAAGCGCAACAGGCGCGCCAAGAGCGCCCTCGCCCAGCGGCAGGGCCAAAGCTTGCTCAAGCGGTCCGCGGTCGTTGGTTGCCCAGGTGCGGACGCTATTCCCCCAGCCATCGGGCAGGCTGTAGTCGTTGGTTGCCCATCCTCCGGTGCGGACGCGATTCCCCCAGCCGATCCGCCGCCCATCGGCTGAGAACCCCGCCGCCCAGACCGTCTGCCCCTGGCCGGCGAGCCGCAACGGCTTGCCATCGGGTCCGGACCGGGGCTTGCCCGAATGCTGGTCCCAGAGGTGGATCTCGTTGTTGTCGCCGCCGCCGGTCGCCGCCCAGCACCCGTCCGGGCTGAACGCCGTGGCGAGCACGATATTGTCGTGACCGGTATAGGCGGCGATTTCCTTGCTGCTAGCGACGTCGTAGATATGTTGAGGTTTCGCCGCGCACCCGCCGTGGCCGCAGCTCGATAGCAAGAGCTTGCCATCCGGGCTAAAGCTCAAGGAGCCCACCGCTGTCCCCTGTCTGGCCAGCACGCGCAAAAAGCGCCCATCGCGCCCGCTTGCCCCGGCCCCCGAGCCGGAGTCCCACAGCCGGATTTCGCCGGAGTCGTCGCCGCTGGCGATGGTGCCATCTGGCGCCACGGCAAGGCTAAAGACCTTATCGTCATGGCCGGTCATACGCGCGATCTCCTTACCATCGGCCACGCGCCAGAGCCTCAGATCATGATCATCGGACCCCGTCACCGCGCGGCTGCCATCGGGGCTGAAGCCAACGGCGTAGATTTCCGCCGCATGCCCTTCGAGCCGGTGCAGCGCTACCCTTCGCTCTACGTCCCAGATGATGGCGCTGAGGTCTCCGAGGCCGCTCCCCGAGATCAATTTCTTGCTGTCTGGCGAGAACGCGACGCCATTGACAACCCCCCTGTGCCCCTTCAACAGCGCCACGAGCTTGCCGCTCGCGAACTCGTAGAGGCGGATGGCATCCCTTTCCTCTCGCGTGCCGGTAAGCCACCCCCCCGCCGCCAGCCATTTGCCGTCCGGCGACAGCGCCATGGCGTAGACCGCGCCCGCATCGCCCAGCGCGCTCTCGCCCCTGATGGTGCGCACGGCCTTGCCGCTCGCCAGATCCCACACGCGGATGGTCTTGTCGTTGGAGGCCGAGACGAGCTGCCTGCCGTCCGGCGTAAACGCGACGGTGTTGATCTTCGCCATATGCCCGCCGGTATCGAGCATGGGCAGCGGCCTATCCGCCGCAGGCTTCGCCGCGGCGGCCTGCGCCGGCCGCGCGCCGAGCTTGAGGGCGAGCCGCTTCTCGCGCCCGGCCCGCAGGATGGCGAGTTTGATCTCCGTGCCCGCCGCCTTCTTGCGCAGTGTTTGCGCGAGTGCATCGTCGTTCTCGATTTCCACTCCATCGAGCGAAACAAGAATGTCTTCGGGCTTGAGCCCGCCCAGTTCCGCCGGGCTAGCAGGGTCAACCGTCGTGAGCTTGGAGCCGCGCGGGGCCTCCCAGCCGAGCGCGTCCGCCTCTTCCTTGGTAAGGTCTATGCTCTCAATCCCGAGAAAGCCGGTGCCCGCCTCTTGCGCGCCCGCCGCCCCGGCCAGCAGCGTGAGCCACAAAAATGCAATCGCGATGGTCCGCATGGTCCGCCCTCAATATTCGCAAGATGCCGGATAGCCCTGGCGGCTTCCGGCATGACACACCCTCAATTGTCATCGCGGAAACGCGCCTCGCGCGTTATCCGCGATCTTCCCCGGTGCCTGCCGCAAGATGCCGGATAAAGCTGCCGCTTTTCCGGCATGACACTGCACCCGTAGCTGTCATCGCGGAAAGCGCTTGAGCGCTTATCCGCGATCTTCTTTGTGCAAGCTGCAAGATGCCGGATACCGGCTGAAGCCGGTTCCGGCATGACAGGGGGAAGTATTGGCACGGAAGCGGCGCAAATTTGAGGCGTGTACGGGCAAAAGCCCCCTCACCCCAACCCTCTCCCGCAAGGGGAGAGGGGGCAGGCTGCGGCCTTGCAACAACGTTCCCTCTCCCCTTGTGGGAGAGGGACAGGGTGAGGGGTAAGCAGCGCTCACTGCGGGTTGCAAGATCGCGGATAAGCGCCAAGGGGCTTTCCGCGATGACAAGGAGGGCTATCTCCCCCGCGCGAGCACGTAATTCTCCGCGTCGCGGGCGCGGAAATATTGCGGCTCCTGGGCATGCACGAATTTCGCGGCCAGCTCCTGCACCTTGGTGCGCAGGAAATCGCGCAAGCCCTCGGCCCGGATCTCGCCAGACGCATCGCGCGCGGCCCCGTTTACGCCCTCGACCAGCGCGTAAGTGAACAGCCCATGCCCGCCGCCGATGGTCTTGTCCTCCAGCGCCGTCTGATCCCAGCGCGCCGACGAATAGACCACGATATTGGCCTGATAGCTGTCGCCGATGAGCTTCTGGTTGAACGCGTTGCCCGAATGGCAGGTGTCGAGGAACAGGATGCGCCGGCCGCCCGCGCCCGTCAGCGCCTCTTGGAAGGCATACCACGGCACCACGCTCGCCGCCTGCAGGAAGCCGCCCTCGTCCCAAGCCGCGTCGGCCGGCAGAAAGCGGTAGTTCGGCCCCTCGTTCTTGCCGTGGCCGGAGACGAACAGCATCACCGTATCGTTTTCCTTGGCGCGGCGCAGAAGCCCGAGCGCATTGAGGATATTGGCGGCGGTGGGTGTGTCGCCGGGTGCTGCGCCATTGACCAGCACGCGCTTTATCACCTTCTCGTGCAAGGGCCCCGAATCCTTTTCCATGGCCTCGGCGAAGGCCTTGGCGTCGGCGCCGGAATAATTGAGATCGTTGCCGGGCAGGTTCGGGTAATTATCGACCCCGATGGCGAGGATGTAGAGCGTGCCGCGCTTATCGAGATCGCCCTCGCCCTCATGCGTCACCACGGCCTCGGCGGGGGTTTCGCCGGTATCGTTGACGGCGATCACGCGGATGGTATTGCGGCCTTTGGCGAGCGGCACGTCGAATGTGAGCTTGCCGGGCGCAAAGCCGCCGCCCTTTGCGGGCTGATGCTCGGCGATCTGGCGGCCGTTCACCTGGATACGGACCAGCTTCACCGGATCGGGCGTGGCCTCCAGCGCAATCTCAAGGGCGGCACTGCCGCCGCGCAAAGTGGCATTTTCCGCGGGCGAGAGGATGGAGAAGCGCGGCACGGGTTTCTTCAAGAGATCGGCGAGTTTGAAATCGGCGCCGTGAGCTTGCCGGACCGCTTCTTCGGCCGATGCGAGTTCGATGGCCTTCGCGACGATATCCGGCCGGTTCAACTTCTCGCGAAGCTGCGCGGCAGTGACGTATCCGGCCTCCTGCTCTGGGCCGCGATTGATCTGCCAGCCGATCAGCTCGCTACCTGGACCTGAGGCGGCGTAATAGCCCTGCGGCGTCCACATCACCCATTCGCCGTCCGTGCCCTGGAACAGCGTGACGAGCAGCTCCCGTGTCTTCAGGTTCCACAGCCGCACGGTCTGGTCGTCGGAGCCGGAGACGAGATAGAGGCCATCGGGAGAGGGCGCGACGGCCCAGATATCGCCCTCATGGCCGATGAAATCGCCGGTTTTCTTGCCGTCCAAGGCGTAGGCGGAGAGCACGCCGTTGCCGCCGCCCGAGACGATGGTCTCGCCATCGGGTGTAAAGCTGTACGCGCGGTGCTGCAAGCCGTTGGTGGTGTCCAGCTCGATGGAGACGCGGACCTTGCCGCCCTCGCTGATGTCGAGGATGGCGTCATAGCCGTAATTGCCGCCCTTCCTGTGGGCGAGCGACCAGGCGCCGTGACGCGCCGTAGCCCGGCTAAACGTCCGGGCGGCCTCTGCGCCAAGCGCCTGCGGGCCGGACAGCGCCCCGTTCGCCGAGGGCAGCGTCAGAGCCCGTTGCAGCGGGCCGCGGTCGATAGCGCTCGATTGAGTCCATAACGTCCCCCAGCCGATCTGGCGGCCATCGGCCGAGAACCCTGCCGCCCAGACCTGACGCCCGGTCCCGCCAAGCGTCAAGGGTTTCCCATCTGGGCCCTCGCGCCGCACACCGGTGAGCAGATCCCAGATATGGATCTCACCGGTAGAGCTGCCGGTCGCCGCCCAGCGGCCATCCGGGCTTATGGCTGTGCCGATCACGACATTGTCATGGCCCTTATAGCTGACGATCTCGCGGCCGCTGGCGGTGTCGAAGACATGGCAGTCATAGCCGCCGGATCCTTCGGCAACGCCAGACAGCAGCGCTTTGCCATCGAGGCTGAAGGCGAGGCCGCGGACCCACCTTTTCTGACGGGCGAGGGTCTTCAGGAACGCCCCTGTGCTTCCGTCCCAGAGCCGGATTTCGCCGTAGAAATCTCCCGAGGCGATGGTGCCATCCGGGCCGGCGGCAAGGCTTCTCACCTGACCCCCATGGCCCGTCATGGTTTGTAGCAACGCGCCGCTCCCGGCAGACCACAGCCGCAGATCGTGGTCATCGGAGCCCGTGATAGCGCGCGCCCCGTCCGGGCTGAAGCCAACCGCATAGATAGTATCCCGATGGCCTTCGAGCCGGCGCACAGCCTTGCGCGCCGCCACATCCCAGATAATGGCGGTTTTGTCGGCGCTCCCTGAAATCAAATAGAGGCTGTTCGGCGAAAAGGCGAGGCCATCGACGACGTTCGTGTGCCCCTTCAAAAGCGCCACAAGCTTGCCGCTCGCAAAGTCGTAAAGACGGATATGATGACCCGGTTGGCCGGGTATCTTCATCCATCCCCCCGCCACCAGCCATTTGCCGTCCGGCGACAGCGCCATGGCGAAGATCTTGCCCCCATGGCCCGGCTCCGCCTGGCCGCGCATAGTGCGCAGGGTCTTGCCTGTCGCCACATCCCACACCCGGATGGTCTTGTCGTCGGAGCCCGAGACGAGCTGGCCGCCGTCCGGCGTGAAGGCGACGCCCTCGATCTTCGTCATATGGCCGCCTGTGTCGAGCATCGGCAGCGGGCCATCCGCCGCCGGCGTTGCCGAAGCAGTTTGCGCGGGCCGCACGCCAAGCTTGAGGCTCAGCCGCTTCTCGCGGCCGGCCCGCATGATGGCGATCCTGACATCCGCGCCCGCCGTCTTCTTGCGCACCGTTTCGACGAGGGCCTTGACGTTCTCGATTTCCAAGCCGTCGAGCGAAACGAGAATGTCACCCGGCTTGAGCCCCGCCGCTTCCGCCGGGCCGCCGGGGAGGGGCTTCACCAGCTTCGCCCCGCGCGGGCCCTCCCAGCCTAGCGCGTCCGCCTCCTCTTTGGTGAGGTCTTTGAGCTCGGCGCCGAGCCAGCCCGAACCCGGCTCCTGCGCGCCGGCCAGCCCCGTCAGCAGCCCCAGCAAAAGCAATGCAATCGCGACGATACGCATGGTCCGCCCTCCGGTTCGTCATCCCGCTCGCCCCCGCACTTGATCCGCGGGTGCGCAGCTCACGGCATGCAACGGCGCTGCGCCTTCGTTGTCATCCCGGAAGCCGCTTGGCTCGCTATCCGGGATCTTACAACATACAGGCGTCCGTAACGATCCCCGGCTCTGCGGTGCACCGTTTCACGCTGGACCGCGTCCCGGATGACGAAGAAGGGCATCGTATGGTCCGCCCTCGCCGCCCGATGTTGTGCGCTGCGCGGCATCCATAGCACGCAAACCGGCGCAAATTTGAGGCATGCAGGGTGCCGCTGCGGCGTTTGCGAGCGTGGCGAGGCTATTCCGGTCCCACACCGCGTTCGGCTGAATGCTTCACACATGATGATTAAGCGGCATGCAAACTCACCAAATATGCTGTTGTAAGCACCTTATTAGGTGATTTTATTAGGGCGATGACCGAACACGATTACGAACGCCCCAACACTGTCTCCGGCTTGGTGGCTAAACACAAAGAGCTTTACGACCTTCGCGAGCGGTATCGCAAAGAGATCAAGAAGCTAACTGTAGATATAGACCATCTGGACGCCTGTATCCGGCTCTTTGACCCGAAGGCAGACAGCTGCGCGATAAAGGAATACGTCACGAAGCACCGCGCTCAGAAGGGCACTGTGAAGCGCTTCGTGCTTAGCACCTTGCGCGAGGCGCCAGCCGCGATGACATCCCGTGACATCACCGAGCTTTGGGCCAAGGACCGCGGCCTACAAGCCGATGAAGCAACGCTGACGACGATAAGGAAGCGAATCGAAGCGTGCATCCAGACCCGTGTGTCGCAGGGGCTCAACGAGTGCGACGGACAGACTATCAATCACGGCGAGTTTGGACCGTATAAGCTGTGGAGACTAAAAAGGGGCGGTTAGCCGCCCCTCCACTGGTTTTATGCCTGCGGAAAGTCAGCGGGCAGTTGGTTTGCTGGCGGGATTTCCGGGAAACGCCGTCCCGTCATCACGTCTGCAATCCGGCCTTGATTAATTTCGAAGTACGCCGCGATGCGCGCATAGTTGTAATCCAACTTGCGGGCAAGCTTGATGACCGGAACCATGTCCGGTGTGAGCTTCTTGTCACGCATCTTTTGGTTTTTACCTTTCGTAGAGGATAAACCCCTTGAAGCGGGCGCTAAAAGATGCGATTCTTTAGTTGCTTACGCTGTAGAATCGGCATTCCCAGCACTCCCGCCCAGCGGGTTGGGGTTGTCCGTTGACACCACGGGCCACGTTTTTGATCGGCTGGTACCTGATCTTAGCGTGGCCCTTTTTGTTATCGCCAAGCTGCGCGGCGCTCATGATGCAGTTTGGCTAAAGCAGGTATCTTCATATAACCTCTTTATCAGTTTCTTTTCTGCGCGGCGGCAGCCTTTCGGGCTGCCGTCCGACTCGCAATCGACGAGTCGGTTCACATATACTGCAGATGCCCCCCCTCAGGTCAATAACAATTTGATACACCCGTAAAACGTTTATGAACCCTTATTGACGATGAACGCTGATAGTGCCATAGTCTGTATCTGATAAGGAGGTCCGCTATGGCAGATGTGCAATCGAGCGCCGAAAAACCCAAAAAGGATCGCAGTCCATCATTCCCGTTTATTTCGCTGCCGGAGGCGATTAAGCGGCTGCAAGCCTTTGAGCAGACTTTTGGCCGTCACCCGGCACCGGGTGTTAAGGTCGGTCTCGCGTGGGGGTTGAAAGGCAAAAGCAGCCAAGCCTATCAAATATTGGCAGCGCTAAAAGCGTTCGGTTTGGTCCGCTACGAAGGTAGCGGTACGCAGCTCAATGCCATGCTAACAGATGAAGCGCGGACCTATCTGCGCGCCCAGCAGGATACGATCAAGTCTGAAGTAATCAGGCGGCTTGCCTTGAAACCCGCTCAGTTTCAGAAATTTTGGGCAATTTGGGGCGCGGATCGGCCGCCAGATGTGATTTGCTTGGATCAGTTGATCCTCAATCATGCCTTCACTGATAACGCGGCTCATAACTTTCTAAAGGTGTATGACGAGACTATTGCCTTTGCGAAGCTGTCCAATTCTGATACGGTAACAGGCAGCGACGCTGATGACGAGGAACCGCCTTTCGAATTTAAGGTGGGCGATCTCGTCAATTGGGAATCCGGAGGTCAAATCCAATGGCAGGCTCCTCGGCGGATCGTCTCGATAGATGAGAAAGATGGCCAGTATTTTTACAAGGTCGATGGCCTTGGCGAGCTTGCGGGCCAGATTGGATGGATTCCTGTGGATCAAGCTCTTCAGCATCAAGTTCCAAATCAGATAGGCGTGTCGGGATTTTCGCCTCCGCCATCCGACACTCCCAAGAAAGAGGCTTTACCGGAGGGGTCTAGAAAGGCGGTATTTCCCGTTGGAGACGGGGATGTGACCTTGATTTTCCCCGCCACGATTTCGAAGGATGGCCTTGAGGAACTGGGCGAGTACCTTGAAATTTTTCTAAAAAAGGAGAAAACAAAAAAAGATCAATGATATTGCAAGAAGGAGATAAGTAAATGCGTATTGAAGATTATGAAGATGTTCCAGAAGAAGCTTTGAAGGCTATAAAAGAAGCAGATACCGAAAGGTTGGAACTAATCTTCGACAATGCGCTGCGTGTGATCGCGGTAACGCAGCAAAAGTTGAACCGCACGAAAGTTAACTTAACTATCCAAAATGGCGGATTTGTAGTTGCCTCAGTCCTCATCAAAGATGGTGAAAAACAAGCTGTGTACGCAACCATTGATCGCGATGGAAAGTTTCAAAAACCGTGATCGCTCCAGTTCATGGTTTGGCGAGCCTGTAATCGCCTAAGCCTTACGCTGCCAGTAACCGCACCATTGCTCAGACTTCGGTGCGACGGCAGCCGCGCTAACCAGCATTGCGAATTGGTTGCCGTTCGACTGACGGCGGGCATCCTCCCGCCAGGCCATCTCAGTCGCATAGGCTTGCAGATAGACGCCGGCGATGTGGTGATGAATGCCGATTTCAGCGCGGCGCATGCGGCTGAAGAAGCTTTCGGCCTGATTGGTGCAAGCTCCGTCAGCGGCGTTGTATTCAATCTGATGGTTGACGCAACTTTGGTTCGCCAAAGGGTGAATGTGAATTGCCCACCTATATGGTGAGTTTACCCATAATGCCGCGATTAAGCGCCACGCCCCTCATCCTGTCCTTCTCCCCATGGGAGAAGGGACGCTGCTGTGACCGTTGCAACATCGTTCCCTCTCCCGATGGGAGAGGGACGGGGTGAGGGGTGTGGCGCCCATTTTGTGCTTTTAAGCGGACGGCGCCTGCGTAAGTCCCGAGGCGAGCGTTTCCACGATGGCGTTCAAGACCAGCCGGCCCCGGCTTGAGACCCTTGCCCGGCCGGCTTGCGTTTCGAGCAGGCCCTCCTCCTGGAGCGCGGCGATCTCCGCGCGTGCGAGGGTGTATCCGGTTCCCGCCTCAAGCCGCGCGAGGTCCAGCCCCTCGCTGAGGCGCAGGCCCATGAGCAGCATTTCCTCGGCCTGCTCGAAGGCGCTCAGCTCGCAGCGCTCCGCGCAGCCATGGCCGCGCTCCAGAACCTGCGCAGACCAAGCGGCGGGCGACTTAATGGCCGCCGTTGCAATCCTCGCGTGCCCGGCGGCGATCCTCCCATGCGCGCCGGGGCCAGCGCCAACGTAATCGCCATAGCGCCAATAGGTCAGATTGTGGCGGCTCTCCTCGCCCGGCGTGGCGTGGTTCGAAACCTCGTAGGCAGGCAGCCCCGCCGCTTCGCAGACCTCCTGCGTGAGATCGTAGAGGTCCGCCGCCAGCTCCGCGGCCGGAATGCGCAGCTCGCCGCGCCGCTGCAGGCCGAAGAAGGCGGTCCCGGGCTCGATCGTGAGCTGATAGAGCGAGAGATGCCCGCCCGCGAGGCCGAGCGCGGCGGTAAGCTCCCGGCGCCAATCTGCCGGCCTTTGGCCGGGCCGCGCGTAAATCAGATCGAAGGTGACGCGGTCGAAACGGCGGTGCGCGACGTCCAGCGCCTGGCGCGCTTCCGCGGCGGTATGGAGCCGGCCCAGAAAGCGCAGCTCGTCATCGTTCAGGGATTGCACGCCGAGCGAGACGCGATTGATTCCCGCCGAGCGGTAGCCGGCGAAGCGGCCCGCCTCGACGCTCGAAGGGTTAGCTTCGAGCGTGATCTCGCAAACCGGGTCCAGCGGCCATAGCGCGGCGGCCGCATCCAGCAGCGCCGCCACCGTCGCAGGCGCCATCAGCGAGGGCGTGCCGCCGCCGAAGAAGATGCTGGTGACGGTGCGCCCGGCTGTGAGGCCCGCGTAATACGCAAGCTCGGCGATGGCTGCCTTGACATACGCTTCTTCGCCAAGGCTGCGCTTTGCGTAGGAGTTGAAGTCGCAATAGGGGCATTTCGATTGGCAGAACGGCCAATGGATGTAGACCGCGAGCGGACCCAGCGGCGCGTGGCCCTCGTCAGGCCGGCTCGCCGCTAGGATCGAGGATGGCGGCTTTAAAAGCTGCAAAGGCGTTGGCGCGGTGCGAAATGGCATGCTTTTGTGCGGGGTCCATCTCCCCGAAGGTCTGAGTGTAGCCGTCCGGCACGAATATGGGGTCGTAGCCGAAGCCGTGGCCGCCGCGCGGCGGCCAAACGAGATGCCCTTCGACGGTGCCCTCGAAGAACTGGACCAGGCCCATCGCATTTGCAAGGCAGAGCACGCAAACGAACTTGGCGCGGCGGCCGTCCGGCGTGGTGGCTCCTTTGGCTTGCAGCTCCTCCTCGACCCGCGCCATGGCGCAGGTGAAGTCGCGCGGCTCGCCCGCCCAGCGGGCTGAGTGAATGCCCGGCGCCCCGCCGAGCGCCTCGACGGCAAGGCCGGAATCGTCGGCGAGCGCAGGCCTGCCGGCCGCAAAAGCGGTGATGACCGCCTTCAGCTGCGCATTCTCCTCGAAGGTTTCGCCGCTTTCCTCGGGCTCCGGCACGCCGAGCTCGCCCGAGGACAAGGCCTCGATGCCGAAGGGGGCGAGAAGATCGCGGAGCTCGCGCAGCTTGCCCTGATTGTGCGTCGCAACTACGAGGCTATCGCCGCGCTTGAGGCGTAAAGTCATCGCCGGCCTTCGCTCATAAAACCGTCAGCTTTTGCAGATTGACGAGCTCGGCAATCCCTTTTTTGGCGAGTTCCGTCAGCTCCGCCATCCGCTCTTCCGAGAACGCGGCCTTCTCTGCGGTCGCCTGGACCTCGACGATCAGTCCCTTGCCGGTGAAAACGAAATTCGCGTCGGCCTCCGCCTCGGAATCCTCGGCATAATCGAGATCGAGCACTGGCTGGCCCTTATGAATTCCGCAAGAGACGGCTGCGACCTGGTCCTTCAACACGCCATCCTTGATCATGTCGCGGGCGCGCATCCATTGGAAGCAATCGTGGAGCGCGATCCAGGCACCGGTGATCGAGGCCGTGCGCGTGCCGCCATCGGCTTGCAGCACATCGCAATCCACCATGATCTGCCGCTCGCCCAGAGCCTGCAGATCGACGACGGCGCGCAGCGCCCGGCCGATCAGGCGCTGAATCTCCTGACTGCGCCCCGATTGATGCCCGGTCGAAGCCTCCCGGCGCGTCCTCTCCGAGGTGGCCCGCGGCAGCATGCCATATTCGGCAGAGACCCATCCCCGGCCCTGCCCCTTCAGCCACGGCGGAACGCGTTCCTCAAGGCTTGCCGTGCAAAGCACATGCGTATTGCCGAATTTAATAAGGCACGAGCCTTCCGCATGCAGCGAGAAAGCGCGCTGGAAGCTGACAGGGCGCAGATCGCCCGGAAGCCGTTTGGAGGGACGCATTGAAACCTGCAGTGTTAAAGGGGCATGCGGCGCTGGCAAAACTGCCGGAAGCGCCAGGAGTGGCTGGCACACTAGGCTAGAGAAGCTGCGCGATCAACGATTTTGAGCCGGTACGGTGCGGCCGGAAGACGCGCGTTCGAGGGCAGGATAGCGAAGGGCGAGCGTTGCGGCACGCATCGCATAATAAAGTCATGGACGAGGCCTATCAGCGGCGATAGGCCGAATGCGGACTTCGGCGGCACGCAAGATCGCTTCCGGCTTCGAGGGGATAAGCAGACCTCGACTTCAATTAGCTGAGCACCCGCGGCACATGTGAAACGTATGCACACGTTATTGCGCAGACACTTCTCGCTGCCGCAACCCCTTCTTGGCAAATTCAGCGGATTCTTCTGGGGAGTCTTCTATTATGTGAAAGTCTAAACGCTTTTCGACGTGAAAATAGTGCGCCGAGCCCCCCTCGAGAATGAAATTTTGCTTAAGCAGTGGACCAGATGACAAGCTCATATCCAGTGACAGAACATGCTCGCCGGCAGGGGCCTTTACCATCAAATAGTCGCCGTTTGTAAGAGCGCCAATGCGTTTTCCGTCCAGAAACGCAGCCGAATCCGTAGTAAGTTTGTCGAGGAAGCCTAAGCCGAGCCCGCTTTTTGGCCAATAAAGATAAATTGTTCCCGTCCCGCTTGGTACCTTCGGACCAGTCGAAAGCAACGCTAGAGCCGAAGCGGCGTTAAGTTCGGTGGTGTATATATTGAGCCCTTTATCGATGATTTGGAAATAGAGCGGATTTTGCGCGGAAACCGTGATCTGGGACTCGTACGTTTTTGATAAATTATCGAGATAACCGTTCTTCTGTTTCACCACGAGTTTGTGCGGGCCGTTCGGAACGCTAACAGTCAGTGGCGCATCGAAATCGACCGTACCAACGGCGGCCGTGTCAATCTGCACTTCGATCTTGGAATGGAACGCACGGCCAAGGAAGGTTTCATCGCGGGGCCACAAAATGGTGACCTGTCCTGTCGGGCTCAAAGCAGCGCTTGCCTGTTTGCTGTCCTTCGCGCAAGGGCAATCGCACTTTTGCGCGGCGGGCGCGCCATAAACAAAATGGTATGATAGAAGGCAGATGGCGACAAAGAGGCTATTGGGAAAAGCCTTGCGTAGCCAAACAAGCTGTTTCTTCATACCGAAGAGTTCCATTGCCGAACTTGAAGAACAATGCTCTGATCGCTATACAACATCGGTACTCTCAACAAAATCAGATTCAAAGGTTTTCAAGCGGCCCGAAATGCGTTCCCCGGTCTTGGCGCAAACGTAGCCCCTTACGCAGCACAGTTCAAGCGGTTGCTTGGCTACCGCTTCCTTGAAGCTTTGCGGCTTAAGCCGAAGCGCCATTACCGCATTTGTGGTGGCGGCCCTGGCGGCGTCGCTAGCCAGAGGCCGCCCGGCCGCCCGAAGGGAAAAGTCTTTGATGATAAGTCCGGTTTCGAGGGAACTGCCGCCTACATTTGCTCATGCATTCCGGACCATGGCCGTGGTTCCGCATATTGCCTTCCATGGGAAGAACTTGTTCTCTGGAGGAAAAACATTTCTTGGCTTAGAATGAAACTATAGCGGGGGATAGGACATGGCTGCCGGGGAAGGTGAAGCTGCGACAGCGGCTGGTGAGGACCAGGGGACTGCACATACCGGCGGTTCTCGCGATATCCCTGACTTCAGGGGCAAATCGTGCTTCGTCATCATGCCGTATGGCAGGCCGGGAGAGAAGGCTCCCAGCGGTGCGGAGGATGAGCGCAAGCATTTCGATGAAGTTTACGAATTTATCTGCCAGACCGTCGAGGAGCTGGGCATAAAGCCGCTTCGCTCGGATCGAACGCCCGAAGCGGTGCCCATCCATCCCAAAATGCTGACGGACATCATCGACTCGGATTTGGCCATCGTCGACATCACGAACCTCAATCCGAACGTTTTTTACGAACTTGGCGTGCGCCATACAGCACGCCGTCATTGCACGCTTCTTATCGGATATGGGAAAACTACACCCCCATTTAATCTCACCGGTATCCGCGTCACTTCCTACGACCTGAGAGACGAGGACACCCGCAAGGCGTCACGCCGGAAACTGCGAGACGCGATCATCGCCAACCTCTCCTCGCAAGTTACCGATAGCCTCGTCCACTCCCTCCTGCCGGGCCTCAATTTATCGCGGCCGCAGCAGCGGCTAAAAAATGACCGGGAGGCGATAGAGGTATTGTTCACGCCGCCGCCGAGGCCGGTTACGCCCTTTACCAAGCAAGTGCCGCCTCCGGCGCCGCGCTCGTTTACGCTCGGCGTGATCAAGGGCGATCTCGTCGACGTCGATCTCGTCGACGTCTGGGTCAATCCAGAGAACACGCGCATGGAGATGGCGCGGATTCACGATGATTCGGTGTCTGCCTTTATTCGCTACCACGGCGCAAAAAAGAACGATCGGGGTAACGTCAGGCGCGACAGCATCTATGAAGAGCTGCGAAAAAAAGTCGGGAATTCGGATGTCGAGGCGGGGTGGGTCGTCGTCACCGGCCCGGGCGATCTAAGGAACGTCAATGTCCGGGCGATTTTTCACGTGGCGGCTCAGCACGGTGAGCCTTGCAACGGCTATCGCACGATCAAGACTTTCACCTCGGTGATATCCAACGCCCTGGCGAAAATGGATGAGCTAAATGCGAGCTGGTGGCGCCGGTGGCTTATTCTCAGGAGTACGCGGCAGCTGACATCGATCGTCTTCCCGCTCCTTGGCACCCGCTCCCGCGACCTGGACGCGATTGAGGTGACGGAAAGCTTGGTTCGCGAAGCCCGGAAATATTTAACGCTCTGGCCCCGAGACGCAGATCAAATCGGTCTATTTTCTCGCTTACACAAAACGGGATCTTGAGCTGTGCGAGGCCGCATTTCAAAGGCTTGGCATGCCGCTTCCGATCACGGCAAACCTATAAAGCTACCCGATCCTTGAGCCGATCCGTAGGCGGAAATGCGGAGCAAAACAGCCGCAGCGCCGGCCGCGCCGGCGCCGGGACCGGTCAAGACTTATGGCGATCGGTATCGCGTCCCAATTTATGTTGCGATGTCATCGAGGCGCCCGGCCTGGGTCAGCCAGCGAGCGGCCAGCGCCATTCCCTCACCTCCGGCATATCCTCTCCGTACTGGCGTATATACGCTTTGTGCTCGATCAGCTTGTCCCGCAGCGCCTGCTTGGCATAGGCCGCCCTGTCGCCGAGCTTCGGCAGACGGTCGATCGCATCCGAAGCCAAGTGGAAGCGGTCGAGATCGTTGAGCACCACCATGTCGAACGGGGTCGTCGTCGTGCCCTCCTCCTTATAGCCCCGGACGTGAATGTTGTGATGATTGGTTCGTCTGTAGGTCAGCCGGTGGATCAACCACGGATAGCCGTGATGCGCGAAAATGACCGGCTTATCCGTGGTGAAGAGGGCGTCGAAATCGTGATCCGACAGCCCGTGCGGATGCTCTTCGCGCGGTTGCAGCGTCATGAGATCGACAACATTGACCACGCGGATTTTCAAATCGGGAAAGTAACGCCGGAGCAGAGCGGTGGCGGCCAGGGCCTCCAGCGTGGGAACGTCGCCCGCGCATGCCATGACCACGTCGGGTTCGAGTCCGCAGTCATTGCTCGCCCACTCCCAGATACCGATTCCGGCGGTGCAGTGCTTGACCGCCTCATCCATGCTGAGCCATTGCGGTGCCGGCTGCTTGCCGGCCACGATCACATTGATGCGGTTCCTGCTCCGCAAGCAATGATCCGCGACGAAGAGGAGGGAGTTGGCGTCGGGCGGCAGATAAACGCGCACGATGTCCGGCTTTTTGTTGCAAACGTAGTCGATGAAGCCCGGGTCCTGATGGCTGAAGCCGTTATGGTCCTGGCGCCAAACGTGCGAGGTCAGAAGGTAATTGAGCGAGGGTATCGGCCGGCGCCAGGGAATCCCGCTGCAGCTCTTAAGCCATTTCGCATGCTGGTTGAACATCGAATCGACGATGTGGATGAAGGCCTCGTAGCAATTGAACAGCCCGTGCCGGCCGGTCAGCAGATAGCCTTCCAGCCAGCCTTGGCAGGTGTGTTCGGAAAGGATCTCCATCACCCGGCCGTCCGACGACAAATGGTCGTCATAGGGGAGCGTCTCCGCGTCCCACGCCCGGTTGGTGGCCTCGAACACATGGGACAGCCGGTTGGAGGCGGTCTCGTCCGGACCGAATAGGCGGAAATTCCGTTGCGCTTCGCTGGCCCGGAGCACATCGCGAAGATATCCGGCGAGGACTGCTGTGGCCTCGGCGTCCCTCTCGCCTGGCTTTCCGGTCTGCACCGCATAATCTTCTATGCTGGGCAGATCGAGATCGCGCATCACCCTGCCGCCATTGGCTTGCGGATTGGCGCTCATCCGGCGCTCGCCAACGGGCGCAAGGGAGGCGATTTGCGGTTGCAGTGAGCCGTCTTCGCCGAAAAGCTCTTCGGGACGGTAGCTCTTCATCCACTCTTCCAGGAGCTTCACATGTGCGGGCTTGGCCGCCATCTCTGCGATGGGGACCTGATGCGAGCGCCAGAAACCTTCCGTCTTAAGACCGTCGACCTCCTTGGGCCCGGTCCAGCCTTTCGGCGTTTTTAAGACGATCATCGGCCAGATCGCGCGCTCTTTCGCCCTTCCCTGCCTCGCATCGCGCTGGATCGCCCTGATTTCGGCCAGCACCTCATCCAACGCCGCAGCCATGAGCTGGTGCATTTTTTCCGGATCGTCGCCCTCGACGATATGAGGCTTGTAACCGTAGCCTATGAACAGGCTGCGAAGTGCCTCGGGGCCGATGCGGGCAAGGACGGTTGGGTTGGCGATTTTGTAGCCGTTCAGGTGCAAGATAGGCAGGACCGCCCCATCGGTCTCCGGATTAAGGAACTTGTTCGAATGCCACGAGGCCGCCAAGGGTCCGGTTTCGGCCTCGCCGTCCCCCACGATGCAAGCGGCGATCAAGTCCGGATTATCGAACGCAGCCCCGAAGGCATGGGATAATGCGTAGCCGAGCTCGCCACCCTCGTGGATCGATCCGGGTGTCTCAGGCGCCGCATGGCTCGGAATCCCGCCGGGAAAACTGAACTGTTTGAAGAGCCGCTGCATGCCTATCGCGTTGCGCGGGATGTGCGGGTAGATTTCGCTATAGGTCCCTTCCAGCCAAGCATTCGCGACAATGCCAGCGGCGCCATGGCCAGGCCCGGCGACGTAGATCATGTCCAAGCCGTGCGCTTTGACGATCCGGTTCAAGTGCACGTATAGAAAATTCAATCCAGGTGTCGTCCCCCAATGGCCGAGCAGCCGGGGCTTGATATGTTTCAGCTCGAGCGGCTCTTTCAGCAGCGGGTTAGCGAGCAGGTATATTTGACCAACGGAAAGGTAGTTCGCTGCGCGCCACCATGCGTGCATCAGCCTCAGCTCTTCGTCCGAAAGCGGTTTGTCACCGGCCGGCGCCCCGGAACCATTCGACATGGGAAAACTCCTTCTTTGCGGCATGACATTGGAGGCTGCGTGCTTTGCTGCTGCGATTATTAGCATGCAATAAGCATTGGCCACCTCTGTCCGCTTATGCCGGTGCGGGATCGATAGCGCCTTTTACGCGCTCAAGCTGCAACCGGCAAACTGCGAGCTATCGCCTAAGCCGCCGGCACACGCTGAAGGGAGTTCCAGCATCGCTCTTAGCAAGAGTTCCGATGCCTTCGCGGCTTGGCTTCGCCATGACAAATCCGCTTGGTGCAGAGCGGCGAGAAGGCGCTTGACTTTGCGGCTGAAGCGGCTACGTTCTGGCTTCGTTCTCATTCAATTGTGAGTTTCAGAAAATGCGTAAGAAGCCGATGACCTCACCGAAAGCTGGTATTTTCCGTGCCGTTCTCTTTGCTGCGGCGCTCGCGGTCTGCGGTGCCGGCGGCGCCTTCGAGCTGGACGCGCAACCCGATCGCGGCGGCATGCCGGGCGATTTCGATTATTACGTTCTCGCGCTTTCCTGGTCGCCAACCTATTGCAGCGGCCACGGCGGAGAAAGCGGCGGCGATGGCGGTGGATACGGAGACCGCTCTGGCGATGACCGCGGCTACGATGACCGCGGTTACGGCGGCAAGGGCTACGGCAACCGCGGGGGCGCAGACGAGCAATGCAGCGGTGTGAGGCCTTACGCTTTCGTCCTGCACGGCCTTTGGCCGCAATACGAGCGGAGGGGCTGGCCGGAAAATTGTCAGAGCGGCACCCGGCCGTGGGTGCCCGAGGAGATGATAGACCGCATGCTGGACATTATGCCCAGCCGCCGGCTCGTCATCAACGAGTACAAAAGACACGGTGTCTGTTCGGGGCTCGATCCGCGGCAATATTTCGATGCAGCCAGGAGGGCTTACCGCAGCATCACCATCCCTAATGGCTTCCAGGATTTGTCCGAGGCGCTCACCGTGCCGCCCGAGGAGGTGCGAAAGGCATTCCTCGACGCCAACCGGCAGCTGAGCCCCGATATGATCCAGGTCGCCTGCTCCAGAAACCTGCTGCGCGAGGTGCGGGTTTGCTTCTCGAAAGATTTAACGCCGCGCGCCTGTTCTCAAAATGAGCAGAACCGGCGGCTCTGCCCTTCTAACACAGTGACGATGCCTCCGGTGCGGGGAGGAGGAACAGGCCCGCATGGCGGCCCGTCCTTCTGGCGCGGCGACAGGCTTTAGTCCGGCCTTGGTGTGAGCGGCTCCTGCGCGTCCTCTTCATCGGGGTCTTCGTGTGGAAAGCGGCGTTCGAAAGCCTGTTCCAGACGCTTTCCAAAGGCTAATACGGTGGTAACGAGCACAGCCGCAGTCAGCACGAGGAACCAAGCTCCAGCCCCGCAGGCGGCGCCCATGCAGGCGGTCAGCCATATGGCCGCCGCGGTGGTTAGGCCGTGGATCCTTCCTCCGCTTGGGTCGCGCAGGATCACACCGGCACCGAGAAAACCGATGCCGGTCACAATACCTTGCATAACGCGGCTGGCGGCAGCTTGGTCTACCGTATAAGCCGTAAATTGGCTGGCCATTACGATAAGCGCGGAGCCAAGCGCAACAATGCCCATGGTCCGTACCCCCGTGGGCTTGCCGCGCAAATCTCTGTCCAAACCGATCGCGCCGCCAAACAGAGTGGCAGCGGTCAGGCGCAGGACGATGTCCATCGAATCGAGCATAACGCACCCCAATCATGCAGCTTGCGCTGATTTAAAAGACGTTCACCTTACGCTAGGTTTTCCGCGCTGGAAACGCAAGAGCGGCAGAGCTGCAGGAGCTGGGCCCACAAGTACAGGGGCGGCAACAAAATTCTCAGCTAAGCTCCCAACCGAGCAGCACGCCCAACGGAACAGCCGCGTAACCCTTTGAAAACATTGGTAGCGGAGGAGGGACTCGAACCCCCGACACGCGGATTATGATTCCGCTGCTCTAACCGGCTGAGCTACTCCGCCATTCCTGGAAGAACGCGAGCGGCAGAAACGCCGCCATTCGCTGTTACAGGTATAGGAACGGCGGGCTTCGCCGTCAAGGAAGCTGTAGGCGCGTGTCGGTAGCACATGATATGTCCGGTTTAGGTAGCGCACGATCTGTCCGGTAAGTTCTGAGCCTTTCGAGGTTTGGGATGCGCCGGTCGGAAGCCCATCAGGGTGTGCGAATGATCAAATTTTT
>JBKQQS010000090.1:0-81961 GCA_052144215.1 Rhodomicrobium sp.
GTCCGCGGCCTTTTCGTACCACTCCCGGCCCTTGGCGTAGTCCTGCGGCACGCCATGCCCTTCCTCGTAGAGGAGGCCCAAGTCGACCATGGCCCTTGTGTTACCCTTGTCCGCGGCTTTTTCGTACCACTCTTTGGCCTTGGCATAGTCCTGCGGCACGCCGTGACCTTCTTCGTAGAGGAAGCCCAACTTGACCATGGCCGTTGTATCACCCTTGCCCGCGGCTTTCTCGAACCACTCTCTGGCCTTAGCGTAATCCTGCGGCACGCCGAATCCCATTTTATACGACGTGCCGAGGTTGGACATGGATGTCGTATCTCCTTGCTCCGCTCCTTTGGAAAAGACATGGCTCACTAAGCGCTGGGTCTCTTGATCGAGCTGCTTCTGCACCTTTACGATGATGGTCGTAGCATCGTCCAAAATGTCGTTTGCTATAGTGCGCTGCTCTTGCGCCGCTTTGCGCTGTTCTACAGCTGCACTGCGCTGCTTTTCTGCCACGAATGCAAAGGCGCCAGCAACGAGCAGCAACATGACCGACACGAGTAGGCCGATCCGCGTTCGCCGGATAATGCTTTTTTGCGCGGCCGCAAGCTTTGCAGCATCGGCCGCCTCTTGCTCGGCCTTTTCACGGGCGAGCCGCTCCTTGTCGATCTCGGCTTGGCGCATCTGCCGCTCGCGCTCCACCTCCTTATTGGTGCGTGCCGCTTCAGCCTTCTCGCTTTCGGCGATGAGCTGGCGCTGCGCGAGCGTCAGTTCTGGCGCGTTTTTCGGCCGGCGCCGTACCCAATCCTTGAAGTCGGCGATCTCGCTGCCGTGGAGTAACAGCGCCTCGTTGCCATCCTTCTCCTTCCATCGAGCCGCCCGTGCATTGTAAGCGGTGTGCTCCCTGATCCACTGGACGTCGGTATTGAGCGCTTTGGCGAGCGTACACAACGCGTGGCCGAACGAGTGGGGCTTATCGAAAAAGGTGAATTGCAGGCGCTTAAGCCGCACCGGCATGTCGTGCTCTGGCGTAGGCAGCGCGACAACGGGAAACAGCCTTTTTCCCATGAGCTCGGCAGTATCGATCTCCCAGCTGCAACGATCGGAGGCGACCGAGTTCGGGGTGACCACGTAGACCACGCTGTCCGATTCTTCGACCAGCCGCCCAAGGCGTGACTCCCACGCTTCGCCTGCGGCAATGTCCTGTTTGTCGAAATAAGGCGCAAATCCTGCCGCATCGAGCCCAGCCAGCAGCTCTTCGGCAAACTCCTGATCCTTGCGCGAGTAAGAGATAAAGACCCTGAGCTTTTCCTGGTGCGCTACCGGTTCAGCTGGAAAGTTTTCGGCCATGATGACGGCCTCCCAATGATAACTACGTGCATTTTATATAAAAACCCACTTAATAATATGATTTTAGTCAAGCCGTCGGCGGGAAAGATCGGGGAGCCCGGAGCGGAACCCCCGTCACATTCCAGGCTATACTGAAACTTTGGCCGGAAGGATTGAAATTTACCGCAAGATGTCCATCAAGCGCTAGACATGCCAGCCAGTTCTGCTGAGCCGGAGCATGCCGCAACTGGCTCCATCCCGGAGCCGCCTAAGGCGGTATCCGGGAGCCTTCGGAGCCGATGCCTGCTTTTTGCCCGACGCGCTAGGCGCCTGCCGAAGCGCCCGATTGCGCATGCAGCTGGTTGCGTTTGATGGCGAGCTTGTTCAGCGCCGAGACATAGGCGCGGGCGGAGGCGACCATCGTATCGGTGTCGGCGCCGCGCCCCGTTACGGCCTTTCCGTTCTCCTCAAGGCGCACGCTGACCTCGGCTTGGGCGTCGGTGCCCTCCGTCACAGCATGGACTTGATAGAGCGGCAGGCGGGCCTCATGCGGCACAATCGCCTTGATGGCGTTGAAGGTGGCATCGACCGGGCCGTCGCCCTTTGCCTCGGCGGTTTGGTGCTTGCCGTCGACCTCCAGCGTGATCGTGGCTTTTTGGTTGCCACCTGTCCCTGCGATCACCGTGAGGGACAACACCTTGATGCGATCGTGCGAGGACGCGATCTCCTGATCGACCAGTGTCTCGATATCCTCGTCGAACACATGCTTCTTGCGGTCGGCCAAGTCCTTAAAGCGCATGAACGCGTCCTCGAAGGCGTTGTCGCCCAGATCGTAGCCCAAATCCTTCAGCTTCTCACGGAAGGCGTGCCGGCCCGAATGCTTGCCCATGACGAGCGAGCTTGCACGCATGCCGACGCTCTCGGGCGTCATGATCTCGTAAGTCTGCGCGTTCTTGAGCACCCCGTCCTGATGGATGCCGGACTCGTGCGCAAACGCGTTCTGGCCGACGATGGCCTTGTTGTACTGGACCGGGAACGCACTCACCGCCGAGACGAGCCGCGACGCGCGGGTGATCATGGTTGTGTCGATGCCCGTCCAATAGGGCATGACGTCGGAGCGGGTCTTGAGGGCCATCACGATTTCTTCGAGGGCCGCATTGCCCGCGCGCTCGCCGAGCCCGTTGATCGTGCATTCGATCTGACGCGCGCCCGCGCGCAAGCCCGCCAGGCTGTTGGCGACCGCCAGCCCCAAATCGTTGTGGCAATGCGTCGAGAACACGGCCCGGTCCGCGTTCGGCACGCGCTCGCGCAGCATTTTGATCATCTCGTAGAACTCTTCCGGCACGGTGTAGCCGACGGTGTCGGGCACGTTGATCGTGGTTGCGCCGGCCTTGATCGCGGCCTCCACGCAGCGGCACAGGAAATCCGGCTCGGTGCGCGTTGCGTCCATCGCCGACCATTCGACATCGTTGGTGTGCGTACGGGCGCGGGTGACCGAGGCGACGACGTTCTCGAAAACCTGCTCGGCGCTCATCTGCAGCTGATATTGCCGGTGGATCGGCGAGGTGCCGATGAAGGTATGGATGCGGCCCTGCTTCGCGTCCCGCACCGCTTCGCCCGCCCGGTCGATGTCCCTCGGGTTGCCGCGCGCGAGCCCGCACACCACGGCGTTCTTAACTAACTTTGAAATTTCCGCCACGGCCTCGAAATCGCCGTTCGATGCGGCGGGGAAGCCCGCTTCGATGACATCGACGCCCATCGCATCGAGCAGCTGGGCGACCTCCAGCTTCTCCTCGTGGGTCATGGTGGCGCCGGGCGACTGCTCCCCGTCGCGCAGCGTAGTGTCGAAGATTATGACGCGGTTTGCTTCGGATCGCGAAACGGGTGTGTTTGCAGCTTCGGAATGCGGAAATTCGGTCATCACGTAAGGTTCCTTGCCTGGATGTGTCGAAGATAGCACAAACCGGGCAAGGCCTCCATCGAGCGCCCGGGCTTTAACCCCCAAGCGCTCGCCCGCAAGCCGGGCAGCCAGCGCTCAGGGGCGAATAAGGATAAGAAGCAGGCCGCGCAATGCGTCCGGCGCCGCGTGCGAGCGGGCGGGAGAGGTCGCGAAAATTGAGGCGTGCGCCATGGCCATGCGAAGGTGATCCGTTTGCTTCGCATGGGTTAAAGCATATTTTTGCGGGTTGGGCAAGATACGGTTATGCGCGGTCCTCAAATGTCCGCTGGCAGCCCGGTGAATGGCTCGTGAGCCGGTACGCCGAGACGGCCGGGCGCCAGGCGTCTCCGTCGAAACGATCGTGGCTGCAACCGAAGCGAGGCTCATAGTTCCGGCAGAGGTTCCGGAGATGCGTATCGCCGCCTGAGCCAAGCAGATCGTTGCAGCCGCGCAAACTCAATTCGCTTCGCGACTGTATTAAGACACCGGGCGTTTCGCCTGCAGCGCGATGCGCGCAAAGGTGGCAAGAATGCGGCTGCCCGCGCGAAGCGTGCCGGTCAGCGATCCTGCGACCTTTGAATTGCCGCCGGTGCGGCAGGCATAAGGGACTGGGACCTCAAGGATGCGCAGGCCGGCGCGCGCCGCCTTCATTTGCATTTCTAGGTTCCAGCCATAGGTCATCTCTTGCATGCCAAGCGAAAGAAGCGCGTCGCGGCGGATGGCACGGAATGCGCACATGTCGGTGTAGCGGAAACCGTAGAGCAGGCCTGCAAGGGCGCCGATAATTTTGCCCGAGGCGAGTTGATGCCAAGCCATCGAGCCCCGCTCGCGCTTGCCCCTCGCGCGTGAGGCGATGACGAAATCGTGAGTTCCAGCCAGGAGCGGTGCGGCGAGCTTTTGCAGCTCTTCCGGGAAATCGGCGCCATCGCCATCCATATAGACCACGATCCGGCAGCTATCGCCCGCAGCGAGCGCGCCTTCCATGCAAGCCCGGCCATAGCCCTTGCCGGCGTTCAGGACCCGCGCGCCATGTTGCGCGGTGACTTCCGCCGTGCGGTCTTTCGAGCCGCCATCGGCCACGATGATCTCATCGGCCGCGCCGCAGGGGATGCGCTCTAAGACCCCCGCGATAGCTTCCTCCTCGTTAAGGACCGGAATGACGACGCACACGCCCGTCGCCTTCCTCTCCCCTTGGGGTGAGCGGGTCTCAGCTTCATCCCGGACGGTTGTTAGTCCCCCCTCACCCCGTCCATCTCCCCGATGGGGCGAGGGAACGCTGCTGCACGGTTTCGCGCTCATCACAGACTCCAGCGCAGGCCGCAGCCCGCACAGGCTTGCGGCGGGGATTCGCTTAAGAGCGCCTCGCGGAAGCTCCGGTATTGCGGTCCGTTCCAGATGTCGCGCAGCGGCGTAGTCTTAGCGTTGCCGAGCGTGAAGTTGTCATAGCCGTGCATGGAGAAGGGCGCGATGCAACAGGGCAGCGCGCGCCCATGCGCGGTGAAATACATCAACGACCATGGGCGGCGGCAAAGCGACCACGGCGTATGGCCTTCGAGCCGGCGCAGGCTCGCCTCGGGCTCGGCTGCGCCCGACGCATCGAAAAGCACGCCCAAACTTGCGGCAATCTTCTCCGCCTCCAGCAAATATTTACCCTCCGCCGCGTCGCGGTTTTCGAACAGCGAGGACTCCGGGCGCGCCAGGCCCGCCGGGTCGCTTTCGAAATAAACGAGCCGCTGCAGGTGCACCTCGCGCACTCCGATCCCGTGCGCGAGCCGGATGAAGGCCGGAAGCTGCTCAAGCGTCTCGCGCAATCCCGTGAGCCACAACGAGAGGCGCGGTTTCTGTGCCCCCATCGCCTTTTTGAGAGCGACGAAGTTCTTGACGTTGCGCAGGATGCGTTCGAACAGATCGCGGCCGCGCACCGCTTCGAAAGCCTTGCGTTCCGCTGCGTCCAGCGAAATGCGCATTTCGTCGAGACCAGCCTCGATCAGCTCGCGGCTTTTCTTCTCGCGCATCAGCGTGCCGTTCGTATTGAACAGTACGTAAACGCCGCGATCCTTGAGATACTTCACCATGGCCGGCAGCTCGGCGACCATCATCGGCTCGCCCACGCCATGCAGCACGGCGCGCTCGACCTTCGGGAATTGATCGACGATGGAGGTGAACAGCTCCCAGCTCATATCCGAGGGCGGCTCCAGCTCCTCGAACGTGCGCGGACACGTGGTGCATAAGAGATTGCAGCGGTTTGTGGTTTCCAAGTAAAGGCAGACCGGATCGTCCTTGGCGACCGGCGAGCGCTCTTCCGCGATGCGCTCGAAATAGCGGCGCGGGTCCGGCTCTACAGCCGCAATAGGCTCGCGTTCAAGCAACTGCGCGTCCACTGGGCGCCTCCTTTGCGTTGAAAAAACTAAGGTTTTCGGCTGCGAGCAAAATCGCGAACGGCACATATTGGATGCTGAAGTCCGCGATCCCGGGCGGCCAACTGGCGGTGCGGTAGAGGATTGGCGCCGAAAGCGTCAGCCAGAACACCGACGGTTTCGGGAAAAAGCACAGGAAGGGAACGAGCCAAAGGAAGTACCAGGCGTAATGGGGCGAGAAGAGAACCGTGCAGGCGACGGCGATTGCGAACGCGCCCTGAAGGTCCGGCTTTTCCGGATCGGCCCGCAAACCGCTCCGCCAGGCGAGCGCGAAAAGCGTCAGCGCCGCTAGCCCCAAAAACACCGGAAGCGCTGCGGAGCCGAGCCCCGCCTGCTTCAAGATCGCCGCTAGATAGAGACCTTCGCCCTCGCCCAACTCTTCGCCGGCATAGCCGCCAAGGAAGCCGAAGACTTTCTTCCCGGCCGGAAGATACGGCAGATAAAGCGCCAGCGCGGCCGCGGCAAAAGCGGCGGGCATGCGCCAATCCCAGCGCCGGTAGATCGCGGGCGTCAAAGCGAGCGGAAAGTATTTTGTGAGCACCCCCACCGCCAGGGCCGCACCCGATGCGAGGCGCTTGCCCTTCTCTGCCGCGAGCAAGGAGAGAAGGATGAAGGCGGCTGCCATAATATCTACATGGCCGCTTCCAGCGATTTCCCACACGGCCAAGGGATGGAGAAGGTAGAGCGAGGCAAGAACGATCGGCAGCCCGCGCGCCGCGAGAAGCTGGATCAGCGCCCAAACCGCCAAGGCCTCGAAGGCGAGCATCGCCGCCTTCATCATGGTGACGGTCTCGCTCACGCGGCTGACCGCGAAATAGACCGCCTCTGCTGCGGGCGGATAGATCGTCGGCGCATACTCCTTCCGGTTTATTTCCGGGTAAATATCGCGGTCGCGAAGACCGGCGAGCGCCGGATCGGCTGGAACGTACCGGTAGGGATTGATGCCGTGCGCCTGCACGCGCCCGTCCCAGACATACCGGTAAACGTCAGAAGAATGCGGTGGCGCAAAGAGCAGCATCGCCCGCATAAGGACGCCGAAGCCGAGGAGATAAACCAGGGTGCGGCGGCTTTCCTCAGCGGACAGTCCATGCCGGGCTCGTAAAAGCAGCCACGCGAAGACCGCGTAAAGGCCCCCTTGCACAAGAGAGACATAGACAGCCGCGTCGTCGCCGACGCGAAAATATAGGATCGCGCCGGGGATCATCGACGCAAACAGCCCCGCCGCCGCAATCATGAAACCCGGAAAGGCCCGGAAAGTGCTCACGCGGCAGCCTCCTCAAGCTTCCGCGCCTCGCGCAACGCGCGGGCTTCGAGACGTTCCATGAGATTGGAGTTCGAAAGCATCGGCTGAAGGAGCGCCAGCGAATGCCGCGCGGGGCTTGAGCGCAGGGCCGGCGAGAAGCTCCGGCCATCGAAAAGCTCGCCAATCAGTAGGCGGACGCTGTCGCAATCGTCGACGTCGTACCATTCGGGAAGCACATGCACGGCAAGTCCGATTTCTGCCGCGCGATCGAGCGTCTGCGCGGTCACGGCGCCGGTGCTCCAGGCGATATTCTGGAAAAGACGCGCATGCATCGTCTTCAAGGCTAGGAGATAGTAGCCTCCGTCGGCCGAAGGTCCGAGTACTGCGCGGTCTCCAGGCTCCGCCAGAACCTGCGCCGTCTCGATCAACAAGCCGGCCGGCAAAGTGGGACTGTCCGAGTTCAGGACGCAAGCCGCGCCGTGACCGGCTGCGAATTGGAGCTTCAGCGCCTCCATAAGACACTCGCCAAAATCGGGATACCAGACCTCATGCAAGGCGATGGATGCTGGCATGTGCGCGCGGAAGAAAGCCTCGGCTCCCGGCGGCCCGTAAGCCATGGACCCCGCAATGCTGGCCTGCCCGGACGCCGCGATCAGGTTATCGGCGGCGTCCTTCAAAAAGGCGGTGTTGAACGCGGCCGCCTCCTCGAATGTCAAGGGCGGGCATAGGCGCGTTTTCGCTCTGCCTGGATAGGAGGCCTTGGCCATCACAGCAATGCCGCAAAATGCTTCGTCCGGCCTTCGTGTCATGCGGCGCCCCCATCTCAGGTTCATATTGCAAGATTTATTAACCCATCCGCGACAACGTTCTTACTAACGTTTCCGTGCCCTCACGAGGTTGTGTTTTATTACCGATTGGATATGACGAAAACTTGAGCCGAACGTTGCGAATGCGCGAGAAATATTGCCCTTGACGTGTTCGCCGTTTGGGGCGCGGCGTGATACTCTTATCGCCCGGCAATCAATGCTTTGCTGCTGCAGAGGTCGAGACTATGGCAACGCAAACTGAGCCTGCGAGCGGGCAGCTTATCCCGGTGCACTCGCGTTTCGTGCGCGTGACGCACTGGCTGAACGCAGCCGCCATCATCGTCATGATCGGCAGCGGCTGGCGGATCTACAACAATGTGCCGGTCTTTCATTGGCTCACCTTTCCCGAATGGGCGACGCTCGGCGGCGATCCGGAGATCACCTACAAGCTCAACAAAGACGTCGGCTTCTCGAACGCGCTCTTGTGGCATTTCGCGTTCATGTGGCTGTTCTTCATCAACGGTGCCGTCGCGCTCGGCGGAGGGCTGTTGAGCGGGCGGCTCAGGCGGAAATGGCTGCCAATCAGCGTGGCAGAGCTGATCCACGAGGTGCGCGAAGCGCTTTCGTTCCGCCTCGCTCATGACGACATCACAATCTACAACGCGGTTCAGAAGCTTCTCTATATCGGCGTGGCTCTGGCTATGATCTTGATGCTCGCCTCGGGGCTCGCGATCTGGAAGCCGGTGCAATTCGGCTGGCTGACCTGGCTCTTCTACGATTTTCAGGGCGCCCGGCTCGTGCATTTCCTCGGCATGTCGGCGATTGCGCTCTTCCTTCTCGTGCATGTGACGCTGGCCGTGCTCGTTCCGCAAACGATTGTCGCAATGACCACGGGATCGATCCGCATCGCCGCACCGGCCGATGAGCCTGCCGGGGCGCCTATCGAGGAACCTGCCGGATGGGCTGTCGAAATCCCTCCCGAACCGCTGGCCGATGCACCTGCCGATGACGTTGCGCAGGCGGCTGCCGATGCGCCTATCGACGCTCCGCACGCTGCGAAAGCAGGAGAACAGCTATGACGCTTATCCGCCCCAGGGGCTCGCCCGGCAGGCCGCAAGCCGGCGCCGGTCCATCCGCGCTCATCGAGCACCGCAAGCTCATCGCCAATATCGAGCGGCGGGCCTTCCTGCGCGGCACGGCAAGCCTTGGCGCGCTGACGCTGCTCACCGGCTGCGACATCAGCAATGAAAGCGCGCTGCAAGCCGTGCTACGCGCCATGTCGGGCTGGAACGACCGGGTGCAGGCTTTCTTGTTCAATCCGCGCCGGCTCGCGCCAACTTATTCGGACGCGGATGTGACGATGCCGCCGCGTTTCAACGCTTACTATGCGATAAATGAGGTGAAGCCGGTCGATGGGGCCACGTGGCGTCTGGAGCTGGCTGGCATGATCGAGAACAAACAGTCCTGGACCAAGGAAGCGCTCTACGCCCTGCCGCAGGAGACGCAAATCACCCGGCACATCTGCGTGGAAGGCTGGGATTATATCGGTAAATGGTCCGGCATACCGCTGCGGCTCTTCCTGGAGCGCATCGGCGCCGACAAAACCGCAAAATATGTCGCCTTCAAATGCGCCGACAAATATTGGGGCAGCATCGACATGGCGACCGCGCTGCATCCGCAGACCATCCTTGCGACGCACTACGCCGGCCAGCCCATCGGCGATGCTTACGGCTTCCCCATGCGGCTCAAGACGCCGCTCAAGCTCGGCTTCAAACAGCCGAAATGGATCTACGCCATCGAGGTGTCGAACACCTATACCGGCGGCTATTGGGAGGACGGCGGATATAATTGGTTCAGCGGGGTTTAGTTACAACCGCAGCGCGCGTGGCTTACCCCTCACCCCGGCCCTCTCCCGCAAGGGGAGAGGGTGCGATGTTGCACGCTCCGCACCTGCATTTCGACGCTGAACGGTGCAGCGGCGTTCCCTCGCCCCTTGCGGGAGAGGGACAGGGTGAGGGGGTCTTAAGTCCCATGTGATGCGCGACGATACTGTTGCTCGCCCGCCTCCGGCGGGACACCTTAGGCCGAGTGCGAAACAACCCTTCCGGCAACCAATTTGGGGCGCGAAGGGGCAAGGGGCTAAAGGGTCCTCGCCACGCGGAGGCCAGCATAGTAGATGTGGATGTTGGTCCAGTCCCTGAAGCGCCAAGCCGCGCGCAAATACCCGGGATTGCTACCCGAACTGCCGCCGCGCAGGACACGAAGGCCACGAACTCCGGTTGTCCACGCCGTCCCTGTGCTTTTCAGATTTTCGGGTTTGTCCTTGTAACTATCGTGCCAAGTATCCTCGCACCATTCCATGACATTGCCACGCATGTCGTGCAGGCCGAAATCGTTAGCCGCTTTCTCGCCCACGGGGTGGGTCTTACCGCCGGCATTTGCCGAATACCAAGCGTAGAGGCCAAGATTGGCTTCCTCGTCGCTGAAGGAATGAACGGTTTCGGTTTCGGCCCGGCAGGCATATTCCCATTCGGCTTCGCTCAAGAGGCGGTAATTTTGGCCAGTCTTCTCCGAGAGCCACTTGATATAGACCTGCGCATCGTCCCAGGAGACATTGATGACGGGCTGCCGGCCGCGTCCCCAGCCATGATCTGAAGGGCTGTAACGCTTGCCAAAACCAAGGATACCACTGCCCCCTTCGGCGACATAGGCGTCCCATTCCGCAAATGTCACTGGACATTTGCCCACCGCGAAGGCTTGTGGGATCGTTGCCTTATGTTGCGGGCGCTCGTCATCGTTTCCCTCGCCGTCCTTCGATCCCATCATGAAGCTACCGGCCGGAACTACAACCATCTCTGGCGCGTCGTTGAAATCCCGGAAGCTTTCGCCCGGCTTTAGCCACACCTTTCGCGCATTTAGCCCCACTCCCACCGTTACCTTCACCCGCCCATTCACTGCTGATTGGGCCGGGCGGAAGTGCTCTCGAACTCGTACATATCCAGGGGGAGCCGCTTCCTGACTCGTGCTGGCAGCCCGATTAATTGACGGGGAGATACTCCGGCGCGCGAGCGCTGCAAAGATCTTCGCCCGGTCCGTTACGGGCGAGACGTTGCCGGACGTGAACGGCATGGGCACTTTGCGCGGGTCGAGCGTTTCGTCGCGAAGCTGCAAAAGCTTGCCATTCTGGTCGCCCTCATGCGCCTCGGACCAGACCCACTTCGACGTCACCGAATGCTCGGCCCAGATCACGATCACGGCCTTGGCCGCCTCGATCTCGGCGCGGATGGTCTGCGGGAAGAAACCATCGTCGGGAAGCAGGCTCGTGTCCCACCAGGTGGTGTAGCCCTCGGCTTCGAGGTCGCGCGCCAGCGCCTCGGTGAGGCCCGCGTGCTTCTTGGAGTACGAAATGAAAATATCGGCCATGCCCTTCCCGCCTGCGCTGCGATCCCGATAAAATACATAGCAGCTCGGGGCGGAGCGCAAAAGCGCCGGGAAGGCCGCGAATGGGATGGCTTCGAATAGGCCGGCTGTTTGCAGGAAGCGCCGCACCTCATTGAGCATGAAAAACCCCTGGTAGCGCGGGGGGGGGCCACCAGGGGTTGGTGCATTTAGCGGAATGCAACCCAAACCTATTTGCAAACGCAGGTTGAGTCAACCGCGCGCTAGGTTGTGTGCATAATCCGTGGAAAAAGGCCCCTAGCCCCCGCTAAGCTAGGGATTCTCCTGGAAGGAGTGCCGCCACAACTACAGGTTGCGCTATGCGCTGTCAAGCGCTGGATGGCGCTCGATGCACCATAGCCGGTCTAAAGCGGAATGTTGTCGTGCTTCTTCCAGGGCATCTCGTCCTTCTTGTTGCGCAGCATGTTGAGCGCGCGCGTGACGCGGTAGCGCGTGTTGAATGGCGCAATGACCTCGTCGATATAGCCGCGCTCGGCCGCGATGAACGGGTTGCCGAAGCGGTCCTGATACTCCGCGATGCGCGCGGCGATCTTATCCTTATCGCCAAGCTCGGAGCGGTAGAGGATCTCGGCCGCGCCCTTCGCGCCCATCACCGCAATCTCGGCCGTGGGCCAGGCATAGTTCACATCGCCGCGGATGTGCTTCGAGCTCATAACGTCGTAGGCGCCGCCATAGGCTTTGCGCGTGATGACCGTCACCTTCGGCACGGTCGCCTGGGCATAGGCGAAAAGCAGTTTCGCGCCGTGTTTGATGAGCCCGCCATATTCTTGAGCGGTGCCGGGAAGGAAGCCCGGCACGTCGACAAAGGTCACGAGCGGGATATTGAAGCAGTCGCAGAAGCGCACGAAGCGCGCGGCCTTGCGGCTGGCATCGCTATCGAGAACGCCAGCGAGCACCATCGGCTGATTGGCGATAATGCCAACCGTCGAGCCGCCCAGCCGTGCAAAACAGGTGACGATGTTCTTGGCGTAAGACCCTTGGATCTCGAAGAAATCGCCCTCGTCCACGACTTTCAGGATCAGCTCCTTCATATCGTAGGGCTTGTTCGGGTTGTTGGGGATCAGCGTGTCGAGCGACATGTCGATCCGCTGGATATCGTCTCTGGTCGGCAGAACCGGCACCGGCTCCCGATTGTTCTGGGGTAGGAAATCCATCAGCCGGCGCATTTGTAAGAGGCATTCGACATCGTTGTCGAAGGCGCGGTCGGCAATAGAGGACCGCGTGGTGTGGATGCTGGCGCCGCCAAGCTCTTCGGCGGTAACCTCCTCATTCGTCACGGTTTTCACCACGTCCGGTCCGGTCACGAACATGTAGGACGTATCGCGCACCATGAAGATGAAATCGGTCATGGCCGGCGAATAGACGTCGCCGCCGGCGCACGGCCCCATAATCACGGAAATCTGCGGGATCACCCCGCTCGCCAGCACGTTGCGCTGAAACACCTCGCCGTAGCCGCCGAGCGCTGCCACGCCCTCCTGGATGCGCGCGCCGCCCGCATCGAAGAGCCCAATGATCGGCGCGCGGTTGCGCAGCGCCATGTCCTGCACCTTGGTGATCTTCTGAGCGTGCGCCTCGGAGAGCGAGCCGCCGAACACCGTGAAATCCTTCGCGAAAACATACGTGACACGGCCGTTGATCGTGCCCCAGCCCGTGACTACGCCGTCGCCTGGGATTTTGCTCCCCTCCATGCCGAAATCGACGCAGCGATGCTCGACGAACATGTCGTATTCCTCGAACGATCCATCGTCGAGGAGCAATTGGATGCGCTCGCGGGCGGTCAGCTTGCCGCGTTTGTGCTGGGCTTCGATACGTTTGACGCCTCCGCCCAAGCGGGCTTCGGAGCGGCGGCGTTCGAGTTCGGCGACGATTTCTTTCATGGGGGGAAAACCTAAGCGGGACGACAGGGTCTTATGCCCCATTCCCGGCGGAGTTCAAAGGGAGAATTGGGTGGTCGCGGGGAAACGGCGCATTTGTGTTTTTTGACCGCAGCGCGGCGTTAAGCCGGCGCGTTTTGGTTGTGCGGCCTGGAATCTTCTGTTAGACAATCCGCTCAGCCGGATTAAAGTGCCAGGCGTTGCGGTCGTGGCGGAACGGTAGACGCGCTAGCTTGAGGTGCTAGTGGGGCAACCCGTGGAAGTTCGAGTCTTCTCGACCGCACCATTTCCTTGAAATACGAGAAAAGAATAGGGCTGCGGGGCACCCCTGCGTTGGCAGCCTTTGTTCCTTGCGGCAAGGGGTGCTAACTCAGGCGTTACGCAGCCTCGCACGGAAATCGCGGCCGTGATCGCCCGCCGGCTGATAGCGCAAGCTGAACTCGCCGAGCGCCTTGACGAAGGCCTCAGCATCGGCGCGTTTCTTCACCTCGTAGGCGTTGAAGCCCGCCCGGGCCATAAACAGGAACTGGTCCCTGAGCACGTCGCCGGTCGCCCGGATTTCGCCCTTGAAGCCGTGGCGCTCCCGTAGCCGCCGGGCCTGGGTATAGGCGCGCCCGTCGCGGAAGACCGGGAACTCAAGCGCAATTAGGGCAAGCCGCGAGAGGTACGGCGCAAGCTCGTTTTCGGGCCGGTCGTTCGGCCAAGCCACGCCCAACGGCGCGCTCCGGCTTGCGATCGCATCTGCCTTCGCGGCGAACAGCCAATCGGGCGGCACGATCGCAGGCACATCCGGGGGCACCGGCTCGTCGCCTTCGACATAGACCCATGGATCGTCCGCGGCCTCGCCGTCTTTAATGTAGCGCATAAAGCGCCTCCTTGAACGGCGTCACGCCCAGCCGCTTCACGGTGCCGATGAAAAGCTCGTCCGCGTTGAGGCGCAGATCGAGATAGCGGCTGACGATCCGCTCGATGGTCTCCGCAACCTCCTCATAGGGAATGGCAGGCCCCAAGAGCTGGCCGAGCGTTGCGTCCTCGTCAGCCCTGCCGCCGAGCGTGATCTGATAAAATTCCCTGCCGTTCTTCTCCACGCCAAGGATGCCGATATGGCCGATATGGTGATGGCCGCAAGCGTTGATGCAGCCCGAGATGTTGATGTGCAGCGGCCCGATGGACTGCGCCTTTTCGATCGGGGCGAAACGCTGGGCAATCTCCATGGCAACTGGGATCGCGCGTGCATTGGCAAGGCTGCAATAGTCGAGGCCCGGACAGGAGATAATATCGGTGATGAGGCCGGCATTCGGCGTTGCTACGCCGATTGTGTCGAGCTGCTTCCAAAGAGCGGGAAGGTCTTGCTGGCGCACATGCGGCAGGACGAGGTTCTGATCGTGGCCAACGCGGATCTCGCCATAGCTGTAACGGTCGGCGAGGTCTGCAATGGCTTCCATCTGTCCCGAGGTCGCATCGCCGGGCGGCTTGCCGGGGGGCTTCAGCGAAAGCGTCACAATCGCATAGCCCGGGATTTTATGCTTCGCCGTTGAGTTGCCGTGCCAGAGCGCGAAGCGCGCATTCGCCCTCACCGCAGTCTTGAGCACGGCCGGATGGTCCTTAAGCGTTTCATATTGGGGATAGACGAAGCGCGAGCGGATATCGGCAACAAAAGCCGGATCGAGCTTCAGATAGCTGTCTTCGATCTGCGCCCATTCTTTCTCAACCTCCGCGGCGAAGCGCTCCGCGCCAAGATCGTGCACCAGGATTTTTATGCGCGCTTTGTAAATGTTATCGCGGCGGCCATGAGCGTTGTAGACGCGCAAGACCGCTTCGAGGTAGCTCAGCAAGTCTTCTTTCGGCAGAAAATCCCGGATGACCTTGGCGATGAAGGGCGAACGCCCGAGCCCGCCGCCCGCGGAAACCTCGAAGCCGGTTTCGTCTTGCGCGTTCTTGATTATGCGAAGGCCGATGTCATGGACCTTCACGGCAGCGCGGTCATCCGGCGCACCCGTGATCGCGATTTTGAATTTTCTCGGCAGAAACGTGAACTCCGGGTGCATTGTGGACCACTGCCGCAAGATTTCGGCCCAGAAGCGGGGGTCCTCGATCTCGCCGGGCGCCACGCCGCCCCATTGATCGGTCGTGATATTGCGGATGCAGTTGCCCGAGGTCTGCATGGCATGAACCCCAGCCCCGGCCAGTTCCTCCAGCACTTGCGGCATATCGGAGAGCTTGATCCAATTGAGCTGCAGATTCTGCCGCGTCGTGAAATGGCCGTAGCCGCGATCGTAGGTGCGGGCGACATGGGCGAGCTTGCGAAGCTGGCCGGACGAGAGCGTGCCGTAAGGGATCGCGATCCGCAGCATATAAGCATGCAGCTGCAGATAAACCCCGTTCATGAGGCGCAGCGGCCTGAACTCGTCCTCAGTCAGTTCGCCCGAAAGGCGCCGCGCGACTTGATCGCGGAACTGCGCCGCGCGCTCCGCAATAAAAGTCCGGTCGAATTCATCGTAAGTATACATTGGGCTCCGGATTTGCTTCCTGTGCGAAAGCCCCCTCGCTCCGTCTCTCTCCCCGCAAGCTCGCCGAGCTTGCAACTTGGAGTGACCGCATCCGCAAGCGGATGCGGTTGGGAGAGAGGACGCCTGAAACTCCCTCTCCGCTCGGGGGAGAGGGTTGGGGTGAGGGGGGACTTGCTCCTGTTTGAAAACGCTAAGCCGCCACCCTTTGCGGTTCGGCGGAGGGCAGCGCGAAGGTTGGGCCGCCGATGCGGATGAACTCACGCAGATTTCCGGGCCTGGCCGCGGTCTCGCTGGCATCGATCGGGGCTAAATAGGCACCGACCGCTTCAAGTCCATCCGACTGTGCAGCCTTGAGTGCAGCTTGCGCGTCTTCGGCGGACCACAGAACGTTTGCGGCCCCAAGCTCCTGCGTCCAAAGGCCGGACTTGGCGAGATAAACGACGGCACCGTCCGAAAGCCGGTTGGCTGTAACGGCCACGGGGCCGTTAACCCGAATTTTCTGCTGAAGTGGTGATACCATGGCTTTTCGCCCCATCCGCTGAACCGTCCGCGCCAGTAGAAGTTCGTCGAAAGGGAGAAAAATCTCAAGGGCAAATAGCACGCATTGAAGAAATAAGTTCGAATTAGCTCCGCGATATCGCATGCAGAAGAAAATCTATTTCCAATAGCCCGCGCCTTAGAAAACCCTCCTGCATTTTTTCAATCCAGCAAAAAAAGGGCTGCCACGTTGCAACGCGGCGCCCGCCTCATAACAGGCTATAACGGCACCGCGGCCCAGTTTGGCAGCCGGACGCATGCTACTCAAGCCTACGTCTTTGTGAGTGCCCGGATAAAGGGCAAGTCGCGAACTCTCGCTCCGGTGAGCTTGGCCCACGCGTTCGCGACCGCGGGAGCGATAGGCGGCACGCCAGGCTCGCCCACACCCGTGGGGTGCTGGGCGGAAGGCACGATATGCACCTCAACCCGCGGCATCTCATTGATGCGAAGCTGGCGGTAGCTGTCGAAGTTCGATTGCACCACGCGGCCGTCTTTAAGATCGATGGCTCCGAAAAGAGCGGCCGACAGGCCAAAGCCAACGCCGCCTTCCATTTGCGCTTCGATAATTTGCGGATTTATGGCCTGGCCGCAATCGACCGCCGTGACGACGCGCTCCACTTTCGGAAGCCCGTCAGCCCCGGCGGATACCTCAACGGCATGGGCGACGAAACTGCTGAACGAGGAGTGCACCGCGATCCCCCGCGCTTTTCCTTCCGGCATGGGCGTTCCCCACCCGGCTTTTTCTGCCGCGAGGTTCAAAACGGCGAGATGGCGCGGATGCCTGGCGAGCAGCCTGCGTCTGAGGGCAAGCTCGTCTTGCCCTGCCGCTGCCGCCAGCTCGTCGAGAAAGGTTTCGACGGCGAAGGCAGTGTGCGTATGGCTGACGGACCGCCACCATAGCGTGGGCACGCCCACTTTCGCCTCGTGCACTGAGACCTCGAGATTGGGGATGGCGTAAGGCATGTCCGCAGCACCTTCCACCATGGCCTCGTCGATGCCGCCCCCGGACGGCGATTCTTTGTTAAAAGATTGGCCCGCGATGACCTGCTCCCAGGCCACGATATTGCCAGCCGCATCGATGCCTGCTTTCACCCGGTGGACGAAGACCGGACGGTAGCGTCCGCCGCGAATATCATCCTCGCGGCTCCAGACGATCTTGATCGGCCCGCGATGCTTCGCGGCCTTCATCACCTGCGCCGCTTCGGCAGCCATGTCTCCTTTTGGCGTCGCCCGGCGCCCGAAGCTCCCGCCGGCAAACAGCGTCTTGATCGCTACCTGTTCCGGCTTCAGGCCCAAAATCGCGGCCGCGGCCCCCTGATCCACGGTTTGGGACTGCGATCCGAACATCAGTTCTACGCCATTCGCCGTGCGGCGGATCACGCAATTATTCGGCTCCATCGGCGCGTGCGCGAGATATGGAAATGTATACGTTGCCTCGACGATTTTCGCGGCTTTTCTGAACGCGGAAGCGGTATCTCCTATTGCAGCGGCAGAGGTGCCGCGGCCTTTCGCAAGCTCCTTGCATTCCGCGAGGATCTGCCCGGTCGAGCGGCTTTCAGTGCCGGTTTCGTCCCACTCAACTTTTACTGCACCGGCGCCCTTGCGCGCAGCCCAATAGCCCTTGGCAAGGACGGCCACGCCTAAGGGCGTTGCAAAAGCTTCGGCGACGCCGCCGATGGCGAGCGCCGGCGCCCCATCGAAGGATTCGACCTTCGCCCCGAAGCGGGTGGGCCTAGCGATCACGCAAGTGAGCATATCCGGCAAGTTAACATCGGAGGTGTAGATCGCCTCGCCGTTGGTCTTCGGTTTGACGTCTACGCGCGGAAATCCCTTACCGATATACCGCCATTGCGATGGGTCTTTGGGCTTTGGCCTTTCCGTGAGCGCGAGCGCTTGCGCCACCGCTACGAATTCGCCGAACTCAGCGCTTCTGCCTGAGCTGTGCATCAAGATGCCGTTCTTAATCGCTATCTCAGAGGCCGGCACGCCCCAGGCTTTTGCCGCCGCCGCCACAAGCCGGGCGCGGGCTTCGGCGCCGGCCTTGCGCAGCTGGTCCCACGAATTCGCCATGGCCGTCGAGCCGCCAGTGCCTTGCTCGCCGAGCAGCAGATTCGCGTATTTTGCGGCATCGGCGGGCGCATGCTCGACCTTGATCTGCTCCGGGCGCGCATCAAGCTCGTCCGCGATGATGGTGGCGAAGCCGGTAAACGGACCTTGCCCAAACTCAATGTGTTTGCAGATAACTGTGATAGAGCTGTCCGAGGCAATGCGGATGAAGGCGTTATAATCGCTAGTATTTTTCCCCAAGGCGCCGCGGGCGCGCCCAGCGAAGCTTAACAGTTCTAAGCGGAAGCCGATGACGAGGGCGGTGCCTGCGGCGGCCGCGCCGATGAGGAAGCCGCGGCGCCCGGTTGCTTTTTCCGTGAGGTGCATGTTCAGCCCTCCATGCGGCGGGCCGCGTCGTGGATCGCGGCGCGGATACGGTTGTAAGTAGCGCAGCGGCAGATATTGCCAGCCATGGCGAGATCGATATCGCGGTCCGACGGTCTTGGGTTCCGGGCTAGGAGAGCCGCCGCCGACATGATTTGCCCGGATTGGCAATATCCGCATTGCGGAACTTCGAGCGCAATCCACGCGGCTTGCACAGCCTCGGCGGCCTTGCCCGAAAGGCCTTCGATGGTGACGATCTCGCTTCCGCTCACGGAGGAGATGGGGGTCACACAGGACCGGCGCGGACTGCCGTCCACATAGACCGTGCAGGTGCCGCATAGCGCGATGCCGCAGCCGAACTTGGTGCCCGTCAATCCGAGCTCATCCCGAATGACCCAAAGCAGCGGGGTATCGCCATCCGCCGTCACCACATGCTTCTTGCCGTTCACGGTCACAGTCACGGTCGCAGGCATAGCGGCTCTCTCCAAGACAGCTGCTGACGAGGCTATCGCCAATGCAACGCGCAAACAAGCTTCTCATGAACCGCCTCCGGTTCAAGTGGCCGATGTTGACAGAACGCCGGCGCGGCCCGTACATATAAGCGATGGACACGCTGGACACGTAGCTCAGCGGTAGAGCATTCGCTTCACACGCGAAGGGTCACAGGTTCGATCCCTGTCGTGTCCACCATAATTTGTTGGATAATAACTTTTTTGAAGGCGGGGCAGAAGGAGGGATTGCACCTAGCCCCTTCTTGATCGCGGCTTGCGCGTCATCTATCACTACGACATGTTCGCGAAATGCCGGTTTTGCGAACATGTCGCGCGTATCATGTTCATGAAATATCGTTTTTCGAACCTATCGGTCCGGGGACATGTTAAAACCAACCTACGATATTCCCAGCTTACCGCCCAATGTTGAGCCTGAAACCGTCCCGGTCCTCAAAGCCTTAGCCTCAGCCAACCGAGCACTCGCGGAGCTAAAAGGCCGCGCAGCCGTTATTCCCATCAAGTCCCTCAACGCTCTCGGGTACCGCCGTCCCTAAATTTGATCCGGTTTTCGGCCCCAATTATTACGTCGCCAACCCCAAAGTAATCTGAAACCGCTCGATTGATGTAATCTCGCGGGTTGGATGTTATGTCGGTAAAGAAAAATACCGACGAAGGATTGAGGGGCGCAAGCTCAATATCGGCGTCTTTTCTTCCCCGCACAGATTCCAGCAAGTTTAGACGAACAATGTAGGCACGGCGAAAGGCACCCGCCACGCGCAGATGATTGTCAGCGGCAGCTCCCACGTTAGCTGTCGAACACAGCCCGGCACAGAATAGGACGGTCAGGAGGGTGCGCTTTAATCCGGACAAAGAGTTGAGAATGCCGTTTGCGTAGCCGGAGCATGCGATGGAACCGGCACACAGGAAAAGGCCGATCAAGAATACGGACAGAATTCCGTCTACGGTTCTAGATTCGATGTGGCCTTGAATCAGCGTCGCGATGCAAAACATGGCGGCGGCCGATACTACCGTGAGGCCTGCAATCCGGCGTGGATCGATTATGCGAGCGACAGTGGCATGGATCGAAATCCCGCGGCAAGAAGCGAACAGCGCGGCGCCGCAAGCAAGAACGAACCAATTTGCCCAACTCATAAATATCGGGGCCACTTTGGTTGCAGCTTCTGTCCGGATGGCCAGGACCCTATCGAAGTCTTTCGGCATCTGCGCCATTCTGACGGAGTTTCCAGGCGCCGCGATCACTAAGGCGAGGCCCAATATAGCCGCAACCAAAACGATAAGCGTCCAGGGCTGGAATGATCGCTGTGCCTTCCCTACGCCAAGCACTATCAGCGAAAGGCAGCCAACAAAGAATGATCCAAACAGTTCGTGGAATCCGCTGCAAAAAAAGGCCGCAGCCGAAAGAGCCGCTATCTTAGGAGCCGAAAGGCGGCGCGCATCCGATACTAGCCTGAGTGTTTTGGCGCACACAAAGGCGGCAACAGATATGCTTAGGTAGTTATCAATTGCGCCAACCAGCCAAAAAAAGGATTGCTCGGGCCCGCTGAGAAGGGACCACCTCACAACTTCAAACGCGATCGCCAAGCCGAGCGCATAGGCTCGATCGGCATCGAATATCGATCTGATGGAGTAGTAGTCTAGTAAGAGCACCGATATAAAAAAGCAAAAAAGCGATAATGGATAGAAAAAGCCAATACGAATCTGGCTATCCAATATAAACTCAATAGCTGCAGCGGTAAATCTCCCCGACCATGCGAAATACTCCCGAAACATGCATTGGGGTATCCCGTATGTAACGATGCTTGCCGCTCTGCCGAAATCGTCGACCGCAGGAATCGAGGCCGATAGGGCGCTAAAAATAAGCGCCAGAATTACAAGGCAGACCGCCACAATGCTAATTATTTGAAAGATTTCGCAATGTCTAACGAGCTGACGATAGTGAAAACCCATGAATTGCCACATAATTTTCACCACTCGCCGCACAATGGCTATTCTCATTGCTGTCGCTGGCTTAATTACATAGAAAACGGATGGCCCAATAACCGCTCCGCCAGCGCGTAGTTTCCTGCCGTAGCCAATGGATCCAAATTTTGCCGCCTGCGACTCGAATGCCGTCCGTATCCTTCCGGCGCCCGATGCAATGGCTCAAGCTTTTGTTGCGCGTATTCCGTCGCCTTCTTGCCCAGCCGGCAAATCCATTGCCCGCATGAAAAAAGAGTAGTTTACGGCCAACTCTCTTGCTGGGGGGATAGCCAGTGCTTGGGGTACGCTTGATCGCTCGGAACGGCGCCAACCGTTCTTCACATAGCTCACCGTGGTGTTCGCCGGCAGCCCAACTACAGAGGCAGTTGAGAGCGCCCACCCCGTGCGCTATTGCGCCAGCAAATAGACCTCCGCGTCGCGGCCTTTGAAAAATTGCGGGTCCTGCTCTTTGCCGATGGACTTGGCCAGCCCGCGCACGCGGGCCTGCAGATAGGCGTTGAGCTGGGCCGTATCCACGCGCCCGCTGCCGCTCGCATCGGCCTTGCCGGTGAGCCCCTCGACGATGGCCTCCGTGAAGAAGCCATGACCGAGCTTCGGGCTTTCCCACGCGACCTGATCCCAGCGCGCCGAGGAATAAGCGAGGATGTTGGCGTGGTAGGAGGTATTGCCAAGCCGCTCGTTATAGGCGCCGGCCGCATGGCAGGTGTCGATGAACAGAAGCCGCCGCCCCTTGGCGCTGTCGATGGCCTCCTCGATGGCGTACCACGGCACCATCGAAGCCGGCAAGATCATGCCATCGGAGAGGGAGGCGTCAGTCGAGACGAAGCGGTAGTTCGGCCCGTCATTCATGCCATGGCCTGCGAGGAAGACGGCAACGGTGTCGTTAGGCTTGGCGCGGCTGAGAATGCCGAGCGCGTTGATAATGTTGGCCGCCGTAGGCGCTCCATCGCTCCTGCCTTCGTTCACCAGCACGCGGCGTACGACGTGCTCGTGCAAAGCCCCAAGCGTTTTCTCAATGGTGTCCGCAAAAGCAATCGCGTCGTTGCCGGTAAAGTTCAGGTCGCAAGTCGGCTTCGGCCTGCAAAGCTCCGGGATGCCGGGATATTTCGTGACGCCGACGGCCATGATGTAAAGCGTGCCGCGCTTATCGAGCAGGCCGACGCTCTCGTTTTCGAGCACGAGCGTGCCGTCCTGAACCCTCGACCACCCGATTTTGTTAAACGCCGTAACCACAATAGTGTTCTTGCCTCTTGCGAGGGGCACATCGAAAGCGTGCTCGCCTGGAGCAAAAGAGGGACCTTTCTCGGGCAAAAAGTCGTCGAGCTGGCGTCCGTTGATCTGGATGCGGATCCGCGTCACTGGGTCTGGCACGTCATCGATTGCGATCCTGACTGTGACAGTGCTGGGCGTCTTAAGAATGCTGCCTGACACGGGAGAAAGGATGCGAAGATGCGGCGCCGGCTGCGCCAGCAGGTCCGAGAGCTTAAATTCGGTGCCGTAAGACGTGCGAACGGCTTCCGCGGCCGAGGCGAGCCGGATCGCCTTCTCCACGATATCGGGGCGATTCAAATGCTTGCGTAGCTGCTCCGCTGTCACATAGTCAGCCGCTGCCGCGTCACCCTTGTTGATTTGCCAGCCCACAATCCTGTCTGCGCCAGGGGAGCCGGTGTAATAGCCCTGAGGCGTCCACATCACCCATTCGCCGTCCGCGGCGCGGAATAGCGTGACGAGCAGCTCACCGGTCTTGAGGTTCCAGAGCCGCACCGTCTGATCCAGGGCCCCCGAGACAAGATAGGTTCCATCGGGCGAAGGGGCGACCGCATAGACATCGCCGTCGTGGCCGGTGAAATCGCGGATCTTCTGGCCATCGAGGCTGTAGGTTGTAAGGTTGCCAGTGCTGGCGCCCGAGATGATGCTCAGGCCATCCGGAGTGAAGCTGTAGGAGCGGTGTTCACAGCCGTCCGTCGAGTGGCGTTCGATTGTGACTTCCGTAGGAATGCCATGCTTCAAGAGATCGAGGTAGGTATCTCCGCCGGCGCAGGACGGCCCCCTGCGATGCATCAATGATAAGTCATTGAAGCTTGCCGCCGCCCGTACCCAAGCTCCCTGAGCGCCGATAGGCGCCGGTTGGCCTAGTTGAGTGTTGGCATCAGGTAAGCGCAGGGTCATTTCGAGGGGACCCCGGTTATTATGGTCGAGATAGCTCTCTGTGCTTCCCCAGGCAATGCTTCGTCCGTCCGCGGAGAAAGCAACCGACCACACGGGCTGGCCAAAGCCTTTCAATATCGCTTTCGTCTCGCCGGTTCTGGGGTCCCAAACATGGATTTCATTGTTGGTGCCGCCTGCCGTGGCTACAAGCCTGCCATCAGGCGAGAAAATGCCGGGCAGGACGGTAAAGCTGTGCTTCGCGTAGGAAGTCACAACCTTCCCAGAGGTGGCGTCATAGATGCGCTGCGGATTTGAGTTGCGGCCACCTGTGACGAGCAGGAAGCGGCCATCGGGTGAGAATTTGACACTGCCAACATCGTCGCCTTGGTTGGCGAGCACCTTCCTTGGCTCGCCCGTGGTGCCGTCCCAAAGGCGGATCTCGCCACCATGGTCTCCGCTTGCGATGGTGCTGCCGGCTGAAGATACATCCAGCGAAAACAGCTTGCGCTCATGTCCCGTCATCTCTTTGATAAGGGAGCCATCCGACACTCGCCAAAGCCTAAGCGTTTTGTCGTCGCCTCCGGTTACCGCGCGCGCTCCATCCGGCGTGAAGCCAACGGAGTCGACAACCGCGCTGTGGCCGTGCAGCCGGTGCAGCACAGCTCTGCTCTCGACGTTCCAGATGATGGCATCGAAGTCGGCGCCAGCGGAGAGCAAGAGTTTGCTGTCCGGGGAAAAGACAAGGCGCTGCACCACATCGCTGTGGCCTTCTAAGAGGGCCAGCAGGTTGCCGGTCGCGAAGTCGTAAAGGCGGATCTCGCCGCATCGCCCCCGGCACTCGGGATTCATAAAGCCGCCCACCGCAAGCCAGCGTCCATCGGTGGAAAGCGCCATCGCATAGATCGCCCCGGGTGCGCCCGGGCTCGATTGCCCGCGTATTGTGCGCACTGTCTCGCCCGCGCGCCAGTCCCAGATCCGGATGACCTTGTCGTCGCCCGCCGAGAGGATATATTTTCCGTCTGGAGTGAAGGCTAGGCTTTGAATGATTGCCTCGTGCCCGCCTGTGTCCAGCATGAATTGGAGTTCGTTATCTCCCCGTGAGGGGGTTGCCGCCAAAGAAAGAGCGAAAACGGCCGCGCAAAACAGGCGCATCATCATAGCGAGAGCCCCCCAACAACATCATCATGCGTATCGATAGCCCATATCATGCGGCGAATTCGAAGTAAACTTGCTTGCCTTTTTTTTAAAACTTGCTTTTTTTGAAAGGAGAGTTCCGGTTGCGCAATGCACGCGCTGGGAAACGGCGGCTTTCATGCCGTCCAGCGAAACGTCCAGATTTCGGAGGCGGGCTTGCCGTCCCGCATGAGAACGCAATTAATATCGGCTTCTAGTCCACCATCCGGCGGCAGATATTCGAAGCGTATGCGATGACCGCCAAGAAGCTCGTTGCGCAGAATGGCCGCGTTAAGGATGCTTCCGGCGCTTGCGGAAAGAGAAATATTGCGTTCCCCATCCGGACAAGAAGCCACTTTTCCTTCGCACAGGCGCAGGCCGTCCGTCCCAGCGTAATCGATCAGGAAGAGCCGCATTTCCGGATGCACATGCGAAGCCCCTACCAGTGTCTGCGTCACGGTAGCGATATTCTCCCGGACCGGAGCATCGTAGTCCCAAGTCAAACGGTATTTGAAACTGTAGCTTTTCCCAGGGGCCAATGGATTTCTTGGGTGCCAGAATGCCACAATGTTGTCGAACCAGTCCTTCTGGGCAGGCAATTCGACAAGCTCCACGGTGCCCTCGCCCCAATCGCTCAGGGGTTCCATCCAGAGGGTCGGGCGTCCTTCGTAGAGATACTCATAACCGAAATCCTGGTAGCGGTCGGGGCGCCTCTCTCTTTGCAAAAGGCCAAATCCCTTTAGCCCGGTTCCTGGGAAGCTCGAAAATGCAATCCGGTTTCGATTGTTTAGAGGACGCCAGATGAACTCTTCCTCGCGGTTAAGGATGAGAAGGCCATCGGAATCATGGACGCGTTGCCGGGCGTCGTCCCCGCGGATCGCGCTGCCTGGCCCAAAATAGAACATGGTCGTCATGGGGGCAATTCCAGCGGAAGATATGGTCTGGCGGGGGAAAAGCGTGCAATTGACTTCCATAGCCGTCGCATCCGCTATTGAAATGACGAATTTGTAGAGCCCTGAGGTGCTGACGCTATCCAGCAGCGCAAGTATCGTTATCGAGGGCGCTCCTGCGGCAGGTTTTTGGATCCAGAAGGATCTAAAGACCGGAAACTCGTCGGCAGGCGGCTGCGCTGTGTTGATGGCAAGGCCGCGCGCCGATAAGCCATAATCTTGACCTCTGGTTCTGCAGCGAAAGTAGCTCGCACCTTGAAATACGGCAAATTCATCGATTGGATCGGGTTGAACGAACGGTCTATGGATTCGGAACCCGGAGAAGCCAACCCTCAAGTTCGCGGGTAGACTGGAATTGTCTGACTGATATCGAAAGAGACCTGGATCGTATTGGACTAATGCCGCTTGGTCTCGATCGACGACCCAAATGTCGACGGCGGCGCCGTAAATGTATCCGGCAGAAAAAAGCTCTAGCGTGTAACCAAGGCTCTCGTCTGCCCAAATAGCAGCCTCCTTCCTGAACCGGAGGGCATGATACTGGTCATAATTCATTGACGGGAAGCCCTCAGGGATCGGAGCGGGAGGCATAAATGGCCGCTTCGATAGCGATCGGGCTTCCTCGAAAAGAGCTGCCTCCGAAAATGACCGCCACTTCGTGAATCTAATAGCCTGTGCGGGAGGCGCGGTCTCCGCGGCGGAGGCCCCACCGGATAAATTCAAATGGCGGCCAAATATAAAGGCGCCGGCGGCTTGCGCACTAGTCCTAAAAAAATCACGCCGTCTCATCATAAAACCAGAAGAGGCCAAAAAACTGCCAATTGGATAGATTTCGAATAAAATATCTCGCCAACCCAGGTGTCATTGTCAAGCTCGAAGTTATCTCGCGCACCAGCTCGTTTATTCGATGAACAAAATAGGATATGTTGATATAGACTTCCCTTGCGCATCGCACAGTGCATGCTAAAACTTGATATCTAGGTGATGCGCGGAGCGAAGGCGGGCCTATGCATACCGATGTTTCGAATGCTGTGACGGCGGGTGCAGTTCACCGCTGGGGCGGCCGCGTCCCAATCCTTCTCGGCGTAACCGGCCACCGCAATATCGATAAAAATGACGAGAGGCTGATCGCTGCGCTCAAGGAGCAATGCACGCTTCTGCGCGAGCGCTATGAGCATTCTCCGTTCATTATCTTGTCTTCGCTCGCCGAAGGCGCCGACCGCCTCGTGGCAGCAATCGCGATGGAGACGCTCCCGGCAGACCTGATTGCGGTGCTGCCGATGCCGGAGGAAGAGTACGAGCGGGACTTTGCCTCCGATCGATCGAAGGCGGAATTCCGGGCCCTTTTGGACCGCGCGCTTTACGTGAGAATCGCCCCTCTGCCGGACGATATGGCGTGGAAAGAGGGCGGCGAGCCTCGCAATGTGCAATATGCGCGAGCCGGTGCCATCGTCGCCGATCACGCTCAGATTTTGTTTGCGATTTGGGACGGCCAGGAGTCCCGCGGGACAGGCGGCACGGCCGATCTCGTCAAGTGGTTCGAGCGCGGCTTTTCCCCGAACGAGTACTCACTTTATAAAAATGCACTGTCGCCGCTCGATCCCTTGGAACCGGGGCGGACAATCCGCATCGACCCCTCGTCCGCGGGGATTTCCATTGCGGAAGGTCCCAAACTGCCGGGTGCAAAAACCAGCATTTCCGGGATCTTATCGCGCACGGACAAGTATAACAGGAACGTGATAGACTACGGCAGCTCGATTGCAGAAAGCACGCCGCTCGCCGCGGGTATCGAGGACCTTGCGATCGCCGGCTCGGTCTACCGCGCCTCGGATAGCTTGTCCGTCCGCTTTGCCAATAGCGTTCGCAGCACAGATTCGGCTGTTTATTCGCTGGCGATGGGCGCGGTCGTTTCGTTCAATTTCATCAGTGAGAAGATTTTCGCTCCCTGGGTTTATCTCGGAATTACCTTCGTCATGCTGATGCTGGGTAGCCACGTCTGGTTCCGGTCTATCGACAACCGCTTTCTCGAATATCGTTGCCTGGCGGAGGCGATGCGAACGCTCTTCTTTTGGCGCAATGCCGGTGTAATGCGCTCGGTGTGGCTCACTTATTTGTCCCGGCAATCTGGCGTCGTACATTGGATCCGTCGCGCGGTTCGCAGCGTCGAGTTCTGCCAAGATTGCCATCTGCCTCCACAGCGCGAAGCGGCAAGCCGCGCAAACCTCGATGGCATCCGAGTCGCAAAAACCGCCTGGGTCGACGATCAAATGCGGTGGTTCGAGCGCAAGGAGCGCGAGCACTACCGGCGATTTAGATTCTGGCTGTGGATCGCGCGCCTTGCCATCGGAGCTTCTTTCATAACTGCCTCATTCCTCGCGGCGCTGACCGTGGTACCCAATGGGGCCGGCGGACATCTGTGGGATGACTTGGTGAAGGATTATGGCGACCTTTGGCAGGCAGCTCTAGGCCTGTTCGCCGCAGGCGGCCTTGCGGCGCGCGGGTTTCTCTCTCGCCGGGCCCATCTCGAGCTCATGAAACAATATGCTTCGCAAAGGCAGATTTTTGCGGCCGCAAGCCGGATGCTCGAAACGATTGAAACCGGCCGCAAGCCGGATTGGACGGCAGAAGCAATTCTTGAGAAGCTTGGAGAGGAAGCGCTGGACGAGCAGGCGGAGTGGCTGTGGCTCAGGCATACGCGACCTTTCGAGCTGCCCGCGGCTTAGCGCGCAAAAGGAGCGTGGCTATTATGACGGCTGCCGGACCTAAACGCGGCGGAGACGACGGGGACTCGGAAATCGAGATCGACAGGCACGCGCCCGCGATTTCGGAGGCCCTTACCCGCGATGGCAAGATCTATCGCAAGACCGGCGAGGTTCAGGCCGAGCAGGCGTCTGCCGCTACGCCGGTGGAGACGATTCTTGCAGACGGCACCAAAGAAACCAAAAATATGGCAGCACCCGGCGATTTCATCGTCACCGCGCCGGCAGGCGAGCGATATGTTGTAAAGCCCGATACGTTCTTGGCGCGGTACACGCCGAAGCGAGGGAAAAAGGGTATTTATACCGCTCGCGGGCAAATCGTAGCGGTCCCCAATCCCTTGGGCCGGCCGTTATCCATTATGGCATCTTGGGGCGAGGCGCAGCACGGATCGGCAAACTGCATGATCGCGGACATTTTCGATCCAGCCACAAAACAAAGAAAAGGGCAGCCCTACCTCATCGCGCTGGCGGAATTCAAAAAGACCTATAAGCCGGTCCGGCCGGCCCGGAACAAAAAATAAACCCCGGCTTGGCGCAGTACGGTTGGCCCGCGCGTGTTGCTCCGCAAAAAAGAACGGCGCCCGCAGGCGCCGTTCTATAACCGGAGTGGGGGTCCGATTATTTCAGGGGCTCGGCTCCGCCGCCAAAGCGGTAGTTCAAGCCGATCTTTACGGTGGAGAAGCTCGTATCGAGACCGCTCGACGTGACCGCGGTATTCCCGTTGTCGAAGCCGCTCAGCTTTTCGCTGCCGAGATCGATATATTGATACTCGCCCTTCAGAGACCAGGCTGGCGTAATCTTATATTCGATGCCGCCGCCAGCGGTATAGCCGGTCTGCACACCCGAGTTTCGCAAGGACACGGAATCGGTGCCATCCGTTACAAAGGCGTGCTGGCGCACGTCGCCATACGCGAAACCGCCCGTACCATAGATGAGGGTGCGGCCGAAGGCGTATCCGAGGCGCCCGCGAACGGTGCCGAACCAATCGACGCTCTCCCGGCTTGAGAAATCGTTGCCGTTCGCCGTCAAACCGGTGACGCGATCGCTCAGGTCTCCGCCCTGGAAATCGGTCTCGACACCGTAGACGAAGGAGCCGCTTTGGAAATTATAGCCAATTTGGCCGCCTCCGAAGCCGCCTTGAGGCTGAGCACGGCTCGATTGATCGCCGTCGTTATATCCGATGGAGTTGCCGCCGTCGCTCCAGCCGTAGCCGCCGTTGATACCCGCATAGAATCCCGCCCAGCTATACGAATCGACATAGGCCGCGGGAGGCGCGTAGCTGGGGGGCGGCGGCGAAGAACGATAGAGGTCGGCTGCATGTGCTGCGACGGGCGCAAGCGCGATAGTACTTAGGAGGAGAAACCCAGAGAGTTCTCGATGAAGCTTGGTCATTCTACACATTCCCCTTACTCGTGAGCGCCATATTCGAGTCACACACAGTATTACTCGATAGGCACTGCAGAGTTGATTGCGGCACCGTAACATGAGAACTTGGGCGATGAGATGGCGGCTTGGCGATATTTTATTGCAGCAGCGTTGCGGTGCCGGCATACCTTGTAACGGGATATATCAGAAATACTCAATACACGCATATAGATACGTTCACGGCGTAGCCGAACAGCTGTTCATAGGTACGGATATCGTCGGGATGCGGACCGGCCCTCGCCTAACACGCAGGCGGCTTCTACGGAGCACAGAACGGCAGGAGTTTGCTTAACCAGTGCTTGAGGTTTTCAGTCGGAGTGCGCCACATATGTTTACTCCGTACAAAACAATATCTTGTACGCAATAAAACTGTGAGTAATCAAGCTATAGCTGCGCGATTGGCTTTAATTCTGGCGCAGTTCCGATTTAGTTGGACATTGGCAGTAAAATGCAACTTCGCCATGATTCATGGCGCGCCTAACCGGCTGATTTGTGGACTGGTGACTAAACACAACCGGGAATGCAAAAAATGCGAATAACATCTCTCATCGCCACAATGCTTGCGACGCTGCTCATGGCAGGTGCGGCGGAGAAAGCTCATGCGGGGCTCTTTGTCACCGTAACGGTGGCTCCGCCCCCCTTGCCCGTCTACGCCCAGCCGCCTCTGCCGGGCCCCGGCTATATCTGGGCGCCAGGATACTGGGCTTGGGGAGAGGACGAGGGCGATTATTATTGGGTGCCGGGAGCGTGGGTGCCGGCGCCGGAACCGGGTCTCGTTTGGACGCCCGGCTATTGGGGCTGGAGCAACGGCATCTACGTTTGGAACGCCGGCTATTGGGGACCTCATGCCGGGTTTTATGGCGGCATCGACTATGGATTTGGCTACGCCGGGGTTGGCTTCGCCGGCGGATATTGGTCCGGCGGCACATACTATTACAACAGGTCTGTGACGAATACCGGCAGGCCAGGCAGCTTCGCCAGTGTCTATAGCAAGGCCGCTCCGGAAGGCAGCTCATCGAGGGTCAGCTTCAATGGCGGCAACGGAGGCGTAAGGGCACAACCCACCTTGCAGGAGCTCGAAGCTGCGAGCGAACGCCACCTTCCCCCATCCGCCGAGCAGCTCAATCATCAGCATCTCGCCAGCAGGAACCCCGTCCTCAAGCTGTCGCACAACCACGGCAGACCGCTGATTGCCGCAACTGCGAAGGCGGGGGACTTCAGCAAGGGCAATGTCTTCGGTGTCAAATCCAGCAGCAATGCGCTCAAAACCGCTGTACCCAAAACAGGGGGCATGCCGGATGGCCGCCGGCAAAACGCCAGCAAGGAAGCGGGCAACTCCGGTCCCGGAGCTTTGAACCGTGGCGCTTATGGCAACAGAACAACGGCCGCACATTTCGGCGCAGTCGTGGACCGTTACCGCCAAGACCCCAGGTCCGTTCGCGCCGATGCCAGGAAAAGCATCAATCCTGCGAGCGGCCCCGCGCTCAATCGGGTACGCCGCCCGGCGCCGCCGGTAACGCCGCGCCCCGGTCCGCGTCCCGCGGTCAAGCGCCCGCCGGCCGATCAAAGAAAAGCCGGGTAGCCCACGGCACAAAAGCGCCCCCAGCGCCGGCCGCTGGGAGGCGCTGCAATCCGCTAGTCTCTATCGCGCGGGGTATCCACTGGCTGCAGCCTGATCGGCTTTCCTCCGCCTTCGACCACCTGCGATGCCGTAACGATATCGCCTGCCTTGATAATGAGGTCGCGCACCGCGGCGACGCTCTCTGCAACCTGCACCCAGCCTTCGAGTTCGTTCATAAAAATGTCGGACCCGCCATGCGCGCCTTTGCGCACGCGCTGGATGTCCTCAACGCAAATCAGCGTGATATTTCCAACGGTGTCGTGAAGCTCGATGAACATTACATTTCCTCCAGCGGGGGCGTGAGATCTTCCCGGTCCTTCAGGTTACTTATAGCAACAACCCAAGAAAATAAGCGTGTCATTTTAGCTTCTCGATACGGCCTCCGCTGCGCTTTTTCGAGGGCTTCCGGGCTGGAACCCCAAATTTCAACACGAACGCGAGGTAGCAACCGGCAGCAGACGCCGATGCGCTTGCATCGGCCCGAAGGCTTGCCGGGCGATGCAATGTAGCCCGTTTCCTTCATTTCGAACGATAAACTCCCCGCATCTTAAAGGATAAAAACAGTGAAACGCCCCATATTGGACATTGCGGCGGTCTTTATCGCCCTCATTCCCGGCCTTCTGACTGTGCAAGCGGAGGCCACGGGCCGCGATAAACAGACCTGCCGGCCCTTTAGCTTCGAGCAGCATTCCTATACGCTCTGCGAGGCTCCGCTAAATCACTTCGATATACGGATCTTCTGGCACCGCCCGGACAGAACACCTTACACCTATCTGAGCGCGCTGCCAAAAGTGGATAAAAAAGGCGGCCAGCTCGCCTTCGCGCTCAACGGGGGCATGTTTCATCCAGATTACCGGCCAGTCGGCCTCTACATCGAAGATGGCAGGGAGCTCGTGCGCGCCAGCACGGCATCGGGGCCCGGCAATTTCCATCTAAAGCCTAACGGCGTTTTCTACGCTGGCGAGGCGGGAGCCGGTGTTCTGGAAACAGGCGCATTCCTCAAGCAGAAACCGAAAGCCCTGTTTGCCACTCAATCGGGGCCGATGCTTGTGATCGATGGGAAGCTGCATCCCCGCCTAGCGAAAGCCAATGCGTCCGCGAAAATGCGCGACGGTGTCTGCGTGCGCGACGCCGTGGCCTTTTTTGCGATTTCCGAGGAGGAGGTGCCGTTCGATACCTTCGAGCGCCTCTTTCGCGACGGCCTTAAGTGCCGGAACGCCCTTTTTCTCGATGGCGGCACCGCTCCAGCATTGTATGTGCCATCGGCTTTGCGTCCGGGAAACAGCCTGATCGGTTTGGGTCCCATGATCGGTGTGTACGAAAAGCCGCACCCGTGAGGGGCTTCAGTGTCATTCCCGCGAAAGCGGGAGTCTATTTCCGCAGCAAAAACAATAACTTATATGTATCCCAGCATGCGCGGGGATGACGGCTGAGCCCGCAATTCCACGCCTTTCAGCCGGGTCCGGCGGTTTCTTCACCCGCTCGAAAGCGGGGCCGGCCGAGACTTCCGGCGCTTGGTATAAGGTTTGCGGGAGGCCGCCTTGAGGGGGGCCTCCTGAAAGGGTGCTACTCGTTAAGGAAGTGCTTGAGGTTTTCGATGCGCACCATGGCGGTTTGAGCGGCACCCGAATCCATCGCCTTTCGGTACCAGTCGAAAGCCTTCGCGGCATCGGGTTCGGCGTTCTTTTTGTCGATTCTCGCGAAATAGATCGGATCGTAAGACCGGCCCATCGCTAGTGCCGCTTCGGGGTCTCCGAATGCCACCGCCCTCTGGTAGAACTGCCGCGCCTCGAGGATGTCGCCTTCGCGCATCCGCTTATTGCCTTCGCGAATGAGGTCCTCGACCTCAGGCCGCGGGCTGGCTTTGCGGACCGCACCTCCACCGGCCGGCGCCGTTCCCGGTGAAAGCGAGGCTTGGAATGGCATGGATGCCTGCGGGACCGGGGGGGCCGTTACGGTTTGTGCCCTGAAGCTCGAATCCGCCGATTGGGTTTGGGCGCCGCTGCCGCCGGCAGGGGCCACAACGGTTTGGGTGTTGAAAGAGTAGGCCGGCGCAGGTTGCGGCACCGACTTGGGTGCGAATGCCGGCGCTGCAGGAGCCAGGTCTTGAGAAACGACGGCCGAAGCGGCGGGGCCTGCGGGTCTGAGCAGAACGAAGAACGCGGCCTTCGCAGACAGCGGCGTCCGGGCATTACTGTCGAGAAGCTGCGCCTCCAGAGTAATCATGCCGGGTAAACCCGCGGGAAGGTTAATGGTTAGCCCGTTCAAGCGCCGCGGCGGTAACAGCCAGGCGCCGCCGCCTGTGTCCACGCCCGCACTCAGCCGGCCACCCTCGGGAATCCCCGTGATGCTTATAAGCGTCCTCTCGAAGGGTAGCGAAGAGCGGACGCTGATCGCTAGGGGAGAGGGCTGACCGGCCACAGCGACCGCGTCGGCTGTCAGAACTTCGCTTAAAGGTTCCACAGGCGCCTTGAAAGCAGGGCTCTTTAGAGACTCCCTGTTGCTCTCCTCCGGTAGCGCCGCGCCGTATCCCTGGTCGTCTCTATCGAGCCTAAGGTTTCCGATGCCTGGGATTTCGACGCCCGCAGGGTGCGGACCGTAGATGAGAAAGGCAGCCAAGCTTGCCGCTATCGCGATGCCGCCCATCAAGCCGATGGCGGCCGCACCGAGCAGGCGGCTGCTTTCGGGCTTTTGCGGGGCTGCCGGCTTCTGGGCCATGGCCGGCTGCGCGGGAACGGGAAACGACGGAGGCCCGCTATACTGCGCGGGCCGCGCAGAGGCTGGTTCCCATTCCCGAGGCTGAGCAGAGCGATCTTCCGGCTCCCAGCGTTTTTGCAGCTGCACGATCGTCTCTGGACCCGCGCGGCGGGTAACGGGCGGTTCCTTTTCGTAGGCAGCATCGGGATCGAAGGCCTGCGGCGCAGAACCGCTGGCGTTTTGAGAGCCCGGCGTGTAGTCGAAATAGTTCAGGATCACATCCTGAGGCGTCAAGCCGTCGTCTGGCGGAGCATAACCCGCCGCTGGGCCGGCATTCCAGCCTCTGCTGGAAGGCTCCTCGGGGAAAGCGGCCTTCTGAAAGACGGGCTGAGCGGCCTGCTCAGGGGCTTCGCCGTACACGCTGAGGAGCGCGGATTGAACGGCGTCGGCCAGCTCGTCATGCTTGCTCGCATCTTGCCCCGAGCCGTTGTAGCCGGAAAAAGCGTCTGCAGAGGCCAGGCTCATTTCGGATAGAGCGCGTAACCCCGCCTGTTGCGGCATGGCCTGTATAGGACTTTCTTCGACAATCAAGCGCGCCGCTCCGATGGCGGATAGGCTGCGCAAGCTCACGGCCTGCGCTTCGGCTTGCGGGGGGCTTTCGTTCCCGTCCAAGCCCTCCGAGGCGCCCCAGGAGGCCATGGTCATATCGGTGAGAGTATCCGCACTCGCCGGCGCCTGCTCCTGCTGCCCGGCAAGTTCATTCTCAGCAGTGTCCTCGAAGTCGCCCCAGCTGGCAAAAAACGCCTTCTCGGCAGCGCCAAGGCCTAAGACGCTTTCATCCAGTGCAGTTTCGAGGGACTCATGCTCATCGATATCGCGGCTAGCCTCTTCGAGACCTGACACCACATTGTCGGCGAACTCGCTTATGCCTTCCTCGTCCAGAGCTTCGACAGCGGTCTCGCCTGAGCCTTCCGGGCTTGGAGCATCGCCTTCCGCCGGCGCGGGCTCCGTCTCGTGAGATGGAGCCGTATCTTCGGGCCCTACCTCCCCGCTGGCAGCGGATTTGTGCATGTCAGAAGACACATGGAGATTCTCTTCGTGTTTATCAGTCTCCTGCATGTTTACTCCTCCCGGCCGCGGGCACGAACGCGAGCGCTCCTCGATCGCCTCATTGCTGCTGAGGCGCCTGAGCGCCCTGTTGCTGATACCACCGGACGAATTGGTTGAAGAGCTCTTCCTGATCGGTGGAAGCGCCCTGCTGACTTTCGACGAACCTTTGCAGCATGGTTTTCAATTGTTGCGCCGCTTGCGGAGCTACCGGCTGTACCTTGGCCTGCACCTTGGCCTGTGCATTCATAGTAAGCCAGCGCTCGGCCGGCTGAAAACGCTGCCAGCCTTTGACAGGCGCTCGAATATTGACCTCGCGCCATTTCGGGCTGAAGCTTCCTGCCTTCAATTTATCAAAGTCGCCAAAAAATTTCTCCACAAATCGCGTCATAACCTTGAACCGCTCCGATTGCGGCGGCCAATTATGAAGGGCCATCACAGATGAAACACCGATCGTTGCCACACTCTCGTTCGGTGCCACAAGATTTGAATAGTCCTCTGAAGTTATAATGGCGGGTAGATAGCTTGCCTGAAGAGCCGGCAGATACTCCACGTCAAGGAAATGTACCTTATCTTTGTGAGTAATGCCATCGAAAGCTGAGGACGGCTTACCGCCAACATAAACGAGTGCGTCAAGCTCACCCTTCTTCAAGCGTTCGATAGCTTCCTCATGGTCGAGATACAGCGGATCGACGGGAATATTGCTGGCCTCAAAAACCGCCTCAGCCGTTATCGCCGCGCCGCTATCCCTTGGCCCGAAGCTGACCCGGCGTCCAGCCAAATCTTGCAAACATAAGAACTGCATGCGCGATAGGATGTGGAGTTCCTCGGAGTAAAGTTTCGCGACATATTGCATCCGGGATTGGATGCCCGGCTGCCGGTTTGTCTTCAGAAAGCGGGCCATGACGTCGGATTGCACGATCGCGACGTCGACCACTTTCAGCGTGAGAAGATCGTTGATATTTTGAGCCGATCCTTTTCCGACTATTGGAATGACGCGAAGTTCGTTACCATTATCCAGGAGCCGCGAAAGATCGCTCGCGATCCTCAAGCCCGTACTGTCGACGTCGCCCGCGATAACGCCAACAGTGCCAACCGCCGTAGATTTCACCGGCTGTGCTGGAGCAACCGGCTTAACCGCCGTTTGCGCCAATGTGCCGCCAATTCCAAAAAATAAGATGAAAAGGCTTAACGCGGGAAGCCTGAGCACCATTACGAACCCTCTTGATTGAAGAAGCGGGTCCCCAAAACACGGGCGCATGGGGATTTAAAGATACCGTTGGAAGTAAAACATTTCTTACACGGAAGCAACCCCAAGCCCCCGTTTCGTCCAACGCGATCACTGAGTGAAAAAAGCGGCAAAACTGTGCCATAGTTACGATGCCGGCTCGCAAGCGCCGGACAAACGGCCTTCGAAGAGGAATTCCTTGAATATCAAGATTAGCAAGCACTCGAATGCACATGCGCCCAAGGGTGTGCGGCTTTACGCCATCGGCGATATCCATGGCCGTCTCGATCTTCTGGATAAATTGCTTGGAATCATCGAGCGCGACCGCGCCAAGCGGGAAAAGATGCCCACCGTATTTGTGTTTCTCGGAGACTACGTGGATCGCGGACGTAACTCGAAAGGCGTGGTCAGCCGCCTGATAAGCGGGCTGCCCGCGGACATTACGCCGCAGTTTCTCAAGGGTAACCACGAGGATCTGCTCCTTACCTTCCACGACCGGCCAGGCTTCGGCTTGAACTGGCTTTATAATGGCGGCGATGCTGCTCTTTTGTCCTATGGAGTTGAAGCGGAAACTATTCAAAACGCCTATTTTTCGGGAGAGGCGGGGCTGGCCGAGGCCAACGCGATTTTCCGCGAGCTGCTGCCGGAGGATCACTTACAATTTTTCCGCGGCCTCAAGCTTTCGTATCGCGCGGGCGGGTACTTTTTCGCTCATGCGGGCGTCAGGCCCGGCGTCGGGCTCGACCAGCAAAGGAGCGTCGATCTGATCTGGATACGCGAGGAGTTTTTGATGCATCCGCACGATTTCGGAGCGGTCGTCGTTCACGGTCACACACCGGCCGGCGCGCCGGAAGACCTGCCTAACAGGATCGGCATCGATACTCTTGCCTTTTTCAGCGGCAAGCTAACTGCAGTGGGCATCGAGGGGCCGCACCGGTGGTTTCTGTCGACGTAAGCTCCGCGAAGAGCGATCCAGGACTAACGCTATGAAATATCGCCGTATCGCCACGGCGGCTTAAGCCGCCTCGCGATAACGCCCGCGCCCGGTTCAACGCGCGAGGCTCTAAGCTATTCGCCCGGCTCCACGGTTTCTTCGGCGGCACCGCGAAGCCTTTCGAGAAGCGTCCGGCTTTGAGTGGCGCTGCTGCGCTCAGCTTGAGCGGGGCCGCCCGTGTTTGTGTCCAGGCCATGACCAGGTTTCTTCCCCGCGCCGGGTTCTGGCGAGGAAGCCCTCTCTGCAGCGCCCGGAGAAGCCTCGCCGGCTTCTTCTAGGGTACTGCCGGACTGCAAAGCCGCCAGCCCCGGCTGCGTTTCCGCTCCCCCGGCGGCTGCCTCCTGCGCGTCGGCTCCAGCACCGTTCTTGGACGCGCCAGCCTCTTTCAGGCCGGAGCCTACGTTTTTCGTTGCATCCCCAAGCTTTGCTTCCTTTAGCATCGCTGGCACGGCCTCACGCAGCAATTTTGAGCGGGGCGCGCTGGCCCCGGCCTGCGGTTCATCGGCTGGCTCTACGCTGCCGTTGCCAGGTTGAGGTTTCAGGACGGCGTCCGGCAAAGCGCTGAGAACCGCCGCCAAGGCCAGATTTGCGGGTTCGGCCTTCCCATCGCCCGGCTTTGCGGGTTCTTGCGGATGTGCGGCGGGACTGCCCCCGGCATCCTTCTGTGCCGCGCCCGCAGACGGAGCGGCCTCGGGCCAGGGCACGGGCCGGTCCCTGCGCACGTCCGAGCCGGCGGCCCGTTTTGCGGCAGCAGGCTCGGACCGCTCCAGCGCTCGCGCCTCCGTCTTCGGTTGCGCCGATACCAGAATCAACTCGGCAAGCTTCTGAAGCTCTTCCTTTATGATACCGGCCTGCTGAGCATCGCGGTTCTGAAGGTGCGAAAGCTGCTGGCGCAGCCTAGACAGCTCAAGGTTCAGCCGGTCATATTCCGACCGGTAATCCTCCAAACTCCATTGAGAGGCGCGCCGGAAGCGCCGTCCGGTGCGATCGGCGCTGTTCTTCTCGAGGGCCTGCTGGAGGCGTGCGAGCTCGTCCTGATGGGAGACCGCAGCCCGCTCGGCGGCGTTAAGCTCCTCGTTGCGGCGGCTTAATTTGTTGTTGAGGTCCATAAGCTCGTAGGAGCGCTCCTGCAGCTGCGCTTTCACAGAGGTGATTTCACGGTCGAGCTCCGGGAACCTATTGGTGATGGTTTGCTCAAGCACGGTCGCGGCGTTACGCCTCTCGGACAGCTTAAGGTCGAGGTCCGCAATCTGATCCTTGAGTGCAACGATTTGCATCTGCAGCCGGCTATTGTCCACGAGCTGCATCGCAGCCTTCTGCTTGGCGCTCGCCAAAGACGTTTCGAGCCGGCGCATCCGCACGGCGTAAGAGGCCCTAAGCTGATCCTGGGTCGCTTCGATCTCCGAGAGGGTAATGGGAAGCGTCTGCTCGAGCCGCTTCCGGGAGAGGCGGTAGGCGCGGCTCCAAAGGGAGGGGGCGACAAGCACGCCTATAAGGCTAGCCGAAAGAAAGCCCAGCGCGATCAGCAGAATTGCTTGGATCATTTGAAACTGGGCTCCCCTACATCTTCCCACACATCCGGACGAATGCCGCCTTCGAAAAACGAATGCTTACACAGCCCTTGCTATTGCGGCATCCAGGCGTTCCGCTTCGTCAAGGCGCCCGGCAGAGCTTCAAACGCTTTTTGCCGCGCGCCGTTCTGCCTCCCGCCCGGCGAGGACCTAAAAGGGGTTCCAAGTTGGCGAAGGCGTATATTTGAGATAACCGACATTGGCTCCCAAGCGCAACCCCAACCCGGCACGGATTGGGGCGAGCATGACATCGTCATGTTGCTGAAAGGTTATTCCAACCCCTCCGACGAAATATGCGGAACCGTCGACCCCGGCAAAACGCTCATAAATTTGAGACGTGTTGCGAAGATTGTACACAAGCGTCATGACTTTCGAGCCGTTGGCGCCAAAATCGTAGCCGAGCGAAGGGCCTTGCCAATACACTTTTTGCGGCGGAAAGCCCTTTGTGTAGAGCGTGCCTTCGCCGTAACTCAATCCCGCGACAAACGCGCCGCTTCCTTCCTCGCCGAGAATATAGCCGTTGGGCCGGCCGTTCCGCGAGAACGCGTGCTCCACCACCTTGGCGAGGCCTTCGGAGACATTCCCGAAGAAGCGATGGCCTTCGTCGATAATTTCGTTGGACGAGTAGGTGCCCGGTTGCGGCGGCGGCCCGCCCATATCGCCGGGCATACGGCCCTGCCCGGCCGGCGGCGGCGGCGCGGTGTACGGCTCGCCATAGGCGGGAGCGTTGTACGAGTTGCCTCCCTGGGGCGGCATGATCGATCGCGGGCCATCGTTGCCGTAAGGCGCGTTATATTGGCCGGGTGCGCTTTGCGGCGGCAGGTAGCCGCCCGTCTGGGCTTGCGCGGAGAAAACTGCACCGCTCAGCGATATTGCCGCCGCCGGCAAAATCGTGAGGGCAAGGGAAAGGACGCGGTCGCGCATCGTCTTAAGCTCCGTTTCGGGCCAGCACTGCTTTGGCCTCGTCATTAGGGGAAACGCGTCAGCCGGAATTACAAAATCACCGCTCACCTGTGCGGCCAATGAGGGCTAAATTTTGGCTAGGCTGGACTGGCGCTTGCGCCGGCGCTTGCTGGGTGCGCTGTTCGTTGAACCAACGGGCGGAGCACCTCCGCATCGTCCGGTTCCAGACGGATGCGGCCATGCGCGCACCCGCCACGGTGGAATTTGGACCCGAACCGGTCGTCTATCGATGACACCCGAAGGCGGAATGACGGCTGCCTCGCGCCGGAATATTACGCGCTGCGTAGACGGGCCACCTCGGCTTTCAACTCTTCGACCTTTTTATCGCGTCCGGCCAGCAGGGCTTCCACATCGGCGGCCTCGAAGCGGAGCGGAATGTGTTGCGGACAATTCGTGTCCCAGGCCGTGAGCGTGAACAGGATTACTTGCTCGGGGCGCGCGCAATATCCCTTCGGCATCAGCCGGGCCGTCAGCCCGGCATCGCCTTCGACCACGCGCGCCGTGCCCCAAATTTTGACGCGCCGGCGATGCGCGTAGTCGATTAGAAACAAATAGGCCTTCGGATTCCCGGCGAGATTACCCTGAGTGATGTACTGCCGGTTTCCCGCAAAATCGGCAAACGCGATGGTCTTGCCGTCGAGAACCCGCAGGAAGCCTTTCGGGCCGCCGCGATGCTGGATGTAAGGCTGGCCCTCCGCATTCGCCGTTGCGAGGAAGACGCTGATCTGGTCACCGATGAAGGCCGCAAGCTCAGGCGTGATCGTTGTCTTCCACGAACCGCCTTCCTCCATGCGTGCGTAAGCGCGCCGCGAACCCTTGCGGCTCTGGATTTCCTTGACCGCAGGCGTGAAGGCGACATCGCTCGAATAGATTGGGGCGGTCTCCACTCGATCCTCCTTACAACCCAAGTTCGCTCAACCCTGGATGATCGTCCGGCCGGCGCCCAAGCGGCCAATGATATTTGCGTTCGCTTTCCTTGATCGGCAGGTCGTTGATGCTGGCGATGCGAAGGCGCATCAATCCTTGTTCATCGAACTCCCAATTCTCGTTGCCATAGCTGCGAAACCAATTGCCGCTATCGTCATGCCATTCATAGGCAAAGCGCACGGCAATGCGATTCCCGCCAAAGGTCCAGACTTCCTTGATCAGCCGGTAATCGAGCTCTCGGGCCCATTTGCGCGTCAGAAAGGCTTCGATCGCTTCGCGGCCCTGGATGAACTCTGAGCGGTTACGCCAGCGGCTACCGGGCGTATAAGCGAGCGCGACGCGGGCTGGATCGCGCGTGTTCCAGGCGTCTTCCGCGAGGCGCGCCTTTTGTGCGGCCGTCTCGGCGGTAAACGGAGGAAATGGGGGACGTGACATGCCGGCGTTCTCCTAAGCTTCCGGTGGCTAACACTGAAGGTGACTGCCCCTCCCTTGGAGCAGTGCAAGTCATCCAGCGAGACAGTATGCAAGACGAGGCTGTACGCGGTCAGGCGGCGCGCCTCGCAGAAACCTCGGGGAAGTCGATATCGGTCTTTGCAACCTCGTTGATGTAGTTCGTCCAAGTGTTGAGCGCGACATGCAGCACGATTTCGATCACCTGCGCATCGTCATAGCCTGCGAGCTTGACGGCGCGGAGATCGTCCTCGCTCACATGGCCGCGCTCGGCTGCGACCTTGGCGGCAAAGCGCACGGCGGCGTTCGCCTTGGGATCGGTCGAAGCGCCGGCGCGATTCGCCACGATCTCCGCTTCGTCAAGCTTGGCGAGATTCTTGCCGAGATAGCTGTGCGCCGAAAGGCAATAATTGCAACCATTGATCTCGGCGATGGCGAGAGCGATGCGCTCGCGCGTGGCGGGCGATAGCTCCCCTTTGGCGAGAGCGCCGGACAAGCCAAGGTAGCCTTCGAGTGCGGCGGGGCTGTTGGAGACAAGCCGGAACAGGTTCGGAATTGTGCCTAGCTGCTTCTTGACGGCTTCGAGGAGCGGCCGCGAAGCGGCTGGCGCGTCGCCGATGGTGGCGGGGGTTGGAATGCGTGACATGGCGAGTTCTCCTTTTGGGTGCCGGTATTGGCCACGACCGGCAATATAGATCCTTCCAATCTGTGCGATCACTAGCTATCTTTTGAAGTCATCCTTCCAAATAATGGAAGCAGGTATGGACCGCTTCGAATCAATGTCCGCGCTTATTGCTGCCGTCGAAGCCGGGAGCCTCTCTGCGGCTTCGCGCAAGCTCGGCATGCCGCTTGCCACTATCAGCCGCAAGGTTTCTGAGCTCGAAGCCCATTTGCGCACCAAGCTGATCAACCGCACCAGCCGCAGCCTTACCCTCACTGATGCTGGCCAGGCTTATGTCGCGGCCTGCAAAAAAATCCTGGAGGACATTGGGGAAGCCGAACGCGCCGCGATGGGCGAGTATAGCGAGCCCAGAGGCGATCTTACGGTCTCGGCTCCCGTCGCTTTTGGGCGGCTGCATGTTTTGCCAGTCGCGATCGAGTTTTTGTCCGCGTATCCCGATATCGACCTCCGGATGGTCCTTGCAGACCGTATAATCAATCTTCTCGAAGAACCCGTCGATGTGGCAATACGCATAGCGGATCTGGCCGATAGCAGCCTGGTCGCGGCCAGAGTCGGTTCCATTCGCAGGGTTGTTTGCGGCAGCCCACCCTATTTTGCCAAACGGGGAGTGCCGGAAACACCGCAGGACCTCGCCGCGCACGATTGCATTTCATTCGAGGGACTTTCATCGGCGAAAACTTGGAGCTTCCAGGCCGGCAAATTCGAAGCAACCGTCCGGGTACGCTCGCGGCTGACCGTTAATACTGCCGAAGCCGCTATCGATGCCGCCATCGCGGGCATTGGGGTGACCCGGGTGCTTTCCTACCAGATCGCAGACGCACTAAAGGTTGGAACTCTTGTAACTGCGCTGGAGAAATTTGAACCTATGCCGGCGCCGGTGAGCCTGGTCTATGCCGGTCACGGGCTGTTGCCGCAAAAGCTGCGCGCGTTTCTGGATTTTGCACGGCCCAGGCTAAGGGCGCGGCTTTCGGAACTCGCCGCTGATTAGGCTAAATTCGAGTAGTTTCAAGCATTCTGCATTTAATGCTGTGGACGGCTCCTTCCACCGGCGCGGAAGCGCCAAGGAAGCGGTTGCCAATGAGGTGGCCACGATTCGGAGGGAGCCAAATGAACACGGTCACGACAATCGGTCTCGACATCGCGAAGCCGGTTTTTCAGGTTCACGGCATCGACGCGGCGGGCAAGGTGATTATCCGCAAGCAATTGAAGCGCGCCCGCGTCATCCCGTTTTTCATGAAGCTGCCGCCGTGTGCCGTTGGCATCGAAGCTTGTGCCTCCTCTCACTATTGGGCGCGCGAATTGACAGCGCTCGGCCATGACGTGAAGCTCATGCCGCCGGCTTATGTGAAGCCTTACGTTAAGCGGCAGAAAAAGGATGCCGCCGATGTAGCGCCACAGGCTGGTTAATTTCGGCATGGTAAACCGGGCCGGATTCCGATATCGACCCGCCCCAAAATGCGCGATTTTTCGCGATTTCACCCCCAAAAGTGCGTTTCAAAAAGTCCGTTAAATATATTTTCGCGCTGGAATTAAGCTTAACGCGCTGGAATTAGCCTTAATATGGGCGTGCACCGCCTGGGAGGCGCGCCGCCGGCGTTGAATATTCTTCCGTAATATCAGCGCCTTAGCGCGCTTAAGGCTTTGGCAAGGCGCTTATCTCTAGGATGGCGCCTTAAGAACAGCTTAGACAAGCCTTCACTGATGCCGATTCAAGCCCCCCTCATCCCGTCCTTCTCCCCAAGGCGAGAAGAGACGCCCGAAACACCCTCTCACCTCGCGGAGAGGGCCGCAGGGGGTTGGGATGAGGGGGACTTCCGGTCAAAATCGGTGAGGGCCGGTATTAGCAGCAGCGGAACTGCCATGGTTTTGTACGGCAAGCATAACCGGCGCCTTCGCTCAAGCCGGGTTCGGCCCGCCAGGCCTACGCCAGGCGATGAAGGCCGGGTTGAGATAGCCCAGGTCTTTTTTGCCGTAAATGAGCGGCTTGCCATCGGCCGTCACCACGCACCCGCCCGCCGCTTCGACAATGGCTTGACCCGCCGCCGTGTCCCATTCGGAGGTCGGACCGAACCTTGGATAGACATCGGCTTCGCCCCTGGCGAGCACGCCGAATTTCAGCGACGAGCCCAAAACGGCCCGTGCCGGATTTCCGAGCTGTTCGAGGAATGCGAGCGTTTCCGGCCTCAGATGCGAGCGGCTTACAATCGCTGTGAACGGCCTGTGAGCATCCGCCTCGCCGGTAAGCGCGGAGAAAGACAGGTCCCGCGGCAACTCCCCAGCGTGCGAGGGAGGCAGCTCGCAGCGGAACGCTTCGGCCTTGCTCAGTGTCACGTAGCAATCGGATTTGGCGGGCGCATAGACCAGCCCGAAAATAGGCTTTCCGGCGCTCACGAGGGCAATATTGACGGTAAATTCTCCATTAAGTTTTAAGAATTCCTTCGTACCGTCAAGCGGATCGACGAGAAAATATGCGTCCGACGTATATGGAATATTGCCTTCCGAAACCTGTTCCTCGGCGATAACTGGGACATCGGGCATAAGCTTGAACAGTGCAGCAATTACGATGTCTTCGGAAGCGTGATCGGCGTCGGTCACGGGGGAGCTATCGGCTTTGTACCGCACGTTTGGGTCCGCGCGGTAGATATCCATGATTGCCGCGCCGGCTTTCTGTGCGGCCGCCATAACAGAAAGCGCGAAGTCCCTGTAATCGCCTGATTCAAGTGTCACGTTTTTCTTAAGTCCTCTATATTTTCAGTCGAAGTTGTTTACTCTATACGTTGCTGTAGCTATTATGTTCGGAGCGGCTTTTTTTTAGCATGGCATGTTGAAGTCCACAGGCAAATCATGGTGCCTAAAACAGCTATGGCTGCGCAACTCGAATCGATACCAAATAAGAGCGGTGCGCCGCACGCAGGAGCAGGAGAATTATCATGCCAACCCATACCCGCCTCGAAGACACGACTCTTGCTGCCCTGATATCTAGCAAAATTTGCCACGACCTCGCAGGGCAAATCGGCGCCATCAATAACGGCCTTGAGCTTCTCGAAGAGGAAAACGACGAGGACACCCGGTATTATGCGCTCGAATTGATACACAACAGCGCCAAAGCGGCATGGGCGCAACTCGATTTTCACCGGCTTGCGTTCGGCGTGTCCTCCAGCCTCGGCGCGCTGGTTCCCTTAGGCCATGTCGAACAGGTCGCCCGCAGCTATATCGAAAACGGCAAGCGCAAGCTGCATTGGCAGGCCGATGTCCGCGACCTCGACAAAGGGCATGCGAGGCTCTTGCTTGCCGTCCTTGCGGTGGCGCTGACTGCGCTGCCTGCCGGAGGCGATATCTATGTGGCCCTTTCCCAGGCAAGTGCGGCGGGCCGGGGCCCATCCCGTTTCAAGCTTGCTATTGTCTGCCGCGGGCGCGCCGCACGTATCCCAGAGGGGGTCGCGGAGATTTTTGGCGGAAAAGAAGTCAAGGCCATCGATGGAAAGCTTGTCGTGGCCTACTACGCGGCGCGGCTTGCAGCGGAAGCCCATTTCAAAATCTCGGCGGTCAAAGAAGGCGATGACGCGCTCTTTACGCTCGAGCCGCGATAAGGTCCAAATCCGTCCAGCCCGCCATATCGGATGCGAAGGCGCGGGCAAATAGGCCGCCGCCAGCAAAATTCAGCCAATAAAATCAGCGCTTAAGCCTCGGGCAGGACCGATTCACGCGAATCACTCCTGTCATGGCCGGGCTTCGACCCGGCCATCTTGCAACATACTGAGTGCATTGGGTCTTCCATGGATGGCCCGGTTAAGCCGGGCCATGACAACTGAGTTTGCTACGAACGCGCCAATTCCTTCACATGATCGAAGGCGGGAATGACACGGCAAAGGCCATCGCGCGCGCCGCCGGCCGGCGCGGCAGCGTGGGGCCCTGCGGAAGGGCCCCATGGCCCTTTCAGGCCGCCGCCTGCTCTTCCTTCGGATCCCTAAGAACGTATCCGCGCCCCCAAACGGTTTCAATATAGTGCTGTCCCGTATTGGCCAAGGCGAGCTTTTTGCGAAGCTTGCAGATGAAGACGTCGATAATCTTAAGTTCCGGCTCATCGATGCCGCCATAAAGGTGATTGAGAAACATCTCCTTCGTCAGCGTCGTGCCTTTGCGCAAGGAAAGCAGCTCAAGCATCTGATATTCTTTGCTTGTCAGATGCACGCGGGCGCCGTCCACCTCGACGGTCTTGGTATCGAGATTAACGCGCAGGCTGCCGGTTTGAATAACCGATTGCGCATGGCCTTTCGAACGGCGGACGATGGCGTGAATGCGTGCGACGAGCTCGTCCTTATGAAACGGTTTGGTCAGATAGTCATCCGCCCCAAAGCCTAGGCCGCGTACCTTTTCATCGACGCCGGCAAGCCCCGAAAGGATGAGGATGGGTGTTTTTACCTTATTCACCCGCAGCGCGCGCAGCACCTCATATCCGCTAATGTCCGGCAGACCGAGATCCAAGAGGATGATATCGTAATCGTATACTTTACCGAGCCCCACGCCTTCCTCACCGAGATCGGTTTGAAAAACGTTAAAACCCTCGGAAAGAAGCATAAGCTCGATGCTTTGAGCCGTAGCGCTGTCGTCTTCAATCAGAAGCACCCGCATGGAATCCCTCGCTTGCTGCAAGTCTAATTAGCTGTGACGCGAGGCAAAGCCATCACCGCGCCCTGAAGCTTAACTTCACGACTGACATTAACGCAGAAAAGGTTAAGAAATCTTAAGCCTACCACGCGGATCTGGAGCGAGCGTCTTTTTAAAACGCTAGCTTAGAATTACGGCACATATTTACGGAAAGGAGGCCGGGCTCCAAAGAGAGTTGTGCGCCCCGGAAACGCGCCATGCATTCGCCACAAATTATCGAACGCGCCGCGAATCGCTGACCTCAGTACTGTGACGTAATTCGAGATGCAGGCCAATAGCAAATTGGCTAATAAGCCATTAAGGCAAGCGCTGTTGCAAAGTGGCGACGTTTTTACTGCGAATTAATGGTTTCCGGCGAAACTGCTCGAGGTGTGAGAGTACGGCCCAACAAGACGCGCAGCTGGAGTAGGGGGCTTCTTAAAGCAATGATCGAGACAGTTAATTCCATTCAGAATCACCGGTTTGAATACGACGAAAAGAGGCAGCAGGTCAACGATATCGAGATGATGATCGCCGACTTCCGCCGGATGGCGAACGACCTCGAGCAGCAGATCAAGATCGAGCAGCAAACCTCCGGTATCAGCGACGTCAACCATTTCGCTTACCCAACCTTCGCGAGAGCGGCTATGACGCGCCGCGACAATCTCAGATCGTCGGTTATGGAACTCGAAAAGCGGCTCGATCGCGCCCGTCAGGAGGCGCTCGAAGCCTTCGAGCAGGTGAAATTATCCGAGTCTGCGGGCGGCTTGGAAGCGCACCGGCAGGTTAAACCCCCGGTCCGGCGTAAGCCTGCGAGACATATCGGCGGTATGGCAAACAACAGCTAATCTCGCGAAGCGCGCGTGGCAAAAACATTGTGCGCGCAGAAGGGCTCCGCGGCCTCAGCCTCAGTTTTGCCATGAACACCCCCAATGGCACTGAGGCTACGCATTGCTAAGGGGCGCTCGCTTGCGATTTCGGGCCGTCATTTTGTGTATACTGGCGCTATTCCCGCAAGCCTGCGCGAGGAGAGATCCCGCTGTCGAGAGTCTAATCGGCTCAGAGCCGCAACGATTGTCCTTCGGCGCCCCGCCCGAAGTGCTCCATAGTTTCGTAGAGAAAATGAAGCTCTGCTGGTTTAATGGCGCGAGCCCTGCCTTGCCCGGCTATCGTTACGAAACTGGAGAACGGACAGAGGACGCAAATTCGGGCGGCTATCAGAACGTGCTGATTTATGGTGCCGACGGCAATTCCGAAGTCTTTGAAGTTCAATTTCATAAGTATAACGAGAATACGCTGATCGTTACACGCAATGTTTCCCTTCCGCCGGACCTCCTAACGAAGGTCAAGCGTGACATTCAGCTATGGGCACTCACCAGTCAGGACTGCAACACCTAACACCGGGGCCGGCCTCATACGTGCCTCGCAGCACCATCCCCTCTCCAGTATGGCGGGCAGGGTGCGCCATAGACATGAGATTTCACCCCCACGCGGCAGCATTGCAGCCCGGGAGGCGCGCATGGGATGATGCGAAGCCGGATTATCTCAACCCGGATGAACGAGACGTAAAACGTTAGCCCCTGCGCGGCGTCCTATCGCCTCGAGCACGGCTTTTGCGATTGCCCTTCCGCGAGCATCGGTTCCCTGCCATTGAGCATCCCGGCCCCTCGGATCGATCTCGATCAACTTCACGCCCGCCGGAACAGCGGTATCGTCACGGGCTATGCCCCGGAGAATGCCATCCATCGGCGCCGCAAAAATGCTGTTTCCTAGATGTCCGAGCGGAAAGCCCTTGAAAATACGTTGTCCCACCGAAAGTGCTGTCCGCCAGCGGCCGGCGGAGACTGAGTATACGAAGCGCTCTGCGCCTACGTTGCCCAGCTTGCGCGCCACACCATCCGCTTGCAAGGTTGCGCCCTCATCGACGACAATGCCCGTACGCGCAGGCCAGGTCTCGATCGCAAGATCGCAGTTTCCGCCCGCCACGAAACCGGGCCCGAGGCCGATCGTCACCTGCGCCAGGCTACGCAGGTCTGGCATGATGCGCCTTTTCTGCATCCGCGCATCGGCGAGCACACCGATTTGGCCCATCACCAGGAGGTCACATAACTCGAGCGGCGTTATTGCGATCCGGCCGTTGCTCAGAACCTCCCGCTTCAAATCGATCAATCGCTCGGAACAAACAGCAATGTGGCCGTCCACCGGGGCGGCGTCGCCGAAAAGCGCATCGTGAAAGGCCATTCCGCGCCGGATGACCGGCGGATTGGGATCGTGCGAGAGTACGGTTCCGTAACCGTTCCTGTGCAGAGAGATCGCTACGGCCGACGCAATTTCGTTCGTGCCGAGCACGAGAGCGATAGACCGGCCGGCATCTCTAAGCCGGCGCTTTAAAAGAGTATCGATCATTGGGGGCTCCAAAAGGTGCTGCGCATGCGCTGCAATTCGGAGGCCAACTTTCGCCCCGTGAAAACGATGGCGGCTGATGGAGCCTTAGAGCGGAGCGAGCTGTACGCCTTGTCGAATAACCGACAGCTCCCGTTGCAAACGCGACAATTCATAAAGCGCATGACGGAAGCCCGGGACATTCCCGGACCCCGGTATGAAGCAACCTACTTGCTCTTATGAGTTTGCTCGCCTGCTTTGGCGTGCTGTTCACGCGTGCCGCCATGAGCATGCTCGACACCCTTCTTGCCAGCTTCGGGGGCGCGCTGCGGCTCGTTCTTGACGTGCCCGGCACTCTGCTGGCTGCCTTTGCTTTGGCCCGGGTGGCTTGAACCCTGACTTTTACCAACCATAATGGAACTCCCTGTTACAAGCGGCTTCTGAGTCGCTTCGACCATAGAATTCCCCGGTAGACGCTGTGTTCCATTCGAAATGAGCTAAAGTTTAGCAGCTGCAATTCTGCAAAACATATTTCAAACATTCGAAGAAATATGCGCTACGCGCCTGCAATCGATCAGGACCGGGTTTCATGATAACATTTTACTACTTAGGGCAGCTTAAATCGAGCATGGGACGATAACTGGCTGGAGCAGATTGCCCGCCCGTGGGCGCCATGGGATACGCCGTTCAATGACGGCGGTTTGACCGCTACGCTCTGCCGCGATCGTCACTGCAGCTGCGGCTGGAATATACCGCCAGCGAAGACCCATCATGTGCCAAGGGAACCTTCTTTCGCAAAAAGGCGCGTTCCCGCTTAGCTCCGGTGCAGGAACCGCACAGAGAAATTGGGGTCAGACAGAGACATTCTTAAATACAAGGGGTATGAAAGGGTTACACAATTGAACGATATTTCCGGACCCCTGCGCTTGCAGGGAGCCGTTTGCCATCATGGAAGGTTAGATGTCATCCCAAGGCATTAGCGTCCGGGCTTTGCTGCTCGGAGAGGGACTCGATCTGAAAGGCTTGGAGCGGCAAGACGCGTTCTCGGCCAATCCTCTTGCGTTTACAGCCTCCGCCAACGGCACCGCCATGCTGTTCAAGTTCGGCGCCGTCGTTTTTTTCAATATGACTCCGATCGAAGAGGAGAGCCTTATCCACGGCCTGGCGCCGCGCATAAACGGACCGCTGAGCGAGCGCGAGATCGAGACGGCGATTATCGTCATCTCGCCGGACGAGGAGGATCTTTTAAGCAAGACGGGCGCAATTCAGCTCAAGGGCACAGATCAAAACCGGCTTTTGCTCGTCGGCGAGGCGCTCGCGGTATCGGTTGCCCTTGCCTATGACGAACGGCGCATCGCGGCCGCTTTCGACAAAATCGAGCCGCTGGCCGCCACACTCGTCAAACGGCGCCTGCCACCCGGCCCAAAATCCGCCATGCTGGAACAAATCGGGGAAGCCCTTTTGATCCAGAAACGGCTCGCCAGCCGTGTCGACCTCGATGAAAAGCCCGATGTGCTCTGGGATCACCCAGAACTTGAACGGCTTTGGGCGAAGCTCGTGGACGAATACGATTTGCCGGCCCGGGCCCGGGCGGTCGAACGCAAATTGGCGGTTATCCGCGAAACCGCCGATACGATTACGGACCTGATCTCGACACGCACGAGCCATCGCCTGGAAGTCCTCGTCATCGTTCTGATCGGGATCGAGATTGCGCTCGCGCTCCTCGACCGGATTTTTAAATAGCACCGGCCCTAATGGACAGCGGCTCCGCAAACTGGCCCCGGTCTGGGAGCTGCGGCGAAAAAACTCATTTCTGCCATCGGCTTGCGATTTCCCGGGTCGCCGGAACCAGGGTTTTGATCAGGGGCTGAATTGCGCCGTTACTCCCGAATACTGCCAGGCTGCACAAGTTCGCCGCTTCTCAACTTCGCCCAAAAACATGCGAATACGAGAATATGTTATCGCAATATTAAGAATCGGATCAATATATCTTATATGCTGTTTCCGCTTGCACTTCCGTTGTGAAGCTTATTTCTGTATATGCCGGTGCCATGCAAAACTTAATCTGAGCTCCTTATTTGCTGATAGCTGACAACAATCTTATCAGGTGCTGACCACTGCCTATACCAAAGTAGCGTCCTTCTGAGGCGGCCATGGTTAGCTGATACAAATTGCGTCATATGGCCCATTACAATTTGCCTTGACCTTCCATACACTCTCCAAGATAAATGGCGAGTGCGGCCGGAGAAGCCACCCGCATCCAAGGAGGCGGCTAAGAGATGTCACTTGCAGCATTTTCGCTTAGGCGGCCCTATACGGTTTTCGCCGTTATAGCTCTTGTGTGCCTATTGGCCGCTGGAGCTGCCCAGCGGATGCCGACCGACATTTTTCCCGAAATCAACATCCCGGTTGTGAGCGTCGTGTGGACCTACAACGGGATGAGCGCAACCGACATCCAGAACCGCATCGTCACTTTTCACGAGCGGCAATTGGCCTCGCTCGTCGACGATATCTCGCGTATCGAGGCCAACAGCTACAATGGCGTCGGCGTCATCAAAGTCTACCTGCACGAAGGAGCGGACGTCAGCAGAGCGATCTCTCAGCTAGCGAGTTCGGCGCTTGTCGTCTTGAAATACATGCCGCGCAATATCACGCCGCCGCTCATCTTGCGGTACGGCGCGACGGACGTTCCGATCATACAGCTGAGCCTTTCCAGCAATACGCTCACAGACACCAAACTGAACGACCTCGGACAAAACATCATCCGTCCGAGGCTGGCGGTCGTTCGCGGTGCGGCGGTGCCTTATCCTTATGGTGGAAAGCCGCGCGTGATCATGGTGAGCCTGGATCAGGAAGCTTTGCAGTCGCGCAGCTTGACGCCTGGCGATGTCAGCGAGGCGCTGAGCAGTCAGAACGTGATCCTGCCTTCCGGAGACGTCAAGCTTGGAAGCAAAGACTACACCGTCTCGATGAATAATAGCCCGGATGTGATTGCCGCGATCAATGACTTCCCCGTAAAGACCATCAACGGCAAGACGGTCTTCATGCGCGACGTGGCCCACGTTCATGACGGCTATCAGATCCAGACCAATTCGGTGACGCAGAATGGACTTCCCGGCGCGCTGATGCTCGTGCGCAAGACGGGCGGCGTGTCGACGCTCGCGGTCATCGACGGCATCAAAAAAGTCATCCCCGAGATGGTGAAGGATCTGCCCCCGGGCGTGACGCTAAAACCTATTTTCGATCAATCTATCTTTGTGCATGCGGCCTTGAACAGCGTGATCATGGGAGGGTTGATGGCCGCGGGGCTGACGGCGCTGATGATTCTCTTGTTTCTGGGCAACTGGCGGCTGACCCTGATTATTTTGGCGTCGATACCGCTCTCCATCATCACCGCCGTACTCATCCTCTATGTGGGCGGCCAGACCCTCAATACGATGACATTGGGGGGCTTCGCCCTCGCAGTCGGTATTCTGGTCGATAACGGAACGGTGGTTATCGAGAATATCGAGCGGCATGTCGGCCTCGGCGAGCCTTTGGAGCACTCCATTCTCGAAGGCGCAGGAGAAGTGGCCGTTCCAACCATGCTCGCAACGCTTTCGATTAGCGTGGTTTTCGTGCCTGTGTTCCTCCTGACCGGAACCGCGAAGTATCTCTTTTCGCCGCTTTCGATGTCGGTGATCGTCTCCCTCGTTGCGAGCCTCGTTCTTTCATTCACGCTCGTGCCGCTCTTGTTCAAATTCCTGATGCGCTCTCAGGTGCACGATCATGGGCAGCCTTCTTCCGGGCAGGCGCACGGGCATGCCGGGCCGGTGCGCCGGGGCTTCAATCCCTTCGGCTTCATCCATCGTTCCTTTGAGCGCGGTTTTTTGAGCCTGCGCGAGGGACACCGCAATACCTTGGCTTGGATGGTCGACCGTCCCGTGCCGGCGGTGCTGTTTTTCGCAATTCTGATCGGTGCGTCGCTTACTCTCTACCCAAGGCTCGGCATGGATTTCTTCCCGCAAATCGACGCCGGGCAGATGCGCTTGCATGTCCGCGCGCCCGCGGGTACGAGGCTCGAACAGACGCAGCAATATTTCGCGCAGGTCGAAGGCGCCATCCGCGAGATCGTTGGCGACGAGCAAATCGACGTCATTCTCGATAACATCGGCTTGCCCTATAGCGGCATTAATATTGCGCTAAGCGACACCGCGACCGTCGGGCCGATGGATGGCGAGATCTTGATCTCGCTGAAGGAGAAGCACACGCCGACGCCGCAGCATGTCGCAAATCTTCGGCGCGAGCTTCCACTCCGCTTCGCTCAGCTGCAATTCTTCTTCCAGCCCGCCGACATCGTCAATCAGGTGCTCAATTTCGGGCAGCCCGCGCCGATCGACATCCGCGTTTCCGGTTCTAACGACACCGAGGCCTACGCCACAGCCCAGAAAGTTGCGCGCGATATCAACGGCATTCCTGGCGTTGTGGACTCCCACGTGTTCCAGGTTCCGGACTCGCCGGCGCTGACGGTCAATGTCGACCGCGAGCTCGCCCGCGAACTCGGGCTCGGTCAGCAGTCGGTTGCGAGCAACATGCTCGTGGCCCTCAACAACAGCCTGCAAGTGGCGCCGAATTTCTGGCTCGACCCCAGAAATGGCGTGAGCTATCCCCTTGTGGTGCAAATGCCGACCTATCAGATCAATTCGGCTCAGGACTTGTGGACGCTTCCCGTGACGCCGCCGGCGGCGAAAGAGCCGCAGCTGTTGATGAATATCGCGAAGTTCGACCGCGGCAAAGTTCCCATGATTGCGTCGCAGCTTAACATCAGGCCCGTCTACGACGTGCATGCCGACGTTCAAGGAACCGATCTCAATACCGCGGCAAACGCAATCGATAAGGTGATCGCCTCGGACCAACCCGATCCGTCGAAGTCCACCACCCAAATCCGGCTGAGCGGCCAAGTCGAGACGATGCAAGAAAGCTTTAGCGGTCTTTTCTCGGGCATGGCTCTCGCCGTTGTGCTGGTGTTCTTGTTGCTTGTGATTAATTTCCAAAGCGTTACGGACTCGATCATCGTGCTGCTGGCCGTACCGTTCGCACTTTGCGGTGCCATGTGGATGCTGTTTCTAACACAGACGCATATCAGCGTGCCGGCGCTTATGGGAACGCTCATGTGCATCGGCCTTACGACCGCCAACAGCATCCTTGTGGTGACTTTTTGCAACCAGAGGGTCGAGGCCGGCGTCAGCGCACGCAAAGCTGCGATCGAGGCAGGCTACACACGGCTGCGTCCGGTTCTCATGACGGCCGGCGCGATGATCCTCGGCATGATCCCGATGGCGCTCGGGGTTGGCGAAGGCGGCGAGCAGAACGCTCCGCTCGCGCGCGCGGTCATCGGCGGGCTGCTGTTCGCAACCTTCGCAACGCTTCTTTTCGTTCCAACCATGTATAGACTGCTGCGGCGTGCACCTAAGCAAACGCCCGAAAGAGGGAGCCAAACCGTTGTCCCAGTCTGACCCTTCGGAGCTTGAGAATACCTCACGGCCGTTCGACGGATACGACGACGTGGCCGAGAATCTCACAGAACCCCACGCACACCCCGTCATACCGGATGGCTATAAGCCTGGAACCGGCTCACGGCTGACGGTTCTCGCCGGTGTCTTAGCGTTCGCGCTCGTTGCAGGCTTCCTCCTGGTCAGCGGCATCAAAGCGCAAGACCAGGCGCAGCTTGCATCTGCAACGGAAGCAAAGACGCAAGAGGCCCCCCCCGTCGAAGTTATCACCGTGAAATTAGCGCCTCCCACCGAGGCGCTCAGGCTCCCCGCCGAGACACGCGGGTGGTACACGTCCACGATCTATGCGCGGGTTAGCGGCTATCTCACGAGGTGGTTTGTCGATATCGGCGACAAGGTGAAGAAATATCAAACGCTCGCGGAAATCGACACTCCAGAGCTCGATGCTCAGCTCGAAGCGGGGAAAGCTCAACTCAAGGCTTCGGAGGCAGAATTGAAGGTCAAGGAGACCGAGGCCGAATTTGCCAGAACGACCTTTGAGCGTTGGTCGGGCTCGGCGAAGGGCGTCGTATCCGAGCAGGAACGCGAGGATAAAAAGGCGAGCTACGCCGGCGCTGAAGCAAAGCTGAACGCACAAATAGCGCGCGTCAACCTCGATAAGTCGAATGTGGACCGTCTTACCTATCTCGCTCAATTCAAGCAGGTGTCCGCACCCTACGATGGCGTGATCACAGAACGGCGCATCGATATTGGCGATCTCGTGACGGCCGGAAGCACGTCGAACACATCGCCTTTATTCGGTATTTCTCAGTACGATCAGATCCGTATTTTTGCCAGCGTGCCTCAAGTCGCGGCCGGCGATGTCGGCGTTGGCACCGTGGCAAGAATAACCGCGGCCGAATATCCCGGCCGGGTATTCGAAGGAAAAGTTACGCGGACGAGCGAATCGATAGATCCTCAATCGCGGACCCTTCGGGTAGAGGTCGATCTTCCTAACCCGGATCTGAAGCTTCTGCCTGGAATGTACGTGAAGGTTGAGTTCGATTACAAATCCAAGGCAAACGTCCAGATTCCGGCTAGTGCGCTACTTTTCCGTACGGCAGGTCCCCAGGTCGCCGTCATTCAGCCCGATAGCACCGTGAAATTTAAGGATGTTCAAATCGGGCGGGATAATGGTAACACTGTCGAAATTACTTCGGGGCTGGCCGAAGGCGATAGGGTCGCGCTCAACATCAACAATCAGATCCAGGACGGCAGCAAAGTGACCGTGAAGGGCGACAAAATCGCAGCTAAATAGCACCATCGGGGCCGGGGGGCCCCAGTCGCGCGGTACATTTCCTTGGACGCCTGCCGCGGCCAAGGATCGAGGGGGCTCTACAAATGGCAGTTCATCGCCGGTTCTGGCTAACCTTGAGCGTTGCAGCGGGAGTCTGCGGCTGCTCGGTCGGTCCGGACTATCTGGCACCGGAGGTTCAGCTGCCCGTGCTGTTCGGAGCGTCCCCGCGGCAAATCGTTTCGCAAGACACGGCCCCCGAGCCCGAATCGCTGCGCTGGTGGCAAAGCTTGGGCGACCCGAAGCTCAATCGCCTTATAGAAAAAGCGGTTGTTTATAATCCCGATATCGAGATCGCCCTCACCAGAGTTCAGGCCGTCCGGACGCAGCAATACGTCGTCATCAGCAATGCGCTGCCGGGCGCCGAGGCAGCCGGCTCCGATGGCCAGGGCACGGGTACAGACCTGACAAAAGGACGCGCCCCCGCAGCGCTCCGCTCTGCCACAAACAGCGCAAGCCTTGCGAAAATAACCGAGATCGGAGGCTTCGACGCTGCATGGGAGATCGATTTTTGGGGTAAATACCGCCGTCAGCTCGAAGCGGTGCGCGATGACGCACAAGCGCTCGCGGAAATACGCAACCACGTCCTCATCACGGTTATCTCCGACGTCGCGCGGAATTATGCAGACCTTCGCGGCCTGCAGCTGCGTCTGCAAATAGCGCTAGGCGCGGTGAAGGCCGCACAAAAGACCGCCGATCTCGCCCAGGCACGCTTCAACCGGGGGCTCACGAACGAGCTCGATGTTACGCTTGCAAAACGCGAGCTGGCGACGGTGCAGGCGCGTGTGCCGGACTTCGTTGGAGCCATCGCACATGCCGAAAGCCGGCTTGCCTTGCTGGTTGGCACGTTTTCATCCGACGTCATTCCAGAATTGCGCAAATCCCGCGGGCTGCCTCGCGTGCCGTCGCGCTTGCGGCCGGGCGTGCCGGCAGACCTGCTCCGCAGGCGCCCAGACATCCGCGAGACCGAGCGGCAGCTGGCCGCCGCGACTGCGCGCATTGGCGTGGCCACCGCCGCCCTCTTTCCCTCGGTCAGTCTGATCGCAGCCACCGGCCTCCAAGGCGGTGAGCAGAACAAGAAGACTCCCACGCCTCTCACCAATATCTGGTCCTTCGGGCCCGGCGCATACTGGCCGGTTCTCGATTTCGGGAAGCTCGACGCGTTAATCAATGTCCAGGAATTAGCGGCGCACGAGGCGCTCGTAAATTACAAGCGAACCATTCTCATTGCCGTCGAGGAAGTCGACGACGCCATCAAACAATACCGGGCGCAGCAGCAGCGGCTCCGGGAACTGAATGTGGCGCTGGAGCAAGGCCGCCGGGCGGTCGTTCTCGCCACGGAGCGCTACGAGCGCGGCATCACCGACTTTCTTTACCTACTCGATGCGCAGCGCCAGGAGTTCGGCATCGAGGATCAAGCCGCTGTCGCACAGGAGGCGGTCGTTATGCAGTACATCGCGCTCTATAAGGCACTCGGCGGCGGGTGGGAGCTTTACGATACGCTGCCCACGCCCAAGCCTGGGATGCCGGCGATTATCGCCTCCGCCAGGCGCTTAGCGAACGACTGGCATTAACGCCCCCTGCGGGGCCGCCGCAGTTGCGGTTTCCATTTCTGGGACTCGATTACCCGGATGTTTCCGCCCGGCTTTCGAAGTCACATATCAACCCGCACGGCGCGCGATTCACCCCTCACCCTGTCCCTCTCCCGCCCAGAATCCGCTCGCGGATTCGGGCAGTGCTGGTTGCAAGCTCGCCAAGGCGAGCTTGCTGGGAGAGGGCTGGGGTGAGGGGGGCATGGACTTAACCCGGTCGAACAATGGTCACGGGCGAAAACATCCGGGTAATCAAGTTCCGGGATAAGGTTACGAGCGCGGCTGCCTCAAGCAGCCGCGACACGCCTGAACAGCTCAGTCTGAGCAAGATAATACGCGATCCGGTCGATCGCTTCTATCGCGCCCCGTGCGATGACCGCCTCGAAGGCAATTCCGTCGCGCTGCGTGGGTAGGCTAGAGCCGGATCGAGCTCGTGGGAGCCCAACGATTGCATGCCGTAGCCGGCTTCACCCCGTAATCCGGCATCTTGCGGCTCGCACATAGAACGCCCGGGCGGCCTATTCTAGCCGCCGGCCTTCTTCAAGACCGGCAGAGGGACAGCGGTTAAAGCCATTAACGAACAGTCGAACTCTGCAAACGAAAAAACAGGCGGTAACTGGGGTTACCGCCTGTTATGAGTCCCGGTTTAAGTTTGGGCAGAGCCCTCGCAAACCGCCTTTAGAACTTCAAGCGCATGCCGGTGACAACGGTGGTGTTGTCGGTCGCCAGATACGCGTCGTTCGAGAAGGACGAGTGAGCGAGACCGCCGCTGAGGTCGGAGTAGGCGACGCCAGCATAGACGTCGAAGTGCTTGGTGAAGGCATAGTCAATAAGGCCGGACACGGTATTGCTGTCGCCAGAGCAAGCGAACGCATTCTTTGCGCAACCGCCAGTCGTGCCTGCGAACAAGTTCGCCTCGCTAAAGCCGTTTTGAGAGAGATGGTAATAGCCAGCCGAGAAAGCCCAAGGACCCGTCTCGTACTTCGCGCCCACCCACTCGGTCTCAAGAGTGCGGGTGCTGAGTAGATTGACGTTGTTTAAGGTGAGCATGTAGCCGCCGATCGTCGTACCGGCTGAAGAACCGAGCGCTCCGCCTGCGTTGGTCTGATCGGTGTGGTTGTAGCCGCCGAACAGTGTCAGCTTCGAGGTAGGCCCTTCATCCTTGAAGCCGCCACCGAAGTCGATCGTGTATTTGGCGGCGACAGTCCAGAACTCGTTGTTGGTCAGGAAGTAGTAGAGTTGGTTGACATCCGCGCCGGTGAGCGTACCGAGCTGAGCGTTAACCGCGCCTTTTTCGTTGGTGTAGTCGGCGTCGACCGAAAGGCCGTGCCAAGTGATGCCAACGTTGCCTGCGATAGAGCCGTCACCGTGCAGCGAGGTATCCTGCGCGCCCTCGGCATACATGACCGCAGCGTGGACCGGGCCGTACTGAAAGACATACTTAATAGCGTCATCCCAGCGCGCGGTTTCCGTGCTGCCACCGCCCGCTCCGAAGAAGCCGGACCAGCCGAGAGCCGACAGCGCATAGGACCCCGCCATCGGGTCGTAGGCTACGTCTGTCTCAAGCGCAAGCGAGTTCTGACGGCCGATGGTCACCGTACCGTACGTGGAGTGGCTCAAGCCGGCATAAGCTTGACCGTTGATGGCTTGGCCGCAACGGCTACCGTCGCCGAATGCCTGGAGCTGCGACTTGTTTACGAGTGCGTTTGAAATGTCAACTAAGCTTTTGCAAGCATCGGCAATTTCGCCGGAGATCGGATTAAAGCCGGTGTCGATTTTGCCGAGAGCGACGAAGCCGAGGCCAACCGATTCTTCAATCTTTACGCCGATGGAGGATTGCGAAAGGGCGTTGTTGGTTAGAGCGGAGTTAGAACCGAGGGCCTTCGACTCACCGTAAATGTTATAGCCTTGAGCCGTGTAGAGCGAGCCGCTGTTGGAGAGGCCGTTGGTCTCATAGCCGTACCCGACGTCGATCGTACCGTAAACGGTGACGCCTTTGTAGGTCAGCGTGTCCGGCAGCGGGTCCTTCAAGCTGTCGAGACCCAGATCGGCCGCTTGCGCGGAAGCTGCGAAGCCGCCGAGAGCAAGGGCGCAAATAAGAAGCTTTCTCACCGTAATTCCCCCTAGTGTGAACGATTGACGCGATTACCAGCAAACTGTTCGCCCGGACACGCGTCCAGACTTGCACCGTGGGAATTCCGATCGGAGATCCTCTTCCCCCCCTCACTACCGGCAATCTCTGTAAGGGCCTGCCCGCCTCTTATAGGATCGCGTCCTGTAGCTTTATGCCAGCTACGGTTTTAGGGAAAAGCGATACGGCGGTCAACAAGCAGCAAAGGCTGCATGACACTTCCATGAAAGAAATGTGTCCATCGAGCAACAATGTGCAGGTCAGCGCAAAATGGGCGCAACAAATGTCAAACGGGGAAGCGCATGGCGTAACGCGGCTGCCGGCCCTGCTAAGCGCCGCATATTTGTTGCGGAAAATGGCTTATTTCATTACGCGCTTAGGGCAGCCCAAGTGCAAAAAAGGCGAGCGGTGATGGAACACCGCCCGCCAATTCTTTGCTGTCCGCCGAGGCCGCTAGCCTGACATCGCCAGGCCATCCGCTGTTAGAACTTTAGGCGCATGCCGGTCACGACGGCGGTCGTGTCGACGCTGGTCGCCGTGCCACTGATCTGGTTATATGCGCCGCCCGCTTGCTTGCACGTGCCCTGCCCGTTCCCCCCGCATGGGGTGCCATTGTTACCGGCAGCGAGGCCGTCATCAGCGATTGCATAGGTCACGCCGGCGTAGACGTCGAAATGCTTGTTGAACGCATAGTCGACCAAAAAGGAACCTTGGTTGTATGTGCCTGCGCAGTTTGTGCGGGTGGCACCACCGAGCGTGCAGACGTTGTTATCCGACGTGTAAGCGCTCTGATCAACGTAGTAATAGGCGCCCGTGAAGCTCCAGCCAGACGGAAGCTCGTATTTCGCTCCGGTCCAGGCAAAATCTAAAACCTTCGTCCCGGTATAGTAGATATGGTCATCTGCAATCGCATATCCGCCGGCCGCGTACCCAACCGAATCGTTCGAGTTTGAAACGCGGATGTCTGTGAAGCCGGCGAAAACCGTCAGCTTGGAAGCGGGGCCGTCATCCTTAAAGCTGCCACCAAAGTCATAGGTATACTTACCCATGATCGACCAGGCTTCGTTGTTCGAGATGGCAGCAGCGAGAGGCGCGCCTACGGCATCTTTGTTGGCGCCCAACAGGTTAACCGCCGCATTTTCCTTGGTGTAGACCGCGTCGACCGAGAAGCCCTTATAGGCGCCGCCCACGTTGAAACCCAAGCCCGTGCCGTACAAACCGGTCGCGTCGCCGCCATCGGAATACATGACCCCGGCATGCACCGGGCCGTATTGGTAGACATACTTCACCGAGTCGTCCCAGCGAGCCGCTTCGGTGCTGCCCGAGCCGCCATTCGTACCGGAATAGCCAATGAGCGAAAGCGCGTAGGAGAGGGCCATTGGATCGTAGGTGGCGATAGCATCGAGCTGGAAGGATTGCTGGCGGCCAACGGTCAGCGTGCCATAAGACGCGTTGCTCACGCCTGCATAGGCCACGCCGTTGAATGCCTGACCGCAACGGCCGCTATCCGCATTCGATGTCTGCTGGCTGTAGGGAACGCCGGCGTTCTGGACAAAAGAAGCGCAACCGTTGGAGAGTTCGCCCGTCATCGGATTAAAGCCCGTATCGAGCTTGCCGATAGCCTCCCAGCCGTAACCGATCTGCTCTTCAACCTTCACGCCGATCTTGGATTGCTCCAAGGCGTTTGCGGTAATCGTCGAGACCGATTGACCGGTGAAATTCCGGGTGGTCGTGAAGGGGCTGTATTCGAGATCGGAGACCACGCTTCCGAGCGGGCGTCCGTTGGTCTGATAGGCGTAGCCAACGTCGACCGTGCCGTAGATGGTGACGCCGTGCCAGCTTATCGTATCGGGCAGCGGGTCTTTGATGCTGCCAACGTCGAGATCCGCCGCTTGTGCAGCAGCTGCAAAGCCGGCGAGCGCCAGCGCACACACAATAATTCTCTTCACGATAACCCCCTCCGGTACGGAAACAAAACGCACGCAGCCGGTTGCGCCGGTCCCAGAACTCCGGGCCTCCGAGCCAATGCTATATCTCAAGGGGAATAGCATGCTGGTGCTTAGCCACACAAGTGCAAATGGGCAACAGGCTGGAGCGGAAGGGGGCGCGGGCGTGTGCCGCGTGCGTTCAACCGGACGCGGGCGTCATCGCGAGGCTGCTTAGTTCCGGATTGCTTCGGCCTTGCAGGCCTCGCAAAGATAGCGATCCCAAAAAAAAGCAAGCGGTGAGGGAGCACCGCTTGTTTAGGGGGACTTGCTGACGCGAAGACCGCGCCTGCGAGACCGGGTCTTAGAACTTCAACCGCATGCCGGTCACGACGGTGGTGTTGTCGGTTTCCGCGTATGGGTCATTGTTTAAGGAGGAGTGAGCGAGACCTCCCTTGATATCCGACCAGCCGATACCGGCATAGATATCGAAGTGCTTGGTGAAGGTGTAGTCGACGAGGAACGACGCCTCGTTATAGGTGCCGGAGCAGGTGAACGCGTTGACCCAGCAACCGCCGGTCGTCTTCTCCAAGTAGTTTTCTTCGCTAAAGCTGCCTTGAGAGGCGTGGTAATAGACCCCTGTGAACGCCCATGCACCCGTCTGATACTTCGCGCCAACCCATTCCGTCTCTATGGTTCGGGTGGAGAGCAAAATGATGTTGTTTATGAAAAGGTTGTAGCCGCCGATCGTGGTCCCGCCCGGATCGCCAAGGCCTGGGCTGTCGTTGCCGGTCTGATCGGTATGAACATAGCCGGCGAAGATCGTTACCTTGTCGCTGGGCCCTTCATCCTTCAAGCCCCCGTCCTTCAAGCTCTCGCAGCAGCAGCAGCCAAGCTCGAAGGTGTACTTACCCATGACCGACCATGCTTGGTTGTTTGTGAGGAAGTAGTAGAGGTCATTGACATCGGTGCCCGCCGGCGGGGTACCAGTCGTACCGAGAGTGCCCAACTGAGAATTGACCGCGCCGCGCTCATTGGTATAGAACCCGTCGATCGAGAAGCCTTTAAAGGCGATGCCAAGATTGGCTGCCCAGGCGCCTTGCTGGATTGATGAGTCCTCCGAACCGTCGGCGTACATCACCGCAGCGTGGGCGGGGCCGTACTGGAAGATGTATTTTACTGCCTCATCCCAGCGGGAGGTTTCCGTGCTGCCCACCCCGGCCGCGAAGAAGCCGGACCAGCCGAGGGGCGACAGGGCGTAGGAACCACCCATCGGGTCGTAAGCGATCACCCCGTCGAACATAAGCGATAGCTGCCGGCCAACCTTCAGCGTTCCGTAGGTTGAGCTGCTCAAGCCCGCCCAAGCCTCGTCGTTAATAGCCTGGCCGCAGCGGCTGCCATCGCCGAATGCCTGAAGTGTGGTCCCGTTCTTAAGAGCGTTGGCAGCGCGGATAAGGCTTTGGCAGGCGTCGGCGATCTCGCCGGAGAGCGGATTGAAGCCGGTATCGATGTTGCCGATAGCGGTAAAGCCCAGGCCGATGCTCTCTTCGACTTTAACGCCAATCGTCGAATTCGAAAGCGCGTTGTTGGTCAGACCGGAGATGGCAGAAGTTGGCTTGGAGCTACCATAGATTTGGTACTGCTGCCCCGTATAGAGCGCGCCGCTGTATTGATAGCCATGGGTCTCGTAGCCGTAGCCGACGTCGATGACGCCATAGACGGTGACGCCGGCGACCGACAGGTTAGGCATCGTGGGAAGCTGCTCCTTCACGCTGCCAAGATCGGCGCCATCTGCGTGTGCGGCGGCTGCGAAGCCTGCTGCCGCGAGCGTGCAGGCGACAGTTCTAGTTACGCCAACGCTTCGAAGGTACAATCTACTTGCGCGAAGGAGTTGCATGGGTCCCCCAAATCTAAAAGCGCTCTGGTTATAGCGGTGCACGAAAAGACGCACACAACCGTAACGGGCGTTAAGTTGATCTTTGAGACGCAAGCTGCAGCTTCAGCCGGTTGTAGTTCGTCGATATTTGTTAAACCTTAGGTTGCGTCAATTAAGGCAGTACAATCGATTCGTGCTCGGGTCAAAACCAACCTGCTCTTCAAGTTCAATTCGCCCCCGGGTGTGGCATAAGCGCCATTCCTTCTAACTGCCGCCGGCCCGAAAGGCCCCCAGGCTGCTGGGGGTCCAATTTTCCCTAGGAAGGGGCACGAAGAATCCCGGACACATGAGTCTGTGCTTCTATGGCAACAGTGACCGAATCATCGCCCCTCGAAGCCCGGCTAAACGGTAGCGCTCCGGCTCTTTGTCACGTAACTGTAACAAACCGCTACTAAGCCAGTTCTGGAGGCGCAAGTCAGCCGTGGGCAGGGATCGCCGGGGGGGGGTTGGAGTAAGTTCCAGCGAAAACCGCGCGATGCAGGGTTGAACGCAAATCCGGGGGAATTAACCAGCGTTTCAATGTAACTCGTTCCAACTTAATGGGGCACTTCTGTGAAAAAAGTTCTTATTTGCGCTCTCGCGCTCGGCGGCTTCGCAGCCTCCGCACAAGCGGCGGACCTGGGTCTCGACAGCATGAAAGACCCGCTTCCCGATACGCTGACCTACAAGGGCGTCACCATCTACGGGACGATCGACGTCGGTTATGCTTATCAAACTAACGGCGCTCCCTACAGCGGCTCTCTCTATACGGGCCTCGACTACAACATGTACGGTTCGAAGCAGAACCGCGAGTCTATCTCGACTCTGACCAACAACGCCCTTTCGCAATCCGTGATTGGCGTGAAGGTCGAAGAAGCGGTCGGCCTTGGCTTTGTGGCTCTCGGCCGCCTCGACACGGGCTTCAACCCGCTTTCCGGTGAGATTGCCGACGCTTGCGCAAGCATGGTCCGGGCCAATGGCACGGCCGTCAGCCAAGCGAATTCCGCCGGCGACGGCAGCCGCTGCGGCCAGGCTTTCAACGGTCAAGCCTATGCTGGTTTGAGCAACTCGACCTACGGCACGCTGACGATCGGCCGCCAGAACTCGCTCGACCTCGATGTGATGACCAACTACGATCCGATGGGCATGTCCTACTCCATGTCGCTGATCGGCTGGTCCGGCGGCGCCGGCCCCGGCGTTGGCATGACGGAGACGGCCCGTTGGGATAACTCCCTGAAGTACCTCTTCCAGTACGGCCCGGTCCACACTGGCTTCATGTTCGCCGATGGCTCTTCGGACTCCTCGCTCCACGGCGATTCCTACGCTGGCAACGCTGGCGCGACCTGGAGGGGTCTGTCGGTTGACGTCGTGTACACGAAGGAAGTCGACGGCATTTACATCAACGGTCCGTATCCCTACACCGCCGGCGCTTGCCCCGTTTCGGGCTGCGACGTCCTCACCGGTGTCGCCGCTAATTCCGAGGCTTGGACGGTCGCTGGTAAGTACGTCTATGAGTTCGGCGGCGGCTTCAAGGATGAAGGCCCCACCTCCAAGCTGACGCTCTTCGCCGGTTATCAGCATGTCGACCTGTCCAATCCGGACGACAAGAACTCGGCTGACTACACGACGACGATTGGCGGCTACCAGCTTACCGGCATGATCACCAACAAGTACTACACCGACCGCATCAACCAGACCGAATGGGCTGGCGCGAAGTACGAGACGGGTCCGTGGGCCTTCACCGGCGCCTACTATCACATCGGCATGGACACCTACCAGACGAGTTCCACTCCAGTTAACTGCTCTGTTGCTACTGCGCACAGCAACTGCGCTGGCGACAGCAACACGGTGTCTGGCCTTGTTGACTACTCCTTCAACAAGCACTTCGACGTTTACACCGGCGTGTCTTGGTCCAACGTTTCCGGCGGTCTCGCTAACGGTTTCAGCGGCACCAGCGGCTCCGGCAGCGGCCAAGCCTCGCACATCGCTATCGGCTCGGATGAAAACACGACCGTTGTCACCGGCATGCGCTTGAAGTTCTAAGCTTGGAACTAGGGTTTCCTAGGTCTTTGCAGCAATGTTGACAGGCGGTGATTTCACCGCCTGTTTTTTTGTCTGCAGGGTATGCGGATAAAGCGGCGCAAGCGCGCGATGCGGCCGGGGCCGTGGCAATCCACAGCGGCAGCCGTGACAACCCCTCGTAATTTTCGCCCGCGTTCCCGCCGCCCACCGCAATGAACGCAATCCTATTCCAGGCCCAGGCGTAGACAACCCAAAGCGGGTTGCGATCTGACTGCATCGCCATCACTGCGAGCAATCCAGGGGCCAAGTCGCCGATGCTGTTATGGATCGCCACGGCGGCCAAGGCCGCCTCGCGATGACGCCCTCGTCCGTTTAAACGCTCGGGGCTCTAAGCGCCGGGCAGCCGCCGCTCGAGCGCCGGAGCGCGGCTAGCGCGTAAGCTTGATCGACGCCACGGGAACCTGACGGCCTGTCGCATGATCGGCTTGCGTAATTGCCACCAGATGATCCGTCTCGCTCTTGAATGTGACCTTGAAGTTACCTTTGAAGCTGGGACTATCGGCCTCGATAAACAAGTAATTACCGCTAATGCTGCCGGTCACGCGGCCGGAGGAGTTTCCGCTTTTTTCTTCGAACCATCCTTCGAGGAGGTTGCCCTCGCAGGTGACCTGGCTCGATGCTTCGAGCTTATAATCGGTTCCGGCGCAGGCAATAACCTGATTGATCGTGCCGGCAGCCGCCATGGAATAAGAGATGTGGCAAGACACAAATTCAGGCGATCCGCCGATGGGGGTCACGGCACCCTTTCCCCGCCAAGCCCCGTTGAGATTTCTCATCAGGTCGAGCCCTTGGGCCGTACATATCGCAAAGGCGGGGCTTACCGATATCGCGGCAAGCGCTGCGGAAGACGCCAAAAGAATGCGGATCGAATTCGAAGTTTTCATACCGGACCCTCGGGTAATTGGAAAGTAAGGCAATGCTAGCGGATTTGACCCGGATTGGAGTTTGCCGAACGTCATGCTGGCTTAAAAGCATTGGCCAAGCGTCTCCCGTTTCGCGCGAGATCTAGGCGACATAGAGACCCGGCTCAATAATTTTGCGCTGCCAAGCGCCAAACGCGTGCCTGTGCACACCGGGCTGCAGTTTGCACCGCCGCTGACGAAATCGAGGCTGTGCCGGAACCGGCGCCGGCCTGCACCCGGCATCTTGCGGCTTACACAAGAAGATCGCGGATAAGCGCCAAAGCTCCTTCCATGATGGTATCGTTTTCGCTGTCGCGGGTTATGCTCTTTCCATCACGGCGTAGCTCTTGCAAGCATGGCTTTTGCAATTGCGTAACGGTTTAGCGGTTGACTGCTTTGTGCGATTGGCTTGCAGTCTTTGCCGGCGCACGTTACAGAGTCCGCATATGGCAGCGGGGAGGCGAAGTTTATGGTTCCACTTCTAGAGTTTATCGCGATGGTCATAACGCTTTATATCTGGGTGGTTATCATCAGCGCGGTCCTGAGCTGGCTGATCGCGTTCGATGTCGTAAACCGCAGAAATCACGCCGTCTACTTGATAGCCGATACGTTCCGCCGTTTGACGGAACCCGCATTGCGTCCCATCCGCAGGAGGATGCCCGATCTCGGCGGTGTCGATATTTCGCCCGTCGTGCTTATCCTTGGGCTTATTTTTATCCGTGATGTAGTTATTTTCGGCTGGCTTGCGCCCCACACGATTTAGCCCCCCTCCCGCCATGGAAATTCCCGCCTCGGCCGGCGCGGCTGGCATCGCGATCCACGTGCGCCTGACACCTAAAAGCGGCGCGGAGAAAATAGCGGGCGTCGAGCTGCATGGGGAAAAGCCGGTTTTGAAGGCCCATGTAACCGCGCCGCCGGAGGACGGTAAGGCGAACGCTGCGCTAATCTCGCTCATTGCCGGCTGGCTTGGCGTCCCCAAATCCAAGGTGACGGTGGCGGCCGGCCAAAAGTCGAGACTGAAATCGGTGCACGTCGCCGGCGATGCCGCGGACCTCTTACAGAGGCTCGGCAAGCTTCTGGCGGAGCCAGCTGGAGTCCGGCCCAAATCGAAAAGGTGAGCACGATGGGTGAAGCAGTACTTTTGAATGGCGTAGCGCTCGCAGCCGACGTCAAGGAAGCCGTGGCCGAGCGCGCTGCCGCTTTCATCGCCGCCGCCCACCGCAGGCCCGGCCTTGCCGTGGTGCTCGCAGGCGAAAATCCCGCAAGCCAAGTCTATGTGCGCAGCAAGTTGAAGCTCGCCGGCGAGTTGGGATTTCATTCGGTCGAGCGCAGGCTCGATGGCAGCGTGGGCCAAGCCGAGCTGCTCGATGTCATTGCCGCGCTCAATGCAGACGATGCTGTCGATGGCATATTGGTGCAGCTCCCGCTGCCGCGCCACATCGATCCCGAGGCGGCAATCGCCGCCATAGATCCGGACAAGGACGTCGACGGCTTCCATGCGGTGAATGCGGGCAAGCTCTTCACGGGCAGGCCAGCCTTCGTTCCGTGTACGCCGCTCGGATGCATGCGCCTCATTCACAGCGCCAGGACCTCTCTCACAGGCCTCAGCGCGACCGTCGTGGGCCGCTCCAACATCGTCGGCAAGCCGATGGCGCATCTCTTGCTCGCCGGGGACTGCACCGTAACCATCGCTCATTCCAAGACGCGCGATTTGCCCGCCGCAGTTCACAGCGCCGATATCCTCGTTGCCGCGATCGGGCGGCCGGAGATGATCCCTGGCGAATGGATCAAGCCGGGCGCCATCGTCATCGACGTCGGCATCAATCGCGTGCCCTCCGGCGAAGGCAAAACGCGGCTCGTTGGCGATGTGCATTTCGAGAGCGCACGCCATGCCGCAAGCGCGATCACGCCCGTTCCGGGCGGCGTGGGGCCGATGACGGTCGCATATCTTATGGCAAACACTTGCCGCGCCGCGTTTTTGAGGCACGGTTTGCCATGGGAAGCGGACATCTAGGCGCTGGGCGGCAGTCCTTCCTCCGGTACCGGCGCCAGCCGCCGGGTGAAACGGAAGTCCTGCGCAGCAGACTTTACTTGCGAGTGCATTCACCCGGGGTTGGAAGCAAACGGTGCGGTATTTTTCTTGGCGGCGAGGCGTTTCGTGAGATAACTAAGAGCACAGTCAGCCCCCGGCATGTTCGCAAACGGGCGACAGCGCCGGTATAAGGCAGAGGGTATCGCGATGGGCGTCCGCTTGTTGTTGGGCTTGGGCCTTTCTGTTTGTGCTGTCTGGGACCTTCTCACGACGTTCTACGGCGTCGCCGGCTATTTCGACCTGCCCATGAACCCAAAAATCAATCCGGTGCAATTTGCATTCGGGGCCGTTGTGACGATTGTGGTGTTCGGGTTCGTGATCGGCACCCAGCTTATTTGGAGTTTGAAGCAGGAGGACGTCCCCGCTCTGGTTCTGAAGGCGGCATGGACCGTCTGCGTTGCAATAGATCTCGTGACCTCTTGGGAGGGGACGAAGCGCTACGTCTTTTACGGAGATGACGGCGATCCGGCGCGGGGCGCGGGCCTCGCTGTGGTGACAGCTTTAATCGTCTCGTCGACGATCCTGTTGTCCAGGCTCGCCCTGGGAAAGAACGCGGGCACCAAGAACTTTCTATATTAAAATGGCGTGCTCGCTTAGGTGCGGATCAAAAGGCCGCCGGGATCGCACATCTTCGCGAAAAAACGCAGATTGCGCTTAGGATTTGTTGGCCGGGTAAATTTAAGCGGATCGGGAGCGCCCGCGAAACCGGACACTCCCAACCGCGCCAGAGACTAGTCTGCAGGCACAGCTATTGCGCAGCCTGCGACGGCTGGGTGTTCATCCCCTCGAGCCGGGGTGCTGTTGCAATTGGGTCTTCGGAACGGCGGGACTTGCCTTCGAAGAACGCACCTTGCTCGATTGCAAGAGACTTATGGAACACGTCGCCTTCGACATGGCTCGAAGCCTGCAGCGTTACGCGGTTGCCGCGCACGGAACCCATAACGCGGCCACGGACAACGACGTCCTCCGCGACGATGCCACCGGTGATCTGGGCTTTCTCGCCGACGATCAGCGAGGAACAGTGAACATCGCCTTGGATCTGGCCATCCACCTGCACTTCGCCCCTGGAGAGCACATTACCTGTAACAGTGAGGTCTTCCCCGATAATCGATGGCGCCATGCGGTCTGGTCCCCTGAAGGCTGGCGGTTTCGGTGCGTAAGCCTGCTGCCCCCCCATTGGTCCGAGGCCTCCTTGCCCAGGAACCGGGCCACCCATAGGTGCAGAGGGCGCAGGCTGGCCGCCGATGGCTTTGCTGGTAGTCTTGATGGTCGGCTTTTGCTGATCAAAATTGCTCATATCCGTCTCTGGCTTTTTACTGAACATTGGGCACGTCTCCGGAGCGATACGGGGCGCGGCACTTCGTTTTAGGGCACAGCCCGCGCTATTTCAACTTTGTTGAGCGGTCTTTAAGTGGCATTTGCGGCTTATCCTCAAGGTTTAGCCGCCAAAGTGGTTTTTCGGGCGCATCCTGGAGAGTGCGGGAAGAGGGTGATGTCTTCATTGCTGCTTTTTCAAGGCGGCAAGCACCTCGGCTGCATGACCCGGAACTTTGACGCCGCGCCACGACATAACGATACGCCCATCGCGCCCGATTAAAAAGGTCGAACGCTCTACGCCCATGTAGGTCCTGCCGTACATCTTCTTCTGCGTCCAGACGCCATAAGCCTGGATAGCGGCCTTTTCTTCATCGGCCAGGAGCGTCACCTGGAGGGCATGCTTGCCGCGGAATTTCGCGTGGAGTTTCACGCTGTCCGGCGAGATCCCGATAATCTCTGCACCCAGCCGGTCGAATTCAGGCTTGAGCTCCGTAAAATCGATCGCTTCTTTCGTGCAGCCTGAGGTATCGTCCTTGGGATAGAAGTAGACAACGGCATAACGCCCCTTGAGGCCGCTCAGCCTTACAATCGTTCCCTCTGCATCGGGCAAAGCGAAATCGGGAGCGGGATCGCCTTCTCCAACCATCGATTTTGAGCCTTCCTTTTGTCTCTTTTTCCAGTCTATAGAAGCGCAATGCCTGAACCAAACGCGGTCTGCAACCAAGTGTTCGGAAAGATTGCTTGAGCGCCCGGCAAGCTTGCCGTGTGCACGATGCTACGGCACAGACACGTTCATGGGGAGCACATTGTATACGAGTTGCGCTTTACATCTAGCATGAGCCTGGCGAATGACTATCGGTGATCGTCCGAACGGGACAAGAACGCGCCGCGCGCTCGTGCCTCAGAAGCAAAGCCGCGCCGTCGCTGCGCCTTCAAACGTTCAGATTCAGCTGGGGCGCCTGTCCGGTGCGATTCCTGCGCCCCTCAAAGCCGCTTCGCGCCATTCGATCCGTTTTGGCGGAGGGGCGGCGGCTATCTTTTGCATTCTGGTTTTGGTTGGTATCGGCGCGCTTTATGCCCGGCTTCTTGCCGGTCCAGTGTCGCTGTCTTTTCTCGTTCCAACCTTACAACAGCAGATCAATTCCCAGGTTCAGGGCTACAGCTTTCATGTGGGCGACGCGATATTGCGGCTTTCAGCCGGGTGGGGCCTCGAATTCCGGCTCGCCGACGTAAGGCTCGCCGGCGAAAACAATCAAGAAATAGCCAAGGCTCCCTTCGCGGCGATCGGCATCAGCGAGCCATCGCTTTTCAAATTATCCGTCGCAGCTTCGAAAATCAGCCTGCTCGGGCCCAAAGTGTTGATTTTCAACCTACCAGGAAAGGGCTTGACGTTTACATCCCCTAATCCTGCGGACTCTGACGCTTACGCGCCGGCCCTGCCCTCTGCGGCGGAAAGCGCGCCGCTCCCCGGCGAAACTTCCTATGCGGACCTTGCCGCGAAAGAAGAGATGCGCCAAGCCGCCGGCGTCAGACAATTGGCCCAGGCGTCCCTGAACGCACAAACCGAAGCGCTGCCATTCAATCCGGCGCCCTTGCTTTCCCGTTTATTCTCCGCTTTGGAAAACCGGGGCGGAGCCTCCTCGGCGCTCAGGCGCATCGGCATTCAAGATGCTATCGTCTATTTCGCAAGCGAGAAGGGTGTCTCGACTTGGCGCGTCGCCGATTTCCACGTCGATCTCGATGAGGAGGGAGGCAAGAGCGCGCTCAGGGGCGAGCTCGCGCTTCAACACGAGGACGTTTCATGGCGTGCCACATTTCACGCGTTGAACCAGGTGCAAAGTAAGCGCTACTCGGTCACGGCCTCGATACAGGACATCGTTCCCAGAACGATTTGGCGCAGCTTTCCCGCCCTCGATCCTCTAAAGCTTGTCGATCTGCCGGTCAGCGGCGAAGCGCGTTTCGACTTCAGCCACGATGGCGCGCTGCTTGGCGGCGAGGGTGAGATCAAACTTGGCAGCGGGCAGTTCTTTGTGCCGTTCGACCCGCATCCTGCCGTTATCGATAGCGGCATTCTCAAGGTTTCCTACGACAAGGAAAACGAAGCGCTTGCGATCCAGCCCTTCGAGCTGCGCTGGGACAGCAGCTTGCTGACCATGAACGGGGCAATCACCCACCGCGTCGAGCCAGGCACTAACCAGCCCATCTGGTCCGTCGATTTGAACGGCAAGGGTACGACATTGAGCGCCCCGCAATTCGGGGTGCAGCCTGTGGCCCTCGACGCCTTCAGAATATCGGCAAACTATCAGGCCGCTACAGACACCGTCTCTTTAAAAGAGTTCACCATTCGCGGTTCGGGCGGCGGGATTTCAATGATGGGCCAAGCTTCGGCTGTCAGCTCAGGCGGCTCTGTAACCGCCAGCGGCACGGTGTCGCCCATGCCAATATCCTTCCTCAAAGTTATTTGGCCGGCCTTCGTCGCAAATGGCGGCCGCGATTGGCTCACAAGCAGCATTCCGACTGGCACGGTTACCGGCGGAAGCTTTTCGATAAATTTATCGGCGGCCACAATCGCCGCCTTGGACAAAGACGGCGACATTCCGGACTCTGCGGTGTCCATGCGGCTCGGGTTTTCGGGCATGCAGATTTATCATATCAAAGGCCTCCCTCCGATCGTCACCAAGGAATCGGTCGCCCGCGTTACGGGACGCCATTACGTCTTCGACATATTGGGAGACGCACGGATCGAGGTGCCGAGCGGGCGCTCTATTTCATTCACGAATGGGCAGTTCGCCATCGACGATATGAGGCCGCATTTCCCGAACGCTGAGATACGCTTCAAGGGAACGGGCGAAGTCGCTTCTGTCCTCGAGCTGCTCGATCAGCCGCCGCTAGGCTATGTGAAGGCTATAGGCTTTAAGCCGAATTTGATAAACGGTCAGGTTTCCTCGGTTTTCAAGATCGGCTTTCCGCTTCTTAAGGACCTGAAATTCAAGCAAATGAGCCTGTCGGGCAAAACCCGGATAACCGATCTAAAGTCCAACGCTCTGCCCGGCGGCCTGACGGTAAACGGCGGTACGATAAACTTCGATGCCACCGAATCCGCGGTCGCCGCTAATGGCGATTTAAAAGTCAATAACGTGCCGGTCTCGCTCGTGTGGCAGCGCATTTTCGATGCGCCGCCAGAGCGCCAGCCCACATTGCGCCTCGCCAGCGTTCTCACCGAGAAAGCCCGGGATGACCTCGGCTTGAATATCAATCACATCGTGAGGGGCGACTTGCCGTTGGCGCTCGCCGTTGCCATGCAGAGGGATGGGCCTCCCAAGCTCTTCATGGAGGCAAACCTCACCAACGCGGACGTCTTCTTGACCGCTATCGGCTGGCGTAAGCCGCCTGGCCAGAAGGCGGTGGTGTCCTTCGATTTGAACCAGCGTCCGGACAATTCTCTTGCTCTCGATAATTTCACGATGACCGGAGACGGGCTGAACATTGCCGGGCACCTTGTATTTAACGACAAACGGCGCATCGCCGCCTTCGCCTTCCCGGAATTTTCGACCAACGCGCTAACCAAGCTCGCTATCGCAGGAGAGCTGACGCCTCAAAACGTGCTCAAGATACAGGCGAAAGGGCCGTCCTACGACGGGCGGCAGTTCTTCCTCTCGCTTCTAACGGCGGGCAAGATCGCAGACAATCAACCCCCACCGCTAAAGGACGAGCCCGGCCTCGACCTCAATGTCGAAATCGAGACGGTGTTCGGCTATTACGACAGCACGGTTAAATCCGTGGTCATCGATGCCAAAAGGCGCGGAGGAAAGCTCAGTTACCTTGAGGTTGCTGGAAGGCTCAATGGCCAGGCGCCGATTGCGGTGCATATCGAGCAGAAGCCGGGCCAGCCCCGGATGCTCGTGTCGGATGCGACAGACGCCGGGGCTGCCTTGCGGCTCACCGGATTTTATGCCTCGGTGCAACGCGGTACGATGAACTTGCGGGTTAATCTCGATGGCAGCGGCGCCGTGGAGAAAACGGGCGTTCTCGAAATCCACCGATTTGAGGTCGTAGGCGATCAGGTCGTGGGCAAGGTGGTGTCCCAGGCCGAAAGAGAGCGGGCGCGTCTCAAGCCAGACAGCCGCAACCCCGCCCAGCAAGCTTCGGCGGAGCAGCTGGTCTTCGACCGCATGGTGGTGCCATTCTCTATCGGCTCGAACCAATTTTTCCTACAGGACGCGGCAATTAACGGGCCTCTCCTTGGCGCGACGATGAGAGGCCGGATCGATTTTGGCCACGACACGATCGCTGTCACGGGAACTTATGTCCCGCTCTACGGCTTTAACGCGCTATTCCAGCCGCTCCCCGTGATTAGCGACATCCTTAACGGCCGCAACAACGAAGGGATTTTTGGCATCACTTTTGCGGTTCAGGGAAAGACGTCGAATCCGGAGATCGTCGTGAACCCCGTTTCGGCGCTTGCACCAGGGTTTTTACGCCAAATTTTCGAGTTCGAAAATCAGCCGGTCCGCGCGGCTCAGCCGTAGGAAGGTCCCTAAGCCGGGCGCCAGGCGGCCAGCGGCGCTCCCGGGCGCAAAAGCCGGACTCTCCCGCCGGTTTTCTGGCCCGTAACGGGCTTGACAATCGGTTTTGCCGGCGCACCATCCCGATCGATAAAACCGCGGCCGCGCTCTTATAGAGAGGGGTTTACGGTTGCCTGCGATTCGCGCGAAAATGGCAACCTCTGGAAGGGACGGCTACATTTCAACGATCGAGGGACGCAAGGCATGACCGCAGGCTTAAAAGAGGCGATCGACGCCGCATTCGCGCATCGCCACACCATCGAACCCGGCCAGAACGGCGCCATCGCCGGCGCTGTCGCGTCCGCGCTTATGCTGCTCGATTCGGGCAAGGCCCGCGTTTCGGAGAAAAAAGACGGCACGTGGATCGTGAACGATTGGCTCAAGAAAGCCATTCTGCTCTCGTTCCGGCTGAACGAAAATCGCCTCATGGGGCAGGCTGTGCCAGGGCCTTGGTGGGACAAGGTGCCCGCGAAGTTCTCCGGCTGGACGGCAGAGACATTCCAATCCGCCGGCTTCCGGGCGGTGCCCGGCGCCGTGGTACGGCACTCCGCCTATATCGCGCCTGGCGCGGTCCTCATGCCGTGCTTCGTAAATGCCGGCGCGTATGTGGACGAAGGCACCATGATCGACACATGGTCCACGGTCGGCTCCTGCGCGCAAATCGGCATGAACTGTCACATCTCGGGCGGCGTGGGCATCGGAGGCGTGCTCGAACCGTTGCAAGCGAGCCCCGTCATTATCGAGGACAATTGCTTTATCGGCGCGCGCTCGGAGGTCGCCGAAGGCGTGATCGTCGGCGAAGGCTCCGTTCTGTCAATGGGCGTTTTCATCGGCCAGTCGACAAAAATCGTCGACCGGGCTACGGGCGAGGTCGTTTACGGGCGCGTGCCTCCCTATTCCGTCGTCGTGCCCGGCGCGCTACCTGGCAAGCCGCTTAGCGATGGGACGCCCAGCCCCTCGCTCGCCTGCGCGGTTATCGTTAAACGTGTCGATGCGCAGACCCGGTCGAAGACATCGATCAACGAACTGTTGCGAGACTGATACGCTCCAATAACCTAACACATGCTATCCCTGCAAAACCGGTTGGAGGGAGAGCATGACCTGGGGTGAGATTTTTTTCGGCTTTCATGGCCGCATCAATCGCAAAACCTATTGGTTTGCGAGCATCCTGGCTGGCATTGCCGGGCTTTCGTTCAATGCGCTGCTCGCCTATCTGGCCACCGGCGACCCGTTGGCGCCCGAAGTCTGGCAGCGGCCCGCCGATAAAAGCGAGATCTGGGCGCCCGTGTGGCTCGCCTATTTTCTCTTTTTAGCCTGGCCATCGGCCGCGCTCGCGGCCAAGCGCCTGCACGACCGCGGCCGGCCGGTATGGATCTGGTATGCGTATTATGCTGGAGCCTTCGTGCTCACGCTCGTTCCCTTGAGGAACACCGCCGGCGCGGAAACATCTCAGGCCGCCGGGATTCTTGCAATTCTTCTCATGATTTTCGCAGCCTACATCTTTTTCGAGCTGGGCGTACTGAGAGGAACGGTAGGCGCGAACGAGCATGGCGAGGACACTTTGCCCCCCGGCTATTACGGTGGCGACTACAGCTTTTGGAGCTGGATGCTCGCCTTCGAGGGCCGGATCAGCCGCGAAAAATGGTGGCGGGGCTTTTTCATCCTCGCCAGCGCCTGTTTCACCGTAACCGTTCTATCGGCGCTGCTGCTCGGCGCATTCGGCGCGCGCCATCCTGAGCTCGAGTTGGCCAACCCGGACTGGCTGGACAGCCCCCAGGCGAAGCCGCTCTTGCTGCCGCTCTTGGCTTTGATGGCCATTCCCTCGCTCGTCTATCTCTTTGCGCTCTGGAGCTTCGTAGCGCTTGGCGTCAAACGCCTGCACGACCGGGACTTAAGCAGCTGGCTCATCCTCGTTGTCGTTCTTCCTTTCTTTGGCGCGCTAGCCTCTCCGGCAATCGCCGTGACGTTCGATCTTGGCGAGAGCGTGATCAGCCTGGCCTTTTTGCTTTTGATGGCGTCGGCGATTTGGAGCGTGCTTCAATTCGGCATTTTCAAAGGAGACACCGGCCCGAACCAGCATGGGCCCGACCCTCTCGCAGGGCGGGGCTGACGATGGAAAGGGTTGCGTACGTCCTGTTCGAGCTGAACGGGCGCATAAAAAGGGTGACCTGGCTCACCTACTTCGGCGCCCTTCTCATTGCGGAGACCTCGGCCGAGTTCCTCTTCCGCTGGCTCTTCGATTTCCCCGCCGCGGATAGCAGCTCGCCTGCAGCCTACTTCGACGACAGCGCCGGTCTGCTGGCGGGCCTCATATTCCTTTGGCCCTCGGTCGCGGTCGACGTTAAGCGCTGGCATGACATCGGACAAAGCGGATGGCTGACCCTCATCGCCTACGGGCCGCTCTTCGCGCTCTATGTGCTGGAGCTTGGGTTTGCCGGAACCGCGGCCATATCTGAAAAGGCCGTTACGGCGCTGACTTCGCTTATGGGACTCGTTTTTCTGGTCTATCTGATTTTGCTCGCAGCGCGGAAAGGCACTCCCGCCGCCAACCGGTTCGGTCCGGCCTAGCCGGGTTGTTTTCGCCCAGCCAACGGTTCGAGCAACGCCCGCAATGGCTGCTTCCGGGCCGCTGCCGCCTTGCGCGTTGTCGCAAACGGCGCGATTGACGCCGACCAGACAATGCAGATTTTAGAAGCTAAAGACCGAGTCGGGTGGACTCCGGACTTCGCCCAAGCACGCACCGCGTACTCGCGCATGAATTGCTCGGATGGACGGGCAACGCTCGTGACACAACCGGTACACTATGGTGGACGTGGCTGTCCGTCCGGACAAGGAGCGGCACATGCGGCGGGAGCGGAAGCCGGCGGCCTCGGCCACGCGGTGGGAGGAGGGGTTACGTGAAACGATCCGCCTTAATGTTCGCATTCTCAGACGGATTTGGATCGCTCAAGCCGTTAGCGATTCCGCCACGCCCAAAGGGTGATCAACGCTCCCACGATTGCGACGAGATAGTCGGCGACCGGCACAGGAGTGAGGCCCGCCGCAACGCCAACATGAAAGCCAAGAAAGGCCCCCGCGATGCCGACCAGGGCCGCCGTGAGGTCGCTGGCGCGTGTCCCAAACCAGCCACGCCCATAGCGAGTAACAGCCAACCCGGCAATGATGCCGATGAGGGTCACAACGACGAGGATTTGCAAGGCAGTGGTCATTTTTGGCTCTCCGTTGCGGTGAGATTGGCGACTCGCTCAGGCGCGTCTTGCGAAGCTTGCACAGATTCTCGGGGATACGAAAAGCCAAAGCCGCCATGTCAACACGCTTACGTTGCTAGCGTCTGGCCCGCTGCGGGACTGCATCATCGCCAAACTGACGTTCGAGTAACGCCGGTCCAAGGTGATTTCACGGCCGAGCCACTTTGCCGGCCGCATTGTCATGCCGTCCTGCCGTAGGCCAATGATATAAGTGGCACGCGCACAGGGCTCTACGGACGTACCACCCACCGATGATATTAATTGGATTTTGCTAGGCTGCGAAAGAGTCGGAATATACTTACAGCGCGGCTACCAACCGTTAGCGGATGTTCCCTTTCCGCCCGGCGGCTACGTAGCGGCCAATAGTAGTGGCAATTATATCCTGTGGTCTGGCGATCTAAAGCAACATTACCTAGTAATGTTAGTTGGATTTCGCTTGGCGGCCGGAATCCCTGGGCCGTGGCTAAGGCCTTAACCGGCCGCGTCCAGCAGCTTTCCGTCAACGCAGAATTCCCCCCAATCAGCGAGGGCTACCCCTATACCCCGGTTTATCCCCCCGGCTCGAGCCGCGTCGTGCTGACCGGAAACTGAGGGGGCCCCCGCCGTTTCGTGCCCGTAAGTAGTTTCCGAACCTTTCACGATTGGCGCGGGTCGCGCATAATACTATTGCGAACTAAAATGCGATCAGGAGGTGTTCTATGGAACCACAAACCATTGTAATCTGGCTTGTTATCGGCGCCGTTGCCGGTTTTCTTGCCGGCCTTGTCATGGAAGGCGGCGGATTTGGGCTTATCGGCAACATTATTATCGGCATTCTCGGGGCGGTTGTGGCGGGTTATTTGTTCCCCCGTCTTGGCCTTTCTATCCCCATCTCGGATCCGCTTATCCGCGCAATCGTCGTTTCCACCATTGGCGCGGTCATTTTACTCTTCGTGATTGGCCTTGTTCGAAGATGATGACTTAAGACTTGAGACGGTGGGGTCGCAGCGATCCAGCTCTGCCCATTTTTTTGAGTGCCAATGACAGACCGCACCCCTGGCGCGGCGAGCCCCCTTGCCAGATCATGGATTGAACATCGTGACTAGCGTTGGGTGCAGCCGGGAAAAGCGAAAACCATATCGCTCGTTTCTCGAACTTTTCTTCATCACGGGGCGATGGCCGTGAGTCCGGAATTGGTCCCTCGCGTCGACAGCCAACCGGCCGCTTTCAGTGCGTTGCTGTCCGCTGCGGGCGATAGCGCCCTCACCGTCATTTCGTAAGCCCGCGCCGTGGTTAATGCCGGCATGGTAAAGGGCGCCGGATTTTTTTTCTCCCCGCCGCAAAACTCGCGATTTTTGCGCGTTTTCAGCCCCAAAAGCGCGATTCAGAAAATCCGTTAAATATATTTCCAGCCCGGAATTAACCATAAGGCGGCGCAGGCCCTTTGCCGCGCGCGGCGCTTCTGTGTGAATTTATATCTCGCAATCAATATCTTAGTGCGATTAGGAGTTTAGCAAGGCGCTTTCCCCTATGGTTGGCGGCTTAAGGACTCTGCGTTTGGCCGGGCAGAGCAAGCCTGATCTTGAACGGCACTTGCAAGGAGCGTAGCGTCGCGATGACAGCCGGGAAAGCACTCAACCGGATACGGAAAGGCCTATGACCGACGCGCTCATTCACGCTCAAAATCTGATCCGCTGCCGCAGCGTCACCCCGGATGAGGGCGGCGCGCTGAGCTATTTGGAGCGCGAGCTCAAGGCCTCGGGTTTCAACTGTCACCGGCTACCCTTCAGCGAGGCCGGCACGCCCGACGTCGACAATCTCTATGCGCGCATCGGCGAGGGCTCGCCTCACATCTGCTTCGCGGGCCACACCGACGTGGTGCCGCCCGGCGACGAAACCGCTTGGCGGCATCCCCCTTTCGCGGCCGAGATCGATGGCGGCGTCCTTTATGGCCGGGGCGCGGCCGATATGAAGGGGGGCATCGCGGCGGCGCTGGCGGCCGTTCAGCAATATTTACGCGAGAGGGCTAGCCCGCTTGAGGGATCGATCAGCTTCTTGATCACTGCCGACGAAGAAGGCCCTGCCATCAACGGAACCAAGAAGGCCGTGGATTGGCTCGCCGCGCGGGGCGAGCGGCCCGATGCTTGCGTTCTTGGGGAATGCACGTCGGAGGAAACGGCCGGCGATACGATCAAGATTGGCCGCCGCGGCTCGCTCTCCTGCCAGCTCACGGTGCGAGGCGTGCAAGGCCACGCGGCTTACCCCCACAAGGCGAGGAATCCTTTGCCCGCGCTCATCGATGCGCTGGGGCTTCTGAAGATGAAGCCGCTCGATGCCGGCAGCGCGCATTTTCAGCCCTCGAACTTACAGATCACGAGCATCGACACCGGCAATCCGGCCACCAATGTCATTCCTGCCAAAGCCACGGCCCGGTTCAATATCCGCTTCAACGACCTGCACACCGGCGATAGCCTCAAGGCCTGGATCGAAGCCCAAGTGAGCGCGGCGCTGCAGGGTACGGGCATCGATTACACGCTCGACTATGAGCCGGTTTCCGATAGCTTCGTAACGGTCCCTGGAGACTTCGTACAAAGGCTGAGCGCGGCCATCCAGGCCGAAACGCACCGCGAGCCCTTCCTTTCCACCGCGGGCGGAACCTCGGACGCACGTTTCATCAAAAATCTCTGCCCCGTGGCCGAGCTCGGCCTGCTCAACGCCACAGCGCATAAGGCCAGCGAGTGCGTTCCGCTTGCCGATCTCGAAACGCTCACGCGCATTTACGCGCGCTTCCTTCAGCTCACTTTTGCGTGATTAGGGCGAGTCCGGCGCAGTAAGCGGCGGAACCGCTTTTCGTAAAACCATAGGTGAACGTAGCGTTCATTTCGCGTTCATGCGGGCGGGGGCATTCTCCATCTTGTCCGATCCCTGTAGGTAAACCCATCACGAACCTTTCCTCGGCCAAATTCTGGGAGGTATGAAATTCAGGGGTTTCATACCTCCTTTATTTTTTTCCCCGTATTTTTCTCGCCGCTTGGTCCCTTGCCGCGCTTGTCAGCCTCCCGAAGCTTGCTTAGCTACACGGTCTATATGACCGAACGACGCAAAGGAGTGAACCGTGGCATTTCAATTTCCCGACCTTCCTTACGCCTACGAAGCCTTGGCTCCCTACATGTCTGCCGAGACGCTGCAATATCATCACGACAAGCACCATTTCACCTATTTCGAGAACCTCACCAAGCTGCTGCCGGGCTCAGGGCTAGAGGGCAAAAGCCTCGAAGAAATCATCAAGCAAAGCTTCGGCAAGAACACGCCGCTGTTCAACAATGCCGGCCAGCATTACAACCACTCGGAATTTTGGAAGTGGATGAAAAAGGACGGCGGCGGCAGGAAGCTTCCGGGCGCCGTGCAGGCGAAGATCGATAGCGATCTTGGCGGCTACGACAAGTTCCGCGAGGCGTTCATCGAGGCGGCCAAGGCGCAATTCGGCTCGGGCTGGGCTTGGCTCGCGGTGAAGAATGGCAAGCTCGAAATCATGAAAACGCCGAACGCCGAGAACCCGCTCGTGCACGGCGCCACGCCGATCCTCACGGTCGACGTGTGGGAGCATGCCTATTACATCGACTACCGCAATGCGCGGCCGAAATTCCTCGAGGCCTTCGTCGACCACCTGATCAACTGGGACTATGTCGAGGAGATGCTGCACAGGGCCGCGTAACGTCACGCGCGATGGGCTGGGCACTGCCCAGCCCCAAACCGGCCTTTGCAATGCCGGTACGCCCATTATCAATGAACGGGACAGCGATCTCCTGCCGCGTGGCGCGGGAGCCGGTCCTAGTGCCGGCGCGATTGCGTCACAAGATCGTCACGCGCGCGGTTTATCGAAGGCTTAGAAAGCGACTAATCCGTGTGAATTCCGGCTAAGGGGGCGATGTTGAGATCCTTGATCATATTACTCATCGGAATCCTGATCGGCGCGGCTGGCGGCGGCGGGTATTTCTTCCTGAAGTTGGATGACGCCAACCGAATGCTGACAGCCGCCAAGAGCGAGGCTGCGAGCGCCACCAAGGGACAGCGCGAACGGGATGAGCAGCTCCAGCAGGTAAGAGCCGATCTGACAGCAGCCGAAGGCAGGCTCAAGCAAGCTGTGACCGCGAGGGAGTCGGCCGAAGCCTTGGCGAAGAAAGCAGAAGAGGCTAAGGCGGCGGCGGAGCAGGCCTTGGCTGAGGCTAAGAAGCCCGCAGCGCAGTGATTGAGAGCTTTCGATTTAATCGCCGATAGAATCAAATTCAGGCCAGCGATAGGCTGGCAGTTGCAGCTCGCCGGCGATCTACCCGCCGAACGCGCGCCTTGCGAGCCCTGGGATCGCGAGCGCACTGACATTACGGGCCTTGCGACCGAAGCATCGGCTCTTGAGGAGCTGCACGACAAGATTTCTTGCCATGGCTGGCGAGTTGGCGGAGTTGAACGGCCTTTCGTCCGATCTGCCGGAGATCCCCATTCGCATCATGGCGGAGTGGACACCGGTGTCGATAGCTAATTAAGTTGGCCGGTTTAGGTAGCGCATCAAATGTCCGCTGCTTCTGCTTTTGTTCTGCTGTGGGCGGGTGGGCAAGTTTCAGACTTGTCCATGCCGTCCACAGGTTCGCCGC
>JBKQQS010000091.1:0-5844 GCA_052144215.1 Rhodomicrobium sp.
CGCACCCGCGAGCGGGTGCGGACGGGGAGAGGGGGAAGGAGCTGCGGTTCTCTCCCCAAGGGAAGAGGACATTTCGGGCGTCCTCTCTCCCCGTCGCGCTCGCTTGCGAGCGCAATAACGTTGAGATGCAAGCTCGCCTTGGCGAGCTTGCGGGGAGAGAGACAGAGTGAGGGGGTCTTCTGCTCGCTATGAGAAACAGAGTGAGGGGGTCTTGCATCGCTAAAAGATGAAATGCCGCAAAAGGATGAAAGCGAGGCGCAGCTTGCTGAGCCGGACCGGAGCGCGGGGCGCGGTCCAGCCGCGTGCCACCAGCGCGTTCAAGATACTTTTGTAGGCTTCCGCCATGACGCGCGGCGTCCGCACGGTACGGCGCCGCTGAGTCTTCATGACCTTGTCTGCCTCGGCGAAGCGCCAGCGCGCGAGCGAGGCAATCCGCGCACAAACCTCCGGCAGCGCGGGATGCGCGAGAACGGCAACCGGATCGGTGCTGCTTATGCCGGCCTCGGCCAGGAACTCGCGCGGCAGATAAAGCCGGCCCATCGCGGCGTCCTCATCGAGGTCGCGCAGGATGTTGGTCAGCTGCAAGGCGCGGCCGAGGTGCTCGGCGAGTTGCTTGCCCTTTTCGGGCGAAAGGCGGAACACGCGCGACGACAACCGTCCCACGGCACTGGCGACGCGATCGCAATAAAGATCGAGATCGACGAAGGAGGGCGCCTGGATGTTTTGCCGGACATCCATCTCCATGCCGTCGATGATGGCGCGGAAGTCCTCGGCTTCGAGTTTGAAGTCGCGAACGGCCTTCGCGAGGCCGGCAAGATCCGCGCGGCTTTCGCCAAGATAAATCGCGTCGATATTGCGCCGCCACTGCTCCAGCTGAGCCAGGCGTACATCCGCCGGCCCCTGGTCGTCGGCGATGTCGTCGACCGCCCGGCAAAACGAGTAAATTTCGAACATCGCCTCGCGCTGGCCGTGGGGCATAATGCGCATGGCCGCGTAAAACGAGCTGCCATGGGCGCGTTCGGCAGCGCTTGGCTCTGTGTCCGCGATTTCTACGGCTTGGCTGATCATCGCTTCCCCAACGCAGCTGTCCGGGCGGGGCCCGGCGCGAAAAGGCGCCGTCCGAGGCCGAGGATGACCGCCGTTATCAGTGTGGACGCAAAAGCAGGTTTACTGAGATGAACGGGCTCGCTGAGCGGGTCCCGTTCGAGCAAAATGTGCACAAGCCTGCGTGCGAGCCGCTCGATGGCACCGACCTCCAGGCTGAGGCGAAGGTCCTTGACGCCCCGCGAGAGTTCCGCGGAGCCGAGAAGCTGCTTCGTTTTTGCCGCAAGCTCATGGATGCACAACAAAAGCTGCGGCGATGCCTTGGGAGCCCCCAGCGCCTCGATGGGAACGCCTCGCACAGCCAGCGCATCGAGCGGGATATAGACGCGATCGAGGCGGCGGTAATCGGCGCCGCAATCCTGCAGGTGGTTGATGATCTGAAGCGCCGCGCATAACGCATCGTTCGCAGGCCAGAGCGCACGGCTCTCGCCATGCACATCGAGCACAAAACGGCCGACCGGCATGGCCGAATAGCTACAATAATGGATAAGCTCATCCCAATCGGCGTAGCGATGCTTGCCCGCATCCATGCGGAAGGCTGTAAGCAAATCCTGTGCGTGCTTGGGCGAAAGGCCGCGCTCTGCAATTGCAGCGCGCAAGGGCAGAGCGCCGGCGATATCGTCCGTCCTGCCTAACAGCGTGTCTTCGAATCGATCGAGCTTGCCGATTTTCTCGCTCTCGGAAAGCGCCGGGTCGTCGGCCACATCGTCGGCGGCGCGCGCGAAACGGTAGAAGGCGAGAATCGGAGCCCGGTGCCGTTTGGACACAAGGTGCGACGCAACGGGAAAATTCTCGTCGCGATGCGTTTTCTCGCCTGGGTCCCAAACCGGCGCCGATGTCATGATGCCTCCGCACGGCGCGACTGTACACGCCCCTTCCAAAGCCCGCCCCTGCCGCGCCAATGCTGCAACGCCGAGTCCACAGTAAATACCATATAACAACCTGCGATGACAGGAAGTGCCGTTGCCCACAAGGGTGAAAGCCCATAAAAGCGCACGATCGGATAGAAAGCCACCGCCATCAGCGCGCAGGTCAAAAGCGCCGCAACCTGCGCCAAGCCCGTTCCCCACACCGCCAACAAGGGCGGCAGAAGATAGGTGAGCGCCATTGCGGCAACAGTTCCGGCCAGAAGCAGCGGCGAATAATTCAGCTGATCGTAGGCAGAGCGCGCAACCATGCGGCGGATATCGGCGAAGCTGGGGTATGGCCGGAGGCTGTGAGCGCTTTGCGTCAAGCCGAGCCAGATTGGCCCCTGCCTTTTCATGCTGCGCCCGAGTGCGCAATCGTCGATGAGCGAGGAGCGGATCGCCTCGATGCCGCCCGCCGCTTCCAGCGCATCGCTGCGAACGAGCATGCACCCGCCTGCCGCTGCCGCCATGGCGCTGTTCTTCCGGTTCACCCATGCGAACGGATAGAGCATTTGGAAAAAGAAAACGAAAGCGGGAATGAGTGCGCGCTCGGCAAAGCTCACGCATCTGAGCTTGACCATGAGCGAGGTGAGCACCAAGCCTCGCGCTTCGGCGCGAGCGACGAGGCGGCGTACTACGCCTTTGTCGTAAGCGATGTCCGCATCCGTCAGCAGCAAATAGTGCGGAGTCCCGGAGAGCTGGCGCGCAACCTGCACGCCTTGCTGCATCGCCCAGAGCTTGCCCGTCCACCCTTGCGGCAAAGGCTTGCCCTCAACGAGCGTCAAGCGATCGGAGGCGTCGAGCGCGCTCGTGGCGGAGCGCGCGGCATCGGCCGTCCCGTCCTCGCTCTGATCGTCGACGAGAACGGCTTGCAAGGGTTCCGGATAATCTTGCGTCAGCAAGCCCGTGAGACTGGCGCCGATCACGTCAGCCTCATTGCGGGCCGGAACCACTGCGGCAACCGTTGGCCAAGCCGCGGGGTCCGGCGCGAAGTCCGTTTCATCGCGGATATTCGCACGCCAAAATCCGCCCCGCGCAGCGAGCAGATAAAACCATGCGGCGAGTCCCGCTCCAGCCAGCGCAAGTTCAAGGGTCATTGGACGTCTCGTTAAGGGCGAGCCGCCCTGATAGCCCGGATGAACCCGCTTAAGCAAGGCCGGGCGGCGCTGCTTTGCAGTTTTTCCGGAAAATTGAGTCTAGAATCTGTCCTGGTGTATCGGGATCGCCGGAAAGTCCCCCTCTCTAACGCAAGCGGATTTGTGTGCGGTCCGAGCGGCCTTCCGCATCGACCACTGTGATTTGCACAAAGCCTGGCCCCGGCGGCGTCAGGAATGCGTCGCGGCGGTGCGGCGAAGAGGCAAGCGGCACGCCGTCCACGAGCCAGGTGAGCGGCAGCGTTCCGCCCTCGGCCTTCAGGACGACGGGCAGCTTGTCCGTTTTGCCTTCGACGGAGGTCAGCTCGACCTCCGAATTCGCCGGCGGAAAGGCGATGTGCAAAGGTGCGTCCTGGCCTGGTCCGCCGGGCGCTTCGCGTTTTTGCTCGCGGAACACGCGCAATGGCGGCGGCAGATCGGCCGTCTTGTGCGTAGCGATCACGTTCGCCGGCGCTGCGGCGAAAGGCGCCCGATGCGGGCCGATGGCTGCAAACAGCTCGAACAGAACGGGGGCTGCAACCCGCAAGCCCACAAGGCCCGGGACGGAGGTGGCATCGGGCCGGCCCACCCAAACGGCAATCGTATAATCGCCATCGAACCCCGCCGCCCATGCGTCGCGGAACCCGTAAGAGGTACCCGTCTTGAACGCAATCGCGCCGGGCGTAGCGCTTGCTGGAACTGGCGCGCCGCGTAAGATGTCTGCGACATACCAAGCCGCCGCCGGCTGCAGCAAAAGGGGCGGATCGGACGCATTCCAAACCGGACCGGAGCTATCTTTCTGGTAGACGATTGGAATCGTGCTTCCGCCGCGAGCCAGCGCAACATAAAGCGTTGCGAGATTTTCTAGCGTCAGGCCCACGCCGCCGAGCGCGACGGTGAGGTTACGCGGCACGGCGAAGGGTAGCCCAGCATCGCGGAAGCGCGCCGCGAGCTTCACTGGGCCGACCTCGTTCAACACTTTAACGGCGGGCACGTTGAGCGACAGCTGCAGCGCCGTCCGCACCGTCACCGTGCCATGAAACGCGTTGTCGAAATTCACCGGCGCATAGGTGTCGAACCGCACGGGGCGGTCCTCGATCAAGGTCTCGGGATGGGCGAGCCCATCCTCGAAAGCGAGCCCGTAGATGAACGGCTTCAAGGCCGAGCCCGGCGAGCGGATCGCGGCCGTCATATCGATGGCGCCGAGCCGCGTGTCGTCGAAGTAGCCGGCCGAACCCACATGGGCGAGGACTTCGCCCGTGCGGTTGCTCACAGCCAGCGCGGCAATCGAGACCTTCTCGCCGAAGGCCTGCGCGTTGCGCCGCGTAATCTGCTCCGCCGCTTCCTGAAGCTTTCCGTCAATTGTGGTTGCGATGGCGGCCCCGGCCGGGATCGCAGCGATCAGCCGCTCCGAGATGTGCGGGGCAAGCGCTGGAAACTCGCGGCGGCCGCGCGGCGCCGCCTGGGCCATCGCGGCCTTGGCATCCGCTTGACTAATGGCATGGGCCTCCGCCGCTCTGCGGATGACCCGGTTTCGCGCTTCCATCAGCGAATCGTATGCGGAGCCGTTATCGCCGCGATCGAGCCTTCGCGTTTCAGGCGACTGCGGAATAGCCACGAGCAACGCCGCTTCCGCAATGCTGAGCCTGTGCGGCTCCTTGCCGAAATAGGCAAGCGAGGCGGCGCGGATGCCTTCGAGGTTGCCGCCATAAGGAGCGAGCTTCAGATAAAGCGCCAAGATCTCGCGCTTCGAGAGCGCCGCCTCCAGGCGCATAGCGTCCGCGATCTGTTGGAATTTGGCGGTGAAGGAATGGGTGGGCGATCCGCGCAAAAGACGGGCGGCCTGCATGGTCAGCGTCGAGCCGCCCGAAACGGGCCGTCCGTGCCGGATGCTTTGCAGGACAGCGCGTCCGAGCGCGAGCGGGTCTACGCCAGGATGCCGCCAGAAACGCCGGTCCTCGAAGGCCAAGAGTAGCGAAAGATAGGTGGCGCTCACCTCGTCCGGCTTTGCGTCCAAACGCCAGCGTCCGTCCGGCGTCGTGAAAGCGCGCAGGATATGGCCGTCGCGGTCGAGGACGAGGCGCGAGGAGGAAGCCGCCGCATCGAGCGGCAGCGGCTCGAAAAGCTTCAGGCCGTAAGCGGCAAGCGCAAGCAATGCGAAGACTGTAACGCCGCAGCAAGCTCGGAGGACATGCGCTCGCATGCTCATGCGCGCCCCTCACCCCGTCCCTCTCCCCATGGGAGAGGGAGCGTTGCTGCACCCTCTGCGCGCCGTCCTTCCAAGCGGTGCGGCGGCCGCGGCGTCCCTTCTCCCATGGGGAGAAGGACAGGATGAGGGGTGTGAACCATCCAGAACACTCTTACTGCGCCGCCACGATCTCCACCTTCGCGCCCGAGGTCCGCGCGAACCGGCCGGCCCGGTACATATCCTCCACGCGTGCGCCTGCATGCGTATAGACGCCGGGTGTGACCGCGCGCATGACATAGGCCATCGTCATTTGAGCCGGGACCTTACGCGATAGGTCGCCGAGCGAATAGGCCGCCACGAACCGGTCGTCGCGGAAAGCGGAGAAGACCGGCGAAAAAGTGTTCGGCAGCCAGGAGAAAGCCTTCAGGTCCGTACCCTTGAGCAGCGCCGGGTTCTCGATATCGAAGCCGGCCGGAAGCCTGTCCTCGACAACGATCTCGCCAAGCTTCGG
>JBKQQS010000092.1:0-12032 GCA_052144215.1 Rhodomicrobium sp.
ACACCCGTCCCCGCCATTTTCATGAAATGACGGCGGGAGACTTCGATGTTCATGGACGCTTCCTTCCTCCGGGCCTTCATTTTTACTTAGTTATGGCCTCCTTCGCTTCCGTGAGGCTCTCTAAAAAATGTATTACCCAGGCTAGATAACCATTAGCACGATGACTATGCAAGCGAACTTGGAAATTATTTCCAAAAACACTCAACTATATTAGGTAAACTTCTTGTCTGGATTAAGGTGGGGCGCCCGCTTGGTCTTTGGGGCAGTGGCCCAGGTGCGGACTGCAGCTGCGCCACAAGCCGTGCTTAGGGCCCATTGACCTCTCTTAGAAAAGAAAAGACAATCATTCAGCAATGCGGCTCAACTGCGCTCCCGAGGTTCGGGGCTCACGACTAGGCACACCGGCAGCCGGCCCCTCTGAATGGCGGGCGCCTGCCGCTGAACAATCCCAAATCGTATCTCAACAGGGCGCTGCAAAAGCCTTAGGGCTTCACCGCAAGCATCGGCTTCGATGTCAAGGGAGCCTTCCTGGAAATCTCAATGCATCTCTGAAACAAGATTTTTGCCGGGGGCGCGCAGCGCGCCGGTTGCCACGGTTTCCACCCTCTTTTTTCACAAGGAAGAAAACATGAATGCTCCGAAACTTCGCCTCACCAGCCTTGCTCATGGCGGCGGCTGCGGATGCAAACTCGCACCGTCGGTCCTGCAGCAGCTTCTGACGGAAAAGCCGGCCGCCGCGCCTTTCAAACAGCTTCTGGTTGGCACCGAAACTTGCGATGATGCAGCAGTGTGGCAGCTCGACGGGAATACTTGCATTCTTGCCACAACCGATTTCTTTATGCCTATGGTCGACGATCCTTTCGATTTCGGCAGGATCGCGGCCACCAACGCCATCTCCGACATTTACGCGATGGGCGGCAAGCCGATCATGGCGCTGGCGATCCTCGGGATGCCCCTCGACAAGCTGCCCGTGGACATGGTGCGCGAAATTCTAAATGGTGGCGCTTCCGTCTGCGCAGCTGCCGGAATTCCGGTTGCAGGCGGCCATTCGATCGATTGCCCCGAACCTGTCTATGGACTTGCCGTGATCGGCACCTGCCGGCCCGAGCATGTTCGCCGCAATGACGAGGCCCGTGTTGACGATAGGCTGATCCTAACCAAGCCAATCGGGGTAGGGATTTACTCCGCCGCATTCAAGAAAGACGCCCTGGCGCCGGAGAACTACGCAGAAATGGTTGCGACGATGACGCTGACTAATTCTATTGGCGCAGACCTTGCCAAAAGTCCCGATGTTCACGCCATCACCGATGTCACGGGTTTCGGACTATTAGGGCACGCAATGGAAATGGCCAAGGGCTCAGGACACATGATTGTCATTCGCAGCGAGGAGGTGCCGCTCTTGATGGATGCTGAAAGGCTTATGCGGAAGGGCTATGTTACCGGCGCATCGAAGCGGAATTGGGCGAGCTATGGGGCGAGCGTCAGGCTTCCAGCCGATTTCCCGGAATGGAGGCGCAACCTCTTGACGGATCCTCAGACCTCTGGCGGGCTGCTGATTTCTTGCGAGCCGGGGCGGGCGGATACCGTTCTGCAGACGATCGTGGACGGCGGCTATCTTTCTGCACGCGTTATCGGTCACGTGTCAGCGGGCGATCCTTGCATCCATGTTGAAACGGTAGACTATGCTGGATCCCATCGGAGGAGGATGGCAGTATGAAAAGCTTCGCAATCCCATCCTTCTTCCGCCTATTCGAACTTCTGCCGGCCGCAACCGATCCAAGTCCGATGCAGCCGCAACGGGCGAACCTCAAGAGGACTTGTCTGTGGGCGCTCAGAGGAGCGGGATTATAAAAAGCGCGATGATGCTATTAGGATGCTTGCGCCAAGGCGGGTGTGAATCGATCCCAGAATAGGTTCGCCAGTTTTCTTGTAAGCGGCTGTTTTTGAATACGAAAAACCGGCGGTTGGCGGAGGGGGTGGGATTCGAACCCACGATACGCTTGCGCGTATGCCGGTTTTCAAGACCGGTCTATTCAACCACTCTAGCACCCCTCCAGGAAATAGAAACCGGACGAGACCCGGCGAGACGTCGGGCGTTAAGAAACGCTCGTTCCGGAAACGCAGGCAACAGGGATAACAAACCCCGATGCTCCGGGCAAGACGCCGCTGTTAAAACCGCCCGGCCTCAGCTGGAGCCGCCCGCGCCGTGCCCTCCATCCGGATCAGAACCTGTCTTCAACCGGTAACATCCCGCCCGCACCGTCGCGCACACACATCGCCAACACGATCCTCCTCGACAACGCGTTCGCCAGTATGCGAGCGGGGCTGCCGCCGGCGATTGCCGCGCTTTGCACAATCCGGGGCGGCGCGTCATGGCCCTATGCGGCGACGGCGGCTTTATGATGAATTCGCAAGATCTGGAGACGGCGATCCGGCTCAAGCTGAACCTCGTTGTGCTGCTCGTCGAGGATCGGGGATTTTGGGCTTTCATTCGGCAATCCGGACTTCGCCGCTTACGCCGCCGCGCACGGCGCCAAGGGCACCCGCGTCGCTTCCGCCGAGGGCCTCGTCCCTGCGCTTGAGGCTGCTTTCAGCGGCGGCGGCGTCCAGCTCGTTGCGGTACCTGTCGACTGTTCCGAAAATTAGGGGGTTTTTATCAGCGAGCTGACTGACGCCGCCCTTTGAGCTTCCGGGCCAGGCGGTTGAGCGAAGCTGGCGCGATAAGCAGCAGAGGGGATGACAACAGCCAAGCCGCAGCGTACGCTATTGTCTTCATAGACAATACCTCTGGCATTTCTTCTCAGGTCAATGTGCCCGGAAATCGGTTGCTCCACATTGCTTCGAGAGATCAGGCCCCGCATTACGCGAAGAGGTTGTCTTTCTGGCACCGCATGGTGTTTTGTATGCAAAGAGCGCTATGCTAGACGGGTACGCAACGTGCAAGATACAGGCAATCTTTTTTCTGAACTCAGCTCCAATTGGCCGGACAGCGAGAAAGTGGCGCTCGAATCCGGCGGCGGGAAACGCTACCGGTTTGGCGATGTGGCTGACGCCTCCGCGCGGCTTGCCAATGCGCTCGCTGCCCTGGGCGTAAAGCCGGGCGATCGCGTCGCTGTGCAGGTCGAGAAGTCGCCCGAAGCGCTTTTTCTTTATCTCGCGTGCTTGCGGGCTGGCGCGGTCTACCTGCCGCTCAATACCGCTTACACACAGGCCGAGCTGGATTACTTCCTAAGAGACGCCGGGCCCGCCGTTTTCGTCTGCCGGCCGGAACACGCAGAAGCCGGCGCGAAGCTTTGCGCAAATGCCGGGGTCGCTCATTGCCACACGCTCGGAACGGCAGGCAGCGGCAGCATTATGACCTTGGCGCACGCGCAACCTAGTGCCTTTGCCAGCGTTCCCCGCGGGCCCGATGACCTCGCCGCAATCCTCTACACATCTGGCACGACCGGCCGCTCCAAGGGCGCGATGCTCACGCACGGAAACCTCTCGTCCAACGCTCGCGCGCTGATCGAGACTTGGCGCTTCACATCGGAGGACGTGCTGCTACACGCGCTCCCCATCTTCCATACGCATGGGCTATTCGTGGCGAGCAATGTGGCGCTCATGTCCGGCGCTTCGATGCTTTTCCTGCCGAAATTCGATCCGGACGAGATTTTCCGGCTGCTTCCCCGCGCCACGGTCATGATGGGCGTGCCGACCTTCTATGTCCGGATGCTCGCCGATCCCCGGCTAACGCGCGAGGCCGCGCAGCATGTGCGCGTGTTCATTTCCGGCTCCGCGCCGCTTCTCCCAGATACTTTTCGCGGATTTTTGGAGCGCACCGGCCACGCTATCCTCGAGCGTTACGGCATGACCGAGACCGGCATGAACACCTCGAACCCGTACGACGGCGAGCGCGTGCCGGGAACCGTGGGCCGGCCCTTGCCGGGCGTCGAGCTGCGGATTGCCAATCCTGAAACCGACGAAATCCTTGGGTCCGGAGAGACCGGCATGATCGAGGTGCGCGGGCCCAACGTATGCAAAGGCTATTGGCGCATGCCGGATAAGACCAAGGCCGAGTTTCGCGAGGACGGTTTTTTCATCACGGGCGATCTCGGCAAAATCGACGCAGCCGGTTATGTCCACATCCTTGGGCGGGGCAAAGACCTCGTGATCTCGGGAGGCTATAACGTTTATCCCAAAGAGGTCGAGAGCGAGATCGATGCCCTGGACGGCGTCGCCGAAAGCGCCGTTATCGGCGTTGCCCACCCCGATTTCGGCGAGGGCGTCGTGGCGCTCGTCGTGAAGACCAAGAGCGAGCTTACCGAAGCGGATATTTTGGAGCCGTTAAAGCAGCGGCTCGCCAATTATAAACTGCCGAAGCGGGTGCTGTTTGTGGAAAGCCTGCCCAGAAACACGATGGGGAAGGTTCAGAAAAACCTGCTCCGGGACAGCTATCGCGATCTTTTCTCGCGGTAGATCGATGCGGCTTGATCAAATCTTCACGTACTCAGGAGAATAGCCGGTGCCCAATAGCTGGATTGACCTTACGCCGTGAGGGCCGCTCTTTCATTGCGGAAAAGCAGGATTTCACGCCCCTGACCGATCTCAAGGTTCTGTTCGTTTACGGCAACTGCGGCGAGCGGCCATGCTTGCGTGAATAAAGCGGAGCGCGCTTGCCGGTTCTCCGTCCAGCGCTGCTTCCGCTTGCAGACTTAAAGCCGGAATCGCGTTTCAGGCGCGATCCGGCTTTTGGTTCTACGACCCCAGAAGCGGGGACGGATCGACGGGCTTCGAGTTCTTGCGGATCTCGAAGTGCACCTGCGGCTGGCTCGCATCGCCGGACGTGCCGGCTGTTGCCACCGTTTGCCCACGTTTGACCACATCGCATTTCTTGACAAGGATCGAGTCTGCGTGAGCGTAGGCGGTCACATACTCGTCGGCATGCCGGATCAGGATCAGATTGCCGTAACCTGGCAGCTCGTTGCCGGCATAGGCAACGACGCCATTCTCGGCAGCCTTGATCGGCGTCCCTTTCGGAACGGAGATCGTGACGCCCTCGTTGACCGTGCCGTCCCGCTGAGGCCCGAATTGTGCAATCGTCTTGCCCTCGACGGGCTTGCGGAACGTATTGCCCATACGAGGCTGCGGGTTCGCCAGAGCGGCTTCGCAGGATGCCTCCGGCAGCGGTGTAAGCTCGGCAGCTTTGAACTCGGGTGCCTGCTGGAGCGGTACCGGGGTTGGGGCGGGGCCGGGTTTGACGGCTGGGTTTACCGGCTGGTCCGCGCCGGGCGCAGGCGTCAGCAGGCTTTGTCCCGCGGGCGGTGCCGCGCGATCCTGCGCAGAAGCGATGGCACGCCGCGGCGCCTCCCTGGCCGGCGGAATTACGATCGTCTGCCCGGCTTTCAGCGCGCTGCTCGTCAGATTGTTCGCTTCGGCAATCTGCTTCTCGGTTAGATTATAGATGCGGGCGATGCCCGCGACCGTCTCACCCGGCTTCACCACATGGCAGTGAGCGCCGCTGCAGGCTCCCGCTTGCGCTGAAGGAGCCGGCGTCTGCGCAGGTCCATAGGCCGCGGGGTCCGCACGTGGAATGTAGATAATTGTGCCGGGGCGCACGTAGACGGTCGTGAGGCCGTTCGCGCGGGCGATCATATCGACGGTCACGCCGTAACGCCGTGCGAGAGAGTAGAGCGTGTCGCCAGGCTCGACCCTTATCCGTTCGCCCTCGGGATGGTTGCTACGCGAACGCGGTGAAGCGTAAGCGCCACGCTCGGGCAGCCTGTCATATCCGGGGCCTTGGCCGTCCTGGTAAGATTCCCCGTCCCGGTAATAATTGCCGGGCTGCGGCTGGTACGCGCGCGCATCGCCCGCTCCGCCATCGGAAGGCCGGTAAAAATCCCGGGGCGCTGGCTGCGTTCCGCGATCGAAACCGCGCGGATCGCCTTGATCCGGCGCGTAAGCTGCAGGAGGGGGCGCGTCGCCTCGCGGCTCCTCGTATGGGGTGTAGACGCGGGGACCCGTGTAGCTGCCGTCCGAAATCGGAGGCTGGTTATAGGGGCCGTAGCCGTCTGCCGTTTTCGTTCCCTGAGCAGGCGTAGCCTGGGGAAGCGGGGGCAAGTCCACCCGTGAGACCTGAAGATAGCCGCTCTGCTGGCCTTGGCTTGCGCTCGCCAGCAAATAGCCGCTTTGCGGCTGGGGCCTATAGCTCGCCTGCTGAGCCGTTTGTGAGGTATCTGCCGCAACCTTTTGCGAAGGCGCTGCGGCCGTTTTGGCTGACGCTCCTGCGTCGTAGCCGCTCCCGAAGGAGGACGAATCGAATCTGCCGGAGCCGGCGCTGCACCCGCCCAACAGAACGCAACCGAAAGTCAAATGCATAGCCGCGCGAAAATGACTGGGGCCGCGCCGCCCCTTTACAACATTACTCATCGCCGCACCTCTCTGTGTAAGAGTTATGCAACGTAAGGCTTAAGATTAACTTAAACGGCCGGTAATTTTCGAATCGTTATGCAGACCCCGCTGTCATTCGTCCTCTGGCAGAAGCGGCACGAAGCGAACGGGAAGCAGGGTTTGATATTCCACGCGGCCGCCGCTGCGCGTGATCAGCATAATCCTTTGTCCGTCGGGCGGACCGATGGGAATAACCATGAACCCGCATGGCGCAAGTTGATCCAGCAAAATCTCCGGAACCTCCGCGGCGGCCGCTGTAACGATAATCCGGTCGAAAAGCCGGGGCTGCGGCCATCCCTTTGTGCCATCGCCATGGATAGCGGTAACGTTTGTCAGCCCAAGCTCAGCGAACCTTGCCGCAGCCGGGAGGTGCAGCTCGCGATAAATCTCCATGGTGTACACATGGCGCGCCAGCTGGGACAGGATCGCCGCCTGATAGCCGGAGCCGGTGCCGATTTCCAAAACGCCGTGATGCGCCGTCACATGAAGGCGCTCGGTCATGTAAGCAACGATATAGGGCTGAGAGATGGTCTGTTCGCATTCGATGGGCAGCGCTTCGTTGGCGTAGGCGCGCGCCTTGAGCTGAGCGTTGGAGATAAAATCCTCCCGCCGCGTGCGGGCCATCGCATCGAGCACGCGGGGATCCGAAATTCCGCTAAGCTGAAGGCTGCGCAGCAGCTCCCGCAGCGTATCGTCTCTCATAACCATTATTCCTCAAGCGGCGCCCCGCTTCGAGCCCGCTTCCCGCTACGGCGTCAGAAGCCCCGATAGCTTCTGGCACGTCTCAGCATGCGTTAAATTCAGATAAAGCGGCGTTACCGATATCGCGCCGGTTTTGATCGCCCACATGTCGGTGCCGTGGCTGGGATGCAGCGAGCGCGGCAGGAACCCGAACCAGTAATAGGGATTGCCCCGCGTATCGAGGCGATCTTCGACACGCAAATAATCCTGATTGCGCCTGCCTTGCTCGGTAATCTGAATACCCTGAACCTTACTTGGTTCCCGGTCCGGAAAATTGACGTTCATCAATACGTCACGCGGCCAGCCCGCCTCAAGGAGCTTGCGCACCAGGCTTGCGCCATGCTGCATGGGCGTCTCCCAATGGATTTTCCTCTGGTCCTCCCAATTTACCGCCAGGCTCATGGCGATGGAGGGAATGCCGAGCATCGTTCCTTCGATGGCTCCCGCGATGGTGCCCGAATAAGTCACGTCGTCGGCAATGTTCGCGCCGCGGTTGACGCCGGACAGCACGAGCGCCGGCTCCTCGCCCTTGAGCACATGCCGCACGGCCATGATCACGCAATCGGTCGGCGTACCTTTGACGGCGTAAGTGCGCTCCGAAAGCTTGCGCAGGCGCAAGGGTTCGTGCAGCGTCAGCGAGTGCGCGGCCCCGCTCTGGTCGGTTTCGGGCGCGACCACCCAGACATCGTCCGAGAGGTCCGAGGCGATCTTTTGCAGGACATCGAGGCCGGGCGCTTCGATGCCGTCGTCGTTGGTGATGAGAATCCGCATGCTTCGGTTTTACGTGAATGCGGCGCCCGTGCCTACATCAAGTTTGCCGCAGGCGCGTAATTGCGAAACGAAGCGATGTGTTTTGAACGATAGCGGATTGCATATGCGCCGTTCCCGGAAGATGACGGCACCACGTCCTCACGCCTCCTCGAAGAGGCCGGTCAAGCTGAGGCGCAGGCCCGGCGGATCGAGCACGAGGCTTTCGCCGCTTGCAACGGCGGAGACGATGGTGCCGTCCGGGCCCCGCCTGTGATGGCCGATGCGCCGGAACTCCGTATCGATTGTCAAATAGTGCTCGATTGAGGGCACACGAAGATAATTGAAAAGCTTGCGGATGCGATCGTGCCCCTGGGTGGAGGGAGATAGGACTTCCACCACGATCACAGGCGCGGGCGCGAGCATGGCATCGAGCGGCAGGCGCTCGCCGCAATTCACGAGGGCATCGGGGATGTAGCTTGTCCATTCATCGATCTGAACGCCAAGGCCATCGACAAAAGCTTGGCAAGGCACGCCCGCCTTTCTAATGGCATCTTTCAGCGCGGCTGCCACCGCGAACTTGGCATGAACATGCCCCACGCGCTCCGGCGCCATGCCGATAATGACGCCGTCATGCAGCTCGAACCTTCCCTCCGGCTGGTTCTCAGCCCAGGCCAGATATTCGGGCACGGTCACGAGATTCGGTTTTGCCAGTGCTGCCATGGCTAAACTATACACTGCGGCGGGAGGTTTTGCGAGGCCAGCTCACGATCTTAGCCCCGGCGCATGCCGCGACGAGCAGATCTAAGCCGCGACGATTTCCAGCCCGCCAATGGATGGCGCTCCGCGGCGTCCACGCCAATGAGCCGTTAGGCCTAACCGGAACCTTCTCCGAAACCTTTCCAGCCTCTTAGCAAAACCTTTTGCCAAGCTTACCGCGGTGACAAAAAGATAATTAACGGGATTCCAGGAATCAAGAAATCGGCCTGAATCGCGAAAAAAAACGCAAAAATACGGCGGGGAAAAATATCGCGGGATGCCGTTTACCATGCCGGCGGTAACCATGCGGGCCGGGCGTTCCAGATAGTGCCGTTGGGCGGCGCTTCTTTCAGCAGCCGCCGGAAGGGGTACTTCCCTTTGGGGTCCGGAAGCGGGCATGCGCTTGATTTTGGAACGCAAACCCCGACCGGCCATCCCCAGCGGCGATGTCGAAGGTCTAGAATTGCGGCGGAGACACCCTGACGTCAAACTGGGCGGCACGGACGCGCCGGTTGAGATGTCCGATCGATAGCGACGAAAAGCAAGAATTCTCTTTCATAGGGCTTTAGGGAGCCTGTATGCTCTCGATATGATACGAAGAATCTACATCCACAACTTCCGGTGCCTGGAAAATTTCGAGCTGCGACTCGATAAGATGGCGTCCGTCCTTTTGATAGGGCAGAATGGTGCGGGCAAGACGTCCGTTGGGATGGCGCTGGAAATTCTGCAAAGAATCGCGCGGGGAACAAACCGGGTAGGCGATCTTGTCCGCCCGAAGGATCTGACGCGCGGACGCGCTGAAGTACCTGTACGATTTGAAATCGAGGTGAAGCTAAACTCCGAAATCTACACCTATGCGCTAGCTCTCGAATTTCCATCTGGATTCAAAGAGCTTCGCGTAGCCGAAGAGAAACTTGAAGTTGGCGGAAAGCCAATCTTTACTCGTAAGTTGGCCCAAGTTCAGCTTACAAGGCCCGGACGGGAAGCAGAGGCCGGCTTTGGCATCGACTGGCATCTGGTCGCTCTACCGATTGTTCAGCATACGTCAACAATTGATCCTATATTTATCTTCAGGCAGTGGCTCGCAAACACGCTCATTCTCCGGCCGATACCAAGCCTGATGCGGGGCGACTCGGAGTCGGAGACGCTCCAGCCTGATCCTGACGTGACCAATTTCGGCGAATGGTTTTCTGGCCTGCTAGTGTCGGCGCCATTCGCCTATACAAAGATAAGCGAGTACCTAAAAGAGGTGATGCCGGATTTCCAGGCAATAAAGAATCCAGTCGTTAGCAGAGAGAACAGAAGCGTATTTATACAGTTTTCAAATCAACAGGGAAATATTGAGTTTCCTTTCGATGATCTATCGGATGGCGAGAAGTGTTTCATGATATGTGCACTTGCAATTGCAGCAAACGATGCGTATGGCCCTTTGCTTTGTTTCTGGGATGAGCCCGATAACTTCCTTGCACCTTCAGAGGTCGGTTCCTCCATTATGGCGCTTCGCAAAGCGTTCCGGGACAAGGGGCAGCTAATCGTAACTTCGCATAATCCTGAAGCCATCCGCCGCTTTTCAGATGAAAATACACTGGTTCTATTTAGGAACAGTCATCTTGAACCCACGATCTCGAGATCCGTTGAGGATCTCCGGAGCAAGGGAGACCTGAAAGGTGACTTTGTGAACGCGCTTCTTCGGGGCGATGTACCTTCATGAGCGTCAATAGGTACAAGCCTCACGTCCTCATAATCCCTGAAGACGACGCTAACCGGCAATTAGCAAACGGATTCGTCCTGAATATCAGTGTTGGACAGGTTCAGATAGAACCGGTGGCGCGGGGTTGGCGTCATGTTTGTGAGATTTTTGTCGCAGACCATGCTCCCCTTATGGATAAGTTTGAAAATAGGTTTATAGTTTTGTTGATAGACTTCGATGGTGATGGTAATAGACTGCAGAAAGTGCAGCAGCAAATCCCCGCCTCTCTCACTGATCGGGTCTTTATCCTTGGCGCCCAAACTGAACCGGAGGAGCTCAAGCAGGCTGGGCTCGGTTCGTATGAGGACATTGGCAGAACGATGGCGGAGGACTGCCAGAACGGAACTCAAACCGTCTGGGCGCACGAACTTCTCAGGCACAATGAAGGCGAACTCAATCGGTTACGCGAAGCTGTTTGCGCCATTTTGTTTTAGCCTCGGCTACAAGCCCCTTAACGCAACAAGGGGGGTATGCTATGAAAAGCCACCGCGAACAAATGAGGTATCGGAAGATGGGCTGTCATGATCCCATCGGCTGAGTGACCGCAATCGAATCGGCTCGCCGATTGTGCGAACGGCGTGCAGGCGCAATTGACCAGAGGCTGAGGGTTCATCTTGGGTCCGCCGGGACCATAGCGGCCTTGGACCTCACTCCCGCTTGGCCCCTTCCAACGGACAGTCCGGCCTATCCCCGAATACTGCCGCTTGGCTTGGTGCAACCCTTCGCGAGGTTGACCCTCCTCACATCCGTTGGCGAGGATAAGAGAGTTTGCTTAGGATTACGATTAAGTCGAAATACGTTCGAGCCCGCCCATATAGGGCCGCAGCACCTCGGGCACGCGGATGCTGCCGTCCTTCTCCTGATAGTTCTCCATGACGGCGATGAGCGTGCGGCCGACTGCGAGGCCTGAGCCGTTCAGCGTGTGCACGAACTGGATGTCCTTGCCCTCGGCCGGGCGGTAGCGCGCCTGCATGCGCCGGGCCTGGAAGTCGCCGCAGTTCGAGCAGCTCGAAATCTCGCGGTAGGTGTTCTGGCCGGGCAGCCAGACCTCGATGTCGTGAGTTTTGCGCGAGGCGAAGCCGGTGTCGCCCGAGCACAGCACCATGGTGCGGTAGGGAAGCTCGAGCCGCTTCAGGATCTCCTCGGCGCATTTGGTCATGCGCTTATGCTCGGCCTCCGATTGGTCCGCCGCGGTGATGGAGACCATCTCGACCTTGTAGAACTGATGCTGGCGGATCATGCCGCGCGTGTCCCTGCCCGCCGCGCCCGCCTCGGCGCGGAAGCACGGCGTCAGCGCGGTGAAGCGGTAGGGCAGATCGGCCTCGGCGAGGATGCTTTCGCGGACCAAGTTCGTCAGCGGTACTTCGGAAGTAGGTATAAGCCAGCGCTTCTCTGAGAACTTACCTTTCTTTAGTTCCTTCATTGTGACTTCATAGGCTTCATACGAGGCGTCCATTGCATCTGTATCGCCAAGCGCAAATTCTTGTTTAAATATCTCTTCAGTAGCCCATTTGTAAAAACTATCAACTTCGTCCCAGGCCACACTTTCGGCCTTAAACAGGTCCTCGGCAAATTTAGGAAGCTGAGCAGTCCCGAAAGCAGCCGC